>NZ_JBFATO010000018.1:91561-143243 GCF_040678355.1 Streptomyces sp. NPDC052701
GCCGGGCGGGGACCGCGGTCCCCGCCCGGCGCCAGTGGCTCATACGGAGCGGTGGTACTGCTCCGGCACCCGCACCTCGGCGCCGAGCTCCCGTGCCGCGAGCCGGGCCCAGGAGGGGTTGCGCAGGAGCTCGCGGCCCAGCAGGACGGCGTCCGCCTCCCCGTTGGCGAGGATCTTCTCCGCCTGCTCGACCCCGGTGATCAGCCCCACCGCGGCGACCGGCAGGGTCGTCTCCGCCTTCACCCGTGCCGCGAAGGGCACCTGGTAGCCGGGGCCGGCCGGAATGCGGACGCCGGAGGCGTTCCCGCCGGTGGAGACGTCGAGGAGGTCGACGCCGTGGGCCTGGAGGTCGGCGGCGAAGCGGACCGTGTCGTCCGGGGTCCAGCCGCCGTCCTCCAGCCAGTCGGTCGCCGAGATGCGGAAGAACAGCGGCTTGTCGTCCGGCCACACCTCCCGTACGGCGTCGACGACTTCGAGGGCGAAACGCGTGCGGTTCTCGTACGAGCCGCCGTAGGCGTCGGTGCGGTGGTTGGAGTGCGGGGAGAGGAACTCGTTGATGAGGTAGCCGTGGGCGCCGTGGATCTCGGCGATCTCGAAGCCGGCGGCGAGCGCGCGCCGGGCGGCGGCCGCGAACTCGCCGACCACGTCCCTGATCCGGTCGGCCGTCAGTTCGTCCGGCACCGGGTGCCGCTCGTCGAAGGCGAGCGGGCTCGGCGCCACCGGCTGCCAGCCGTGCGCCTCGGGGCCGACGGGCGCGCCGCCCTTCCAGGGGCGGTCGGTGGAGGCCTTGCGGCCGGCGTGCGCCAGCTGGATCGCCGGCACCGTGCCCTGGGAGGCCAGGAAGCGCGTGATCCGGCGGAACGCCTCGGCCTGGGTGTCGTTCCAGATGCCCAGGTCGTAGGGGGAGATCCGGCCCTCGGGCGACACGGCGGTGGCCTCGACGATGATCAGGCCCGTGCCGCCGGTCGCGCGGGCGGCGTAGTGCGCGAAGTGCCAGTCGGTGGGGGCCCCGGTCCCGGGCCCCTCGGGCGCGGCCGAGTACTGGCACATGGGAGGCATCCACACCCGGTTGGGGATCGTCACATCGCGCAGGGTGCAGGGCTCGAAGAGCGCACTCACGGCGGACTCCATTCGTCACGGGGCCGTTGTCGAGTAGTACGGTAAGCATCGTAGTACGGGAGATGTCAAAATACGATGCCGCTCGTACTAGATCCCGGGCCGGAAATTCGAGAACTCTCGTACAATGAGGACTCCCGGACCGATGTGGAGCCGCCGCCGTGACGACCACCGCCCCCGCCAGCAGCCGCGACCTGCCGCACCCGGCGCGCGAGGAGATCAGGCTGGAGGGCGTCCTGCACGCGCTCTCCGACCCCGTGCGGCTGCGGATCGTGCGCGAGCTCGCCGCCGGGAGCGACGAGCTGTCCTGTTCGCACTTCGACCTGCCGGTCACCAAGTCCACCACCACGCACCACTTCCGGGTGCTGCGGGAGAGCGGGGTGATCCGGCAGGCCTACCGGGGCACGGCCAAGATGAACGGCCTGCGCCGGGACGACCTGGACGATCTCTTCCCGGGCCTTCTCGACGCGCTGCTCGCCGCCGCCGCCCGGCAGACCGCCCGCCTCGGCACCGACTGAACCCGCCCGCCCGGGAAGGGGGCGGAACACCGGGTTCGGCGCGGTCGCCGCCAGGCGGCCCGCGCCGATGCCGCCGCACATCACCGTCCGGAACCGGCCCGGGAACCCGCCGTGGACCGTCGGTCCCCCACCGGCGGCATGCCGGCGGCCATGAGGACGGTCGCGGACACGAGGAGGTCCGGCAGCCCGCCGGCCGCGCCCGGCGCCCGCTCCGGCAAGCCCTACCAGGAACCCGCCGCCCGCGCCGCCGCCAGCAGCGACTCCCAGTCCGGGAGCTTGACCACGCTCCGCCCGAGCGACGCCCCGAGGTCCGCCTCGGCGCGCTCGATGGCCTGCCATCCGGGCCACCCGACCGGCTCGGCCCCCGCGGCGCGCAGCGCCGTGAGCGGGTCCTCGGGCACGTCCTGGCGTTCGAGGACGGGGGCGTCCTCCAGCAGGGAGAGCACCGTCTCCTTGGCGCACGGCCGGTTGGTGCCGATGACGCCCGTCGGGCCGCGCTTGATCCAGCCCGCCACGTACTCGCCGGGCGTGACCACGCCCTCGCGCAGGACGCGGCCGGCCAGGTGGGGCACGGTGCCGCTGTCCGCGTCGAACGGCAGCCCTTCCAGCGGCACCCCGCGATAGCCCACCGAGCGCAGCACCAGCTGGGCCCCGATGTCCTCGTACCGGCCCGTGCCCCGCACCCCGCCGCGTCCGTCCGGTGCCGTCCGCTCGAACCGCACGGCGCCCACCCGTCCCCGCTCGGCGAGCAGTTCCACCGGGCGCAGGAAGAACCGCGGCCGGATCCGGCGCGGGGCGCCCCGCGGGGCCCTCTCGGCCCAGGCGCGCAGCACCTCCACGTTGCGGCGCTGCGCGGCGGGCAGCGCGGAGGGATCCCCGTACCCCGGGTCCAGCGCCAGCTCGGCCGGGTCCAGGACCACGTCGGTGTCCGGCAGGGCGCCCAGTTCGCGCAGCTCCTTGGTGGTGAAGCGGGCCTGGGACGGGCCGCGCCGGCCCACCATGTGGATGTCGGTCACCCCGCTCGCGGCCAGGGCGGTCAGGGCCGCCTGGGGCATGTCGGTGGGGGCCAGTTCCGTCACGCCCCGGGCCAGTATCCGGGTGACGTCCACGGCGA
The DNA here is from genome assembly GCF_040678355.1 of Streptomyces sp. NPDC052701. Taxonomy (NCBI): domain Bacteria; kingdom Bacillati; phylum Actinomycetota; class Actinomycetes; order Kitasatosporales; family Streptomycetaceae; genus Streptomyces; species Streptomyces sp. NPDC052701. The sequence continues at coordinate 94,310 of NZ_JBFATO010000018.1, forward strand.
CGTTCCCCACGCCGATGACCACGGCCGACCGCGCGCCCGGCAGGAAGCCGCCGCCGGCGGCGTCCGGGTGCGCGCTGTACCAGGACACGAACTCGGTCGCCGACCAGCTGCCCGGCAGGTCCTCGCCGGGGATCCCCAGATGCCGGTCGGTGGCGGCGCCCACGCAGTACACCACCGCGTGGTACAGCTCCCGCAGCCGGGCGGCCGGCACCCCGCCGGGGCCGACCTGGACACCGCCCAGGAACCGCACCCGGTCGTGCTCCAGGACCGCGCGCAGGGTGCCCTGCAGCGACTTGATCTTCTCGTGGTCCGGCGCCACGCCGTAGCGGACCAGGCCGTACGGGCACGGCAGCCGGTCCAGGACGTCGACGCGCACCTCGGAGTCCTGCTGGACCAGGCTCTGCGCGGTGTAGCACCCGCTCGGCCCGGAGCCCACGACGGCGACTCGCAGCACGGCGGAACTCCTTATCCGAGGGATCCCGAGGGATCGTCAGGAGATCGCTGACGTCTCCAGCATCGCACCGCCGGGGCTCCGCTGACAGGGTGCTGTGGGCCGTCCGGCCGCGCCCGCCCGTTCACGGGGAACGTGATCACGCGGTTGCGCCGGGCGCGCCGGGGGACGGTGCCGTGGGAGCCTCCCCGTGCCGAGGGGCACCTGAGGCGGGGGAAGCCGCGCCCACAGGACCGGACGGCCCCGGGCTCGGCGAGCGCGGCCTCCGGGAGATCGCGGGTCGCGCCGCCGACGGTGCGCACCGGGTGCCGCCGCTGTGCGAACGGAGGCTTCCCGTCACCCGCCGTCGACCGTGGACGGCTCCCGGGCCGGCCGCACCCGGCTGTCACGAACGCCGACGCGTCGGTGGCCCGGCGGTCCGCGTCCGGCGTCGGCCGCCGGGACGCCGGGCCGGATCCCCGGGGCACGCGGATCCGGATTTCCGGCCCGGCGGGGCACGGGACCGGGCCGGGGCCGCCGCCGGGTCCGGCGGATGCCCGTGCGGGCGAGCGGGTCCGAGGCGCGCGCCGGCCCGGCGCCGAGGGCCGGTCGGCCCGGGGGGCTTCAGCCGCCGAGGTAGCCCGCGTGCCCGTCGTCGTCGACCTCGAACGGTCCCGGCGGGATGATGCAGAATTCGTTCCCCTCGGGATCGGCCATGACCAGGAAGCCCCCGGCCGCGTACCGGTCGAGCAGCCGGCCGCCCAGCTCCTCGACCCGCGCCTGCTCGGAAGCCGGGTCCGGCGAGGCGATGTCGAAATGGACGCGGTTCTTGCCGGCCTTCGCCTCGGGGACCTTCTGGAAACCCAGCCCCGGACCGTCGCCACGCGCGAGCCAGACGTACGGGCCCGTCCTGGCCGCGATCGGCCTGCCCAGGAGCTCCGCCCAGAACGAGGCCAGCCGTTCCGGGTCGACGCAGTCGACGACGAGATCCTTGATCTTCGGGTGGGTGCCTGTCATGGAGCGATCCTCGCAGGACGCGGGGCCGCCGCGGCCGGCGCAGGCAGGCCCGGACGTCGGCGGCCGTCCGGCGCAGACGCCGGACGGCCGGCTCAGAGCATGTCCCGCATCCGTGTGATCTCGCTCGTCTGCTGGGCGATCACGTCGTCGGCCATCTCCTCGATCCGGATGTTGTTGCCCTGCGCCTTCACCTCCGTGGCCATGGTGACGGCGCCCTCGTGGTGAGTGATCATCAGGGTGAGGAAGAGCCGGTCGAAGGCCCTGCCCTCGGCCGCGCGCAGCTTCTTCAGCTGGGCCTCGGTCGCCATGCCGGGCATCGCGGCGTGGTCGTGCCCGTGCCGGTCGTCCCGCTCCGCCCTGCCGTGCTCCTGCAACCAGCCCTGCATGGCCTTGATCTCCGGGGCCTGGGCGGCGGCGATCCGCTCGGCGAGCCGCTCGACCCCGGTGGACTCGGCGCGCCGCGGGACCAGTTCGGTCATCCGCAGGGCCTGGGCGTGGTGCCGGATCATCATGCGCGCGTAGGAGACGTCGGCGGAGTTGGGGGAGTCGTCCTCCGCGCGCTGCTCGGCCGCGTCCTGGGCGGAGAGGGTCCGGTTCGCCTCGCCGGGTCTGCCCGGGGCGATGACCGAAGGCCCCTTCGAGGCCGCCGACTCGGCGTCCGGACCGGAGTCGCACGCCCCGAGTCCCGACACGGCCAGGGCAGTCAGAGCGGTCACGGCCAAGGGCGCGCGGGACGCACGGCGGAAGAGCACAACGACCTCCTGTGGCAGGCGGATTCACGGACACCTCGTGAGTGTCGATGACCGTCCTAGCACGCTTCCGCGGGCCACTGATCGAAAAACTTCATTGCGAGTATGTTTCCCCCTGTTGGTGTGTGCATGATGAAGACGATACTGCGGGGTGCGTGAACCGTTCCGCGGTGAACGGAACTAGGGAGGAAACAGTGATCCTGTTGCACGGACCCCGAACACGGCGCAGACGTCTGGGAGTTGCCACGGCCGCCACCGGACTGCTGGCCGCGCTGCTGACGGCCGCGCCGGCCGTCGCGACCCCCGACCCCGGGGACGCTCCGGCGGCACCCAAGGAGGTCTCCAAGAGCGTGCAGGCCGAGGCGCGGGAGGCCATCGCGAGCGGCGAGATCCCCGGCCAGGACGAGATCGTCCACTCCGCCAACATCGAGCACCTCGCCAACGTCCCCAAGGACGCGCTGCCCGGCACCAACTCGGACCTGGCCTTCCAGGGCAGGTACGCCTTCGCGGGCAACTACGACGGCTTCCGCATCTTCGACATCAGCGACCCGAAGGCGCCGAAGACGGTCGCCCAGGTGCTGTGCCCCGGTTCGCAGAACGACATCTCCGTCTCGGGCGATCTGCTGTTCCTGTCCACCGACTCCTCGCGCAGCGACAGCAGTTGCAACAGCACCACCCAGCCGGCGACCGAGAAGTCCTCCTGGGAGGGCATGAAGGTCTTCGACATCAGCGACAAGAGGAACCCCAAGTACGTCGCCGCCGTCGAGACCGCCTGCGGCTCGCACACCCACACGCTGGTGCCCGAGCGCAGGAACGTCTACATCTACGTCTCCTCGTACTCGCCGAACGCCGCCTACCCCGACTGCCAGCCGCCGCACGACGGCATCTCCGTCATCAAGGTGCCGCGCAAGGCCCCCGAGAAGGCCGCGCTCGTCGGCTTCCCGGTGCTGTTCCCCGGTGAGGGCCCGGACGGCGGCGGCAACCCGGGCGCGCCCGCCAACCCGGGTGTCTCCAAGACCACCGGCTGCCACGACATCACGGTGCTGCCCTCCAAGGACCTGGCCGCCGGCGCCTGCATGGGCGACGGCATCCTGTTCTCCATCGAGGACCCGGAAAACCCGAAGGTCATCGACCGGGTGCAGGACAACGTCAACTTCGCGTTCTGGCACTCGGCGACCTTCAACCAGAAGGCGAACAAGGTCGTGTTCACCGACGAGCTGGGCGGCGGCGGCGCGGCCACCTGCAACGCGGAGATCGGCCCGAACCGCGGCGCCGACGGCATCTACGACATCGTCGGCAGGGGCGACCACCGCAAGCTGGTCTTCCGCAGCTACTTCAAGATCGACCGCCACCAGGCGGACACCGAGGTCTGCGTGGCCCACAACGGCTCCCTGATCCCGGTCAAGGGCAAGGACCTGATGGTCCAGGCCTGGTACCAGGGCGGCGTCTCCGTCTGGGACTTCACCGACTCCTCGAAGCCCAGGGAGATCGCCTACTTCGAGCGCGGCCCGCTGACCACCGACCAGGTCACCACCGCCGGTTCCTGGTCGGCGTACTACTACAACGGCCACATCTACTCGAACGACATCGCCAAGGGTCTCGACGTCCTGAGGATCGACGACCGGCGTACGGACCCGGCCAGGCGGGTCCACCTGCACGAGCTCAACGTGCAGACACAGCCGGACTACTTCGACTGATCCTCCGCCGCGCACCCCGGTGCGGACCCGGTCGCGAAGAACCGCGACAGGTCCGTGTCGCACCCCCCGCCGGGCGCCTCGGCGTCCGGCGGGGCACCCATTCCCCAGTCCAGCCGGTAGCGCTTGAACAACTCGGCGCGCAGCACCGGCACGGGCATCGGCGCCCCCGGCACCAGCGCCGCGTACACGGAGCCCATCAGCAGCGCGCGCAGCATCGGGTAGTCGCTGTCGACGTCGCACGAACCGTGCCGGGCGACGGTGTCCCGCAGCAGCTCGGCCAGGCGCCGCTGCTCCGGGCACGGCACGAACCCCTCGGCCTGCAGCAGCCCGGCCATGTGCTGGCGCATCAGCACGGGCCGGTCCCGGGCCAGGCCCAGGATCGCGTCGATGGCCCGGGCCATCCGCTCCCGGCCGTCCTCGGTGCGCGGCTCGCGCTCCAGCGCCTCCTGGAGCGTGCGGTGCATCAGCCGGTGCACGGCGGACTGCACGAGCTGGCGTTTGCCCGGGAAGTAGTACGACACCAGGCCGCGCGCCGACCCCGCCCGGTCGGCGATGTCGCCGAGCGTCGTCGCCTCGTAGCCGCGCTCGCCGACCAGCTCGACCGCCGCCTGCAGGAGCCGCTCCTTGGAACGCCTCCGCAACTCTTCATTGACCGAGGCGCTGCGCGGGGACATGCTGTAACTCCTGCGTTGGCTGGCTGCCAGCCAACTATACTCATGGAGTCCGGTGAGGCCGTCGCAGGTCTGATCCGGGCTGCTGTCCGCCTCGGGCGACGCGGGGGATCGCCCGAGGCGGACGCACTCCCTCCGATGGCCCCGATGGTGGCCTGAGGCCACTTCCCGGTCCTGTCAGCCGGCCAGGTCCAGCACCGGCCGCAGCCCGTCCGGCCGCTCGGTCACCGGCAGGTGGTCCACGAAGTGCACCCCGCACCCCAGCGCGGCCGCGCCGCCGTCCGCGTGCCGGTCGTCGCCGACCATCAGCGTCGCGCGCGGATCGGCGCCGAGCTCCTCGCAGGCGGCGGCGAACAGCCGCGGATCGGGCTTCTGGACGCCGTGCTCGCAGGACAGGACGTACGCGTCGACGTACGCGTCGAGCCCGTGCTCGCGGAAGACCGGGCGCAGGTCCCAGCCGATGTTGCTGACCACGCCGACGGCCACGCCCCGTTCCCGCAGCGTGCGCAGGACCTCTGCGGCGTCCGGGTACGGCGCCCAGGCGGCCGGGCTCATGTGGCGGTCGTAGAGCACGTCGTACAGCACCGGATCGGGCAGCGGGACCCGGCGGGCGGCGCCGGTGTAGGCGGCCCGGTGCAGTTCGGCGCTCCGGTCCCGGACCGCCCACAGGCCGGCGAGCTCCTCCGGCAGCTCCACGGGGTGCGCGCCGCCGGGCAGCGCCCCGGCCGTCTCCAGCGCGTGGGCGGCGGCGGTCAGCTCCGCCTCCGGCAGGTGCACTCCGGCCTCGGTCAGCGCCCCGCGCAGCCAGGACTCGGCGGACTCGACACGGAAGAGCGTCCCGGAGAAGTCGAACAGCACGGCGGTCATGCCGGTGATCCTATGAGGCCGTGACCGCTTCCGGGGCGTCCGGGAGTGATCAGGGCCGCCGGGTGCGGTGCGCCCGGACCGCCAGGGCCACCACCAGGGCGCCCAGGAGCCAGCCGCCGAGGACGTCCGTCGGCCAGTGGACGCCGAGCCACACGCGGGTCAGGCCGACGCCGAGCACGGAGACCAGGGCCAGGCCCAGGGCCGTGTACCACACGGCGCGGCCGACGCCGCGGCGGCGCAGGAGCCACAGGAGGAGACCGCAGACGACCGTGGCGGTCATGGCGTGGCCGGAGGGGAACGCCGCGTAGTGGGCGGAGTCCACGGGATCGGGGAAGACCGGACGGGCGCGGTCCACCGCCGCCTTGAGCGCCTGCTGGACCAGCGTGCCCACCGCGCAGGCCGTCACCAGCCACAGCGCCGTCCACCGGGCCGCGTACCGCCACGCCAGCCAGACCGCCGCCGCCGCGCACAGCAGCCGCATCGTCCACGGGTCCCACACCCAGTCCGTCAGGATGCGGCAGACCTGGGTCACCGCGGGTTCGCCGACCGCCCAGCGGTGCGTGGTGCGGGAGACGTCCTCGTCCACCGCGATCAACGGACGCCAGCGCGCGGCGACCAGCACCAGCAGCAGCACGGAGCACAGCGCCAGGACACCGGCGGACCGGGCGGCCGTGCGGTGGGCGGGGGGACGGGGCGGGGACTCGACAGGCGGGGTGTGCATGATGCGATCCTTCCCGACGGACGGGCCGGGGATCCAATTCCGGGGCACGATCAGGAGGAGTCTCGGCCGTGACCGTGACCGTGACCGTGACCGTGACCGGCGGCCGTGGCGGGTGGCCGGGGCGGTCGCCCGGTGCCCCGGATCGCCGCCCCGGGCCGCCACCGTCCGCGTCCCGTGCCCCGCGGCACCCGGCTACCCCAGTGCGCGCAGCCCGGGGCCGAAGGCCACCAGCAGGGGGACCACGGGCACCAGCGTGGCCGCCGCCGTCAGCCGCAGCCGCCGTACCGCCGGCAGCCGGTCCGGGGGCGTGAGCAGCCGGCGCACCCGCCGCGGCACCTGGGCCCCGGGCGCCGGACACGGGCCGAACACCCCGCGGTGCTCGTTCAGTTCGACCAGGGCGAGGGCGGTGGTCAGCCGGCCGAAACGGCGGGAGGCCGTGTCGTCGGCGGCGAGTTCGACCAGCCGGTGCATCTCCTCGCGGAACACCGCGAACACCGGCACCCGCGGGAACCCGTCCGCCAGCGCGGCCGAGCAGTGCAGCAGCCAGTGGTGCCGCGCCTGCGCGTGGCCCAGTTCGTGGGCGAGCACGGCGTCCAGCTGCCGCCCCTTCAGCCGGCGCAGCGCTGCCGTGGTGACCACCAGCCGGGGCGGCGCGCCGGGCAGCCACCAGGCGTCCGGGCGCTCACCCTCCAGCACGACGAGCCGGTTCGAGGCCGTCTCACCGGGCAGCAGCGGGGCGCGCACGTGGAGTTCGGCTCGGTGCCGTCCGCGCCGGACCCGCGCCCGTACGACCTCCCGCACCAGCATCGCCGCGGTCCACAGCCCGCCGCACGCCAGCGCGACCGCGGTCGTCGCCGCCCAGGGGCCGGCCGTCCCGAGCACGTAGGACTCCGCGACCGCGCGCGGCGCCGTCGCGAACACGGGGCCGCCCACCGCGTGCCAGGCCGCCGCCGCGCTGAGGGTCATCGACAGCGCGCAGCACAGCAGTACGGCCGCGATCACGCACTGCCACACCCACAGGGCCACCACCGGTTCGCGGTCCGGCCAGTCGGCGCGGGCGAGCAGCCGGGGAGCGAGGAGGCAGGCCAGGGCGCCGAGCAGCAGTAGGGCCGCGGGGAGCATCATGCGGGCAGCCTAGGGGCGGCGCACCGCCCAGGGGTACGGCCCGCCGGGACGAAGTGACGCTGTCGACGGCACCGGACGGACGGGACGCACACCGCCGCTCACATCGCCAGCAGCATCGCCACCATCGCGATCCCCATGGACAGCCGGCAGGCCCGCGCCAGTTCCGGCCGGTCCCCCCACCCGGCGGCCCCGGGGTCCCCGGCCGCGGCGGCCACCGGCACCAGCCGCGCGCCGCTCAGCAGCACGTACCCGGTGAAGTACAGCGCCAGCGCCCCGGTCAGGGCGGGGACCCCCGAGCTCCCGTGTCCGTGCGTGGGGGAGGAGCCCATCACCAGGGCCATGTACACCATGGCCGCGGACCCGACCAGGTGGTGCAGGTGGTGCGGGCTCGTCCGCGACGCCCACAGCGCGCGCACCGCCGCCGCGCCGAACACCACCGCGTAGGCGGTCCAGGTCCACCGCGGCGGCGTGAACACCACCGCGGGCACGGCCATCGCGGCCATCCCGAAACCCATCAGCGCCTCGCCGCCCGCGGCGCGGCGCTGCTCCTCGACGCTGCTGCGCATCCGCAGCAGGCAGTACACGCCGGTCGCCGCGCACAGCGCGACCAGCAGCCAGCCGGACGACGCCGGTCCGTGCACACGCCCCTCCCCGCTCGGCCCGCTCCACGAATCGGTCAAGGGATGCCCGGGCCCGGCGGCGCGCAAGCGAGCGCAAGGATGTACGCGGGGGGCATCCGGGGGAGCGCGGGAGGCCGGCACCCGTCTTCCGCGTGCAGAACACCTGCTGACGTCGTAGGCCTCTTCGGACAGCACGCCTAGATGCCGGGCCGGTACCGCAGCGGGTGGTCCGCGGGCACCTCCACCAGCACGATCGGCGTCCCGTCGGGATCCGCGATCCACATCTCGACCAGGCCCCACGGCTCCGTCACCGGCGGCCGCACGATCCGGACGCCCTTCGCCCGCAGCTCTTCGTGCGCCGCGGCCACGTCCGCGACCTGCAGCCACAGCCGTACGGCCGGGGGCGGCGGCGCCTCGGAGCGGCCCGAGACCTCCAGGAAGCCGCCGCCGAGGAAGTAGACGGTGCCGCGCTCCGGGCCCGTACCGAACTCGCGGTAGACGGCGAGGCCCAGCTGCTCGCCGTAGAAGGCGCGGGAGCGCTCGGGGTCGGTGGGGCGGAGCAGGATCCGGCTGCTGAGTACATGCACCATGCGTCCGGAGCCTAACGGCAGGGCTACGCTCGTCCCTGCTCGAACCTCGACCGACCGTTCGGAGTTGCGCCCATGCAGACCGCCACCGGAGTGACCTTCCGCGACGCCACCGACGCCGACGTGGACGAACTGGTCGCGTTGGTCGAATCCGCGTACCGGGGGGAGGCCAGCCGGGCCGGGTGGACCACGGAGGCGGACATCCTGGACGGGCGGCGCACCGACCCGGAGAGCGTGCTGGCCGTCGTCAGGTCGCCCGGCAGCCGGCTGCTGACGGTGGAGCGCGACGGCCGGATCGTCGCCTGCTGCCAGCTCGAACACCGCGGTGAGTACGCGTACTTCGGGATGTTCGCGGTCAGCCCCGCCCTCCAGGGCGGCGGCCTCGGCAAGGCCGTCCTGGCGCAGGCCGAGCGGCAGGCGCGCGAGATGTGGGGCGTGACGCGGATGCACATGACCGTGATCTCCGTCCGCGACGACCTCATCGCCTGGTACGAGCGCCGTGGCTACCGCCGTACGGGACGCACCAGCCCCTTTCCGTACGGCGACGAGCGCTTCGGCATCCCGCGCCGCGACGACCTGCGCTTCGAGCTGCTGGTCAAGGAACTCGGCTAGGGCCTGTCGTCGCACTCCCGCCTGCCCCGCGACGCCCTGCACGCCCTCTCGCCGCACCGGGCGCGGACCCGGGTACATCCGGCTACGAGGGCCCGCGCCCGGCACGCCGGGAGCACGCACCCGACGCCGCGGGGCCCGCCCTCCGGGCGGACGACGGGAGTTCGACGACAGGCCTGGCTCTAGCTCTCACGCCGTGCAGCGGCCGGGCGCTTGATCTCCGGGTAGTCGGTGGTCGCGCCGTCCAGCCGCAGGGCGTGTACGAGCCGCAGGTGCTCCTGGGTGTTCACCACCCAGCCGATGATCCTCAGATCGGCCTTGCGCGCGTACTCCACGACCTCCAGGGTGAGCCGGCGGATGTTGAGGCAGACCGTCCGGGCGCCCGCGTCGACGGCGCGGTCCACGATGTCCGCGCCGTACCGGCTCGCGATGAGCGCGGTGCGCACGCCCGGCACCAGCCGGGCCATCTCGGCGACCGCCTCGTCGTGGAACGAGGAGACCTCGACCCGGTCGACCAGGTCCCGTTCCCTCATGACCTCGGCCAGGGCCCGCGCCGCGGCCACGTCCTTGATCTCGGCCTGCAGCGGTGTCCGCACGGCCGCCAGGACCTCCTCGAAGACCGGGACGCGCTCGCCGCCGCCCGCGTCCAGGGCGCGCAGCTCGGCGAGGGTCTTCTCGGCGATCGGCCCGGTGCCGTCGGTCGTCCGGTCCACCTCGGTGTCGTGCATGACGACGAGGGCGCCGTCCTTGCTCAGGTGCAGATCGAGTTCGATGGCGTCCAGACCCGCCTCCTGGGCGGCGACGAAGGACCGCAGGGTGTTCTCCGGTTCGACACCCATGACTCCGCGGTGTCCGATGGTGAGGAAGTTCAAGACCGACTCGCTTCCGTCGACGGCGGCGATGGCGGGCCGCGGCCCGGCGGCCCCCGGGGACCGTATCGCCCGAGCCGGCGGCGGCGCGCGGAACATGACCCGTTCGGCGTAGTCGCCGTCCGGACCGTGCCCGACAGGAAAAAGTGAGGTGAAGGAGGGGGTTACGCAGGATGATTTCCCGAGACTCCCCTTGCTGAGAGAAACCTCGTGTGTATACGGTCTTCTTACGCGAGGTTCTCCTGTGGAGGATGGGACATGACGGAAATTCTTGTGCAGGTGGGTGCGGAGGAGAAGGCTCCTCCGGCGACGAGGGTGGTGGAGCACCCGGCGTGGCCCGTGCTCAAGGATGCCGTGGAGCGGATCCGGCCCTGGCAGTCCAAGGACGGATCGATCGACTTCGACGCCGAGGGCGCCCCGGACCGGGCCGACGCCGAGCTGGCCGTGCGCCAGGTCGCCGACGCGGTCCAGGAGCTGTCCCCGCTGCTGCCGCACGACCGCGCCTACCACGAGGCCCTGGTCAAGGACCTGCGCCGCTGGGCCGACGGCGGCTTCGAGGTACCCGACTTCCTCGACTCGCTGCTGGCCTTCCAGCCCGCCCGGAACCGCCAGGACGGCCTGCAGCACCTGGTCGTCTTCCCGATGTACACGCAGAACGGCAACCCCGACCGCAACCTCGAAGCGGTCGTGCTGCGCATGGTCTGGCCGGACTGGCTGGCCGAGCTGGAGCGCACCCGCTACGACAACCCGCTGTTCTGCGGCATCACGTTCGAGGACTTCACGGCCGGCTACGACACCAACTCCGCCGTCCTGTTCCCCGAGACCATAGCCGTGCGCGAGGCCCCCGAGCGGTTCACCTGGGGCGGCATCTTCTGCGACCGCGAGGCCGCCCGCTTCCGCCGCGTGACCGAGGCCGCCGTCGGCATCCTGGGCCTGGAACTGCCCGAGGACGTCGCCGCCATGGTCCACGACCAGAAGCGCTGCGAGGAGGCCTTCGTGCTGTGGGACATGGTCCACGACCGCACCCACAGCCACGGCGACCTGCCGTTCGACCCGTTCATGATCAAGCAGCGCCAGCCGTTCTGGATGTACGGCCTGGAGGAGCTGCGCTGCGACCTCACCGCCTTCAAGGAGGCCGTGAAGCTGGCCGAGGAAGGCGTCCCGCAGGCCCGTGACGTGCAGGTCGCGGTGCTGTTCGACCGCATGTTCCGCTTCCCCGTGACCGGCGAGCGCGTACGCAACTACGACGGCCTCGGCGGCCAGCTGCTCTTCGCCTACCTGCACAAGCACGACGTCGTCCGCTGGACCGACAACAAGCTCTCCATCGACTGGGAGCGCGCTCCGCAGGTCACCAACCGGCTGTGCGCCGAGATCGAGCAGCTGTACCGCGACGGCATCGACCGGCCCAAGCTCGTCCACTGGTTCGCCGGCTACGAGCTCGTCTCCACCTACCTCGCCCCGCACCCGGCCTCCAAGTGGGCCAAGGGCCCCGACGCCCTGGACCTGACGCAGCCGCCGCGCAAGCTCGTCGACGACGTGCTTGCGGACGAGTTTCCGCTGAGCATGTTCTATGAGGCACTGTCCAAGAAGCTGAAGAACGTGATCGCCGCCACCAAGGGCATCACGGCGGACGGCGCCGAGCGGGTCGCCGCGTGAGCGACCGCACCGACACCACTGCTCAGGAGGCGAAGATCATGGCGGGGAACGGGGCGCTCAGCGGTGCGGTGATCGCGGTGGCCGGGGCGGGCGGACCCGCCGGCCGGGCGGCGCTGCTCCGGCTCGCCGAGGCGGGAGCGACCGTCGTCGGCGCGGACAACGACCCGGAGCGGCTGGCGGAGGCCGTGGACGCGGCGAGCTACGCCTCCGGCGGCGCGACCGTCACCGGCGAGACGGTGGACCTGCTCAGCCTGGAGGCCACCCGCGACTGGGCCGCCCGCGCCGAGAAGGACTTCGGCCGCGTCGACGGCCTGGTCCACCTCGTCGGCGGCTGGCGCGGCAGCGAGACCTTCACCAAGACCAGCCTCGACGACTGGGACTTCCTGGAGATGCTGCTGGTGCGGACCGTGCAGCACACCTCCCTCGCCTTCCACGAGGCGCTGCAGCGCAGCGACCGCGGCCGGTACGTCCTGATCAGCGCCGCCGGGGCCAGCCGGCCCACCGCGGGCAACGCCTCCTACGCCGCCGCCAAGGCCGCCGCCGAGGCGTGGACGCTGGCCCTGGCCGACTACTTCCGCAAGGCCGGGGGCGAGCGGGGGCCCACGTCCGCTGCTGTCATCCTGGTCGTGAAGGCGTTGGTGCACGAGGCGATGCGCGCCGAGCGCCCCAACGCGAAGTTCGCGGGCTTCACGGACGTCGAGGACCTCGCCGATGCCATCGCGGGAGTCTGGGAGAAGCCCGCCGCGGAAGTGAACGGAAACCGTCTGTGGCTCACCGAGAAGCCGTGAACCCCGCCAGGACCGACGCCAGGCGCCACCACGATCCGGACGTCCGTGGTTTCGCCAGCGACAACTACGCCGGGGCCCACCCGGAGGTGCTCGCCGCCCTGGCCCTGGCCAACGGCGGGCACCAGGTCGCGTACGGTGAGGACGCGTACACCGAGAACCTGCAGCGGGTCGTGCGCAGTCACTTCGGCGCCACCGCCGAGGCGTTCCCGGTCTTCAACGGCACCGGCGCGAACGTCGTCGCGCTCCAGGCGGTCACCGACCGCTGGGGCGCGGTGATCTGCGCCGAGAGCGCCCACATCAACGTCGACGAGTGCGGCGCGCCCGAACGGGTCGGCGGCCTGAAGCTGCTCACCGTCCCGACGCCCGACGGCAAGCTCACCCCCGAGCTGATCGACCGGCAGGCGTACGGCTGGGACGACGAGCACCGGGCGATGCCGCAGGTCGTCTCGATCGCCCAGGCCACCGAGCTGGGCACGGTCTACACCCCGGACGAGATCCGCGCCATCTGCGAGCACGCCCACGCGCGCGGCATGAAGGTGCACCTGGACGGCTCCCGGCTGGCCAACGCCGCCGCCACCCTGGACGTCCCGATGCGGACGTTCACCAACGCGGTCGGCGTCGACATCCTCTCGCTGGGCGGCACGAAGAACGGCGCCCTGTTCGGCGAGGCGGTCGTCGTGCTCAACCAGGACGCCGTCAGCCACCTGAAGCACCTGCGCAAGCTGTCCATGCAGCTCGCCTCCAAGATGCGCTTCGTGTCGGTGCAGCTGGAGGCCCTGCTGGCCCGGGACCTGTGGCTGCGCAACGCCCGCCACGCCAACGAGATGGCCCAGCGCCTGGCCGAGGGCGTGCGGGCCGTGCACGGAGTGGAGATCCTCCACCCCGTGCAGGCCAACGCGGTCTTCGCCCGCCTGCCGCACGACGTGAGCGAGCGCCTGCAGAAGCGGTTCCGCTTCTACTTCTGGGACGAGGCCGCGGGCGACGTCCGCTGGATGTGCGCCTTCGACACGACCGAGGAGGACGTCGACACCTTCGTGGCGGCCCTCAAGGAGGAGATGGCCCGCTGAGCCGTCTCCCCGGCCCGGGTGCCGGACCCCGCGCGGCGCTCAGCCGTTGACGGCGACCGCCGCCGTGCCGTCGCGCGGGTCCGGGCGAGCTTCCCGGGGTCCGTCTCCGGGGCGTCGCCGACGACGGTGGCGGGTGCCCCGGCACCATCCGGTCGACCCGCAGCGGCACCCCGATGGCGTGGAACGCCTTGTCGTGCGGTCTGATCGGCGTCCCGCGGAAGTACGTCGCGGCCGAGGGGCCCCGCGGGTCCGCCGGTGGCGTGCTGCCGGTACGCGCAGGGGGAGGGCGCCCCTCCTGGAACCGCGGCCCGTACGAGGCGTCGGTCCACGGCGGCGTGCGCTCCGCACCCCGGTTTCCGTTGCCGGCGACGGTCGTCCGCACCTCGGTGCCGGTGCCGGTGCCGGTGCCGGTGCCGGTGCCGAGCCTGAGCCGCCGCTGGTGGCCCGCCCGGCCGAGCGCGAGGTTCCGGTCCGTTGCCCACGGTGATCCGGGTCTCCTGCGGAGAGGCCGTCATCTCCCCGGCGGCGGCCGTGCAGCGCACGTGTCCCGAGGCGTCGGGGTCCGCGTCCGGCAGCGCGCGCGGCGCGAGCTCGCCGGCCGGCACGCCCTGCGTCCCGGCCGGCGTCTCCGGGACGTCACGGACCGCCTCGAACCCCGGCTCCGGCGCGCGGCCGGCGGGCCACGACACCCGCGCGCGGGCGGCCGTCCCGCTCACGTCCACGGTCGGCCGGCCGGCACGCAGTTCTCGATGTCGTCGCGGGTGAGCCGCACCGGAAGGGTGCGCTCGCCCGGGCCGCCGTCCGCGTCCGGCCCGGGCGGCGGCCACGTCCCGGCCCCACCGGACGGGCGGGCCGCCGGGACCGCCGGACTCCCCGGTCACGGACGGGACGCCGTCGGCCGGGCACGGGGTGCGTCAGTGGGCCCCGCCCGCGCGGACCTGCTCCGGCGTCGGAGCCGTTCCGCCCAGGTGCGCCGGCATCCACCAGGTGTCGTCCGGACCCTTGGGCCGCACCGGGTAGGCGCGCTGCGCCGCCTCCAGCAACTCCTGCACGCGCTCGCGCAGTCGGCGGGTCAGGGCGCCCGCGTACTGGTCGCGGGAGGCCTCGAGCGCCTCGCCGACCCGGATCGTGACCGGGATGTGGCTGCGCTTGAAGTTGCGCGGCTGGCCCTTGGTCCACAGGCGCTGGGTGCCCCACACCGCCATCGGGACCAGCGGCACGCCGGCCTCCTGGGCCAGGCGCGCGGCACCCGACTTGAAGCTCTTCAGGGTGAACGACTGCGAGATCGTCGCCTCCGGGAAGACCCCGACGATCTCGCCCGACCGCAGCGAGTCCAGGGCGTGCGCGTAGGCGGCGTCGCCCTGCTCGCGGTCCACGGGGATATGCTTCATCCCGCGCATGAGCGGCCCGGAGACCTTGTGACGGAAGACGGACTCCTTCGCCATGAAGCGAACGAGACGTTTCTGCGGCAGTGCCGCGAGGCCGTTGAAGACGAAGTCCAGATAGCTGATGTGGTTGCTCACCAACACGGCGCCGCCCGAGCGCGGGATGTTCTCCGACCCCCTGCAGTCGATCTTGAGGTCCCATACCTTGAACAGGGTGCGGGCTAGACCGATGACGGGACGGTAGACGAGTTCTGCCATGGGCGGGACGGACCCTTCCTTCTCCCTGCCGGGGAAGTTTTCCCGGCGGCAAGTTACGCAGCCGTAGGTTTACGGCATGTCGCAGATCGTGCCCCAAGAACGGCCGGGTAGCCAGCCCCCGTGCCCATGGGGGGCGAGATTCTCGTCACGTCGAACCCGTGACCCACCTCGGCCTTTTGCCCCGCCTTTATTCCGCTCCTACCGTCACCCGCCGCACCGGCGGATACGTCCCGCACCCGGGCGGCGCCCGAACGCCGTGTTCAGGAGGGGCGCCGCGAGCCCGGCCCCCGCACGGCGGCGTCCACGGGGGGCGCGGATCGCGCGGCGGCACCTCCCGGGGAACCGGGAATCTTTGCGGTCCCGTGAACGCTGCACGCAGGTGACGACCGGACTGGTGATGTGCGTGCCGGTGCTCGCGGCGGCGAGCGCCGGCGGAGTGCCGCGGCGGCGGCGGAACGGGAGAGCGCGGGTGCGCGGGCGGGACGACGGCAGGCGGCTCGGTGCGGCCGAGATCGGCGCGGAGCTCGGCGAGCGCGCCACGCTCGTGCAGTTCTCCAGCGCCTTCTGCGCGCCCTGCCGGGCCACCCGGCGGATCCTCGGCGAGGTCGCCGGCATGGTCCCCGGGGTGACCCACGTCGAGATCGACGCCGAGGCCCGGCTCGACCTCGTACGGCGACTGGAGATCCTCAAGACCCCCACCGTGCTGGTCCTCGACGCCGACGGCCGCCTGGTGCGGCGCGCCGCCGGCCAGCCGCGCAAGGCCGACGTCATCGCCGCGCTGGGCGAGGCGGTGCGGACGGACGGGCGTCGGCCGTGAGCCGCCTCCCGGCTCCCGGAGCCGACTTGACTGCACCGAGCATCTATCGTCAGCCTGACGGTATGCCTTCGGATCTCCCGCTGCCCGGGCACGACCTCGGGACCGCTTCATGACGGCCGCGCCCGACCTCGACACCGCCCGTCCCGCCACACCCGACCTGCTGCGCTCCGTCTTCCGGCGGCACGCGGCGGGCGTCGCGGTGATCACCGCCCGCGGCGAGGCCGGTCCGGTCGGCTTCACGGCCACCTCGCTCACCTCCGTCTCCGCCGAACCCCCGATGATCTCCTTCGGCGTCGGCACCGGCGGCTCCAGCTGGCCGGCGATAGCGACGAGTGACCACGTCGGCGTGCACGTCCTGGGCGAGCACCAGCAGGAGCTGGCCGCCACCTTCGCCCGCAGCGGCGCCGACCGCTTCGGGGCGTCCACCGCCTGGCAGGAGGGGCCCGAGGGCGTCCCCGTGCTCGGCGGCGTCCTCGCGTGGATGGTGTGCCGTGTCGTCGCGCGCGTGCCCGCCGGGGACCACCGCGTCGTGCTCGCCGAGGTCCTGCTCGGCGATCCCACCGGCGCCGGGCGGCCTCTGCTGTACCACCAGGGGCGCTTCAGCGGCCTGCGGGACTGAGCCCCGCCTCTCCTGCTGCGCGGTCGTCGAGTTCCGGTTACGCTGCGTTGCGAAGGTCACAGTTCAAAGCGCTTGCTTAGCGGGCATGGACTGGATGTACTGGCGAGTAATATTTCGCTCGGAGCGTGGGTCGCCCCGACCGGGATCGGCCGCCCGAGGCGCCTATGCTGCCTGCAGGCAGGCAGCCGAGAAATGACGATGCAGTAGGAGAGCCGGCGTGAGCTTGAGGATCGTTGTCACTGTGAAGTACGTGCCCGACGCCACTGGCGACCGGCACTTCGCCGATGACCTGACCGTCGACCGGGACGACGTGGACGGTCTGCTCTCCGAGCTGGACGAGTACGCGGTCGAGCAGGCGCTGCAGATCTCCGAGAACTCCGACGACGACGTGGAGATCACCGTCTTGACGGTGGGCCCCGAGGACGCCAAGGACGCGCTGCGCAAGGCGCTGTCCATGGGCGCCGACAAGGCCGTCCACGTCGAGGACGACGACCTGCACGGCACCGACGCCATCGGCACCTCCCTGGTCCTGGCCAAGGCCATCGAGAAGGCCGGCTACGACTTGGTCATCTCCGGCATGGCCTCCACCGACGGCACCATGGGCGTCGTCCCCGCGCTGCTCGCCGAGCGCCTGGGCGTTCCGCAGGTCACCCTGCTGTCCGAGGTGTCCGTCGAGGACGGCACGGTCAAGGGCCGCCGCGACGGCGACGCCGCCTCCGAGCAGCTGGAGGCTTCTCTTCCGGCGGTCGTGTCGGTCACCGACCAGTCGGGCGAGGCGCGCTACCCCTCCTTCAAGGGCATCATGGCCGCCAAGAAGAAGCCGGTGGAGTCCTGGGACCTGTCCGACCTGGACATCGACGCCGAGGAGGTCGGTCTCGAGGGTGCCTACACCAAGGTCGAGACGGTGGCCGAGCGCCCGGCCCGCACGGCCGGCACGATCGTCAAGGACGAGGGCGAGGGCGGCAAGCAGCTCGCTGAGTTCCTCGCGAGCCAGAAGTTCATCTGAGCGGCGCGCCGGACGTCCCGCCGCGCGCGCATGCACTGACCGCCCCTCATCTTCCGCAAGCAGGAGTGCAATCCCATGGCTGAAGTTCTCGTCTACGTCGACCACGTGGACGGCGCCGTCCGCAAGCCGACCCTGGAGCTGCTGACCCTGGCCCGCCGCATCGGCGAGCCGGTCGCCGTCGCCCTCGGCAACGGCGCCGCCGACACCGCCGCCACGCTCGCCGAGCACGGCGCGGTCAAGGTCCTCACCCACGAGGCGTCCGAGTACGCCGAGTACCTGGTCGTGCCGAAGGTGGACGCCCTGCAGGCCGCCTGCGAGCAGGTGTCCCCGGCCGCGGTGCTGGTGCCGTCCTCCGCCGAGGGCAAGGAGATCGCCGCCCGTCTGGCGCTGCGCATCGGCTCCGGCATCATCACCGACGCCGTCGACCTGGAGGCCGGCGACGAGGGCCCGGTGGCTACCCAGTCGGTGTTCGCCGCGTCCTACACCACCAAGTCCCGCGTCTCCAAGGGCACCCCGGTCATCACCGTCAAGCCGAACTCGGCCGCCGTCGAGGCCGCTCCGGCCGCCGGCGCGGTCGAGGCCCTGTCGGTGACCTTCTCCGACCAGGCGACCGGCACGAAGGTCACCGGCCGTACGCCGCGCCAGTCCACGGGCCGTCCGGAGCTGACCGAGGCCGCGATCGTGGTCTCCGGCGGCCGCGGCGTCAACGGCGCCGAGAACTTCGCGGTCATCGAGGCGCTCGCCGACTCCCTCGGCGCGGCCGTCGGCGCCTCGCGCGCCGCCGTCGACGCCGGCTGGTACCCGCACACCAACCAGGTCGGCCAGACCGGCAAGTCGGTCTCGCCGCAGCTGTACATCGCCTCCGGCATCTCCGGCGCGATCCAGCACCGCGCCGGCATGCAGACCTCGAAGACCATCGTGGCCATCAACAAGGACCCCGAGGCCCCGATCTTCGACCTGGTCGACTACGGCGTCGTCGGCGACCTGTTCAACGTCGTGCCGCAGCTCACCGAGGAGATCAAGGCCCGCAAGGGCTGATCGGCTCCGAAGCGCTGCGAGGCCCCCGCGACCGGCACCGGTCGCGGGGGCCTCGCGCCGTCACAGGCTCAGCGTGGCCCGCACCGGCAGATGGTCGCTCGGGAACTGCCCGCCCACCGCGAAGGTGCTGGTCGACGCCCGGTGCACCGTGACGCCCGGCGTGACCAGGATCCAGTCGATGCGGGGGCCGCCCGGCACCAGCGGCTCGTACCCGTGGAAGGTCCCGTACGGCTCGCTCCGTTCGGCCGCCGCGTCCCAGGCGTCGACGAGGCCGGCGCCCAGCATGATGTCGTAGACGGGGTCGCCGTGCGCCGCGGCGTTGAAGTCGCCGGTCACCACGAGCGGCAGGGAGCCGTCGAGCGCCCTGATCCGCCGGCCGATGAGGGAGGCGGCCCGCGCGCGTGCGTACGGGCCGGCGTTGTCGAGGTGGGTGTCGAGCACGTGGAACTCCCGGTCGCCGTCGCGCAGGTCGCGGAAGCGCACCTGTGTGACCATGCGGATCGAGGCGCCGCCCCAGGTGTTGGAGCCGATCACCTCCGGGGTGTCGGAGAGCCAGAAGTGGTCGTACTCCAGCGGGGCGAGCCGGCGCGTGTCGTAGAAGATCGCCATGAACTCGTCACGGCTGCCGCCCGCGCGCCCGGTGCCGATCCAGTCGTAGTGCGCGCCGAGGTCGGCCTCGATGTCGCGCAGCTGCCGGTAGAGGCCCTCCTGGGTGCCGATGACATGAGGGCGCTCGCGGCGCAGCAGGTCGCGCATCACCGGTCGGCGGGCGGCCCAGCTGTTGGGCTCGGCCGTGCTCGCGAAGCGCAGGTTGAACGACATGACCTCCAGGGGCCCGCCCCGGCGCCCCTCCGCGGAGGCGGGCGCGGGGGCGGGTGCTGTACTGGAGAGCGGAAGGGTGGCCGCGGCCGCCAGCGCGGTCCTCAGGCCCAGACGGCGCGTGACTCGGCTGTGGTCGGGCACAGGAGCTCCTTCTGCGAGCCGGGGCGGCTTCCGGGCGAGCCGTGCGGGGACGAAGCGCGCTGGCGCGCGGTTCTGCGGAAGA
Organism: Streptomyces sp. NPDC052701; assembly: GCF_040678355.1. Taxonomy (NCBI): domain Bacteria; kingdom Bacillati; phylum Actinomycetota; class Actinomycetes; order Kitasatosporales; family Streptomycetaceae; genus Streptomyces; species Streptomyces sp. NPDC052701. The sequence continues at coordinate 113,951 of NZ_JBFATO010000018.1, forward strand.
CGGTGCCAGAAAGACGTGAACATGCCGAGACGTGGGAGCGGATCGGGACGCGGGACGGTGTTGACCGGCGAGAAGGCCGCCCGATAGCTTCACTTCACGGATCGCCGATTCCGCAAAGCGGAAAACGGGAGGATGTCGGATGGGCCGGCAGGAGAAGGTGGCCACGAGCCTCGCGGGTACCGTCAGCGAGGAGATCGGCGCCCTTCTCGCACCGGTCGACGCCGATCTGGAGCGCCGCTACCCCGGAGACCCCGGCACCCGCCAGCCCGTCCACACCGTGTACGTCCCCGGCGACGCCTTCACCGCCGGCACGATCCGCTCCTGGGGCGGCCGGGCGCTCGCCCTCCTCGACGCGCACGCCCCGGACCCGGCCTCGTTCGCCGCCGTCCTCGGCCTGTCCGACGAGCTCGCCGAGCCCGTCCACGCGCGCGTGCGCGCCAAACTGGAGCGCGAGCCGGTAGAGGACCTGCGCGTCGACTTCGAGGACGGCTACGGCCACCGCCCCGCCGCCGAGGAGGACGAGGCCGCCGCCCGCGCCGCCCGCCTGATCGCCGAGGCGTACGCCGAGGGCACGGCGGCACCGTACATGGGCATCCGCACGAAGTGCCTGGAGGCACCGGTGCGCCACCGGGCCATCCGCACCCTGGACGTCTTCCTCACCGGCCTGATGGAGGCCGGTGGCCTGCCCGACGGGCTGGTCCTGACCCTGCCCAAGGTGACGTACGCCGAGCAGGTCACCGCCATGGTGCGGCTGCTGGAGGCCTTCGAGGAGGCGCACGGGCTCCGGCCCGGCCGGATCGGCTTCGAGATCCAGATCGAGACCAGCCAGGCCATCCTCGCCGCCGACGGCACCGCCACCGTCGCCCGCATGATCCAGGCCGCCGGGGGGCGGGCCACCGGCCTGCACTACGGCACCTTCGACTACAGCGCCTGCCTCGGCGTCTCCGCCGCGCACCAGGCCGGCGACCACCCGGCCGCCGACCACGCCAAGGCGATCATGCAGGTCGCCGCCGCGGGCACCGGCGTACGCGTCTCGGACGGCTCCACCAACGTCCTGCCCGTCGGCCCCACCGAGAAGGTCCACGCCGCCTGGCGCCTGCACCACGCTCTCACCCGCCGGGCTCTCGCCCGCGCCTACTACCAGGGCTGGGACATGCACCCCGGCCACCTCCCGACCCGGTACGCGGCCGTCTTCGCCTTCTACCGCGAGGGCTTCGAGCAGGCCGCCGGCCGCCTGGCCCGCTACGCCCGCCGCGCCGGCGGCGACGTCATGGACGAACCCGCCACCGCCAAGGCCCTCGGCGGCCACCTGCTGCGCGGCCTGGACTGCGGCGCCCTCGACCTCGCCGAGGTCACCCGGCTGACCGGCCTGACCCGCGCCGGCCTGGAGGGCTTCGCGGCACCGCGCCGGGACGGCCCGGTGGCCCCCGCCTGACGGGCGCCGCCGGGGCGCGGCTTCGTCACGGCCGGCGCCGTCGGCCGGCCGCCGGCGGGTGGTGGACCGGCGTTTGCCCCGCGGGCCGCTCAGTCCGCCGGCGGCAGCTCGCCCGAGCCGCGGGTGATCAGCCGGGTCGGCAGCTCGATGCGCTCCGGGACGGGCAGGTCGCCGTCCAGCTGGCGGAAGAGGCGCTCGGCGGCGGTGCGGCCGAGGGCCGCCGCGTCCTGCGCGACGACCGTGACGCCCGGCTGGAGCAGGTCGGCGAGCTCGATGTCGTCGAACCCGACGAGGGCGACGGGACGGGCCTGCTCGGCGAGCACCCGGATCACGGTGACCGTCACCCGGTTGTTGCCGGCGAAGATCGCGGTGACCGGCCGCGGACCGCGCAGCATCTCCTCGGCCGCCCGGCGCACCCGCTCGGGATCGGTGACGCCCAGGGACATCCAGGCGTCGTCCACCGCTATGCCCGCGTCCTCCATCGCGGCCCGGTAGCCGCGCAGCCGCTCGGCGGCCGTGTGGATGCGGGGCATGTCGCCGATGAACCCGATCCGGCGGTGCCCGTGGGCGATCAGGTGGGCCACACCGTCGCGGGCGCCGCCGTAGTTGTCCGACAGGACGACGTCGGCGTCGATCCTCCCGGCCGGCCGGTCCACGAACACCGTGGCCACGCCCGCCTTCAGCTCCGGCTCCAGATACCGGTGGTCGTCACCGGCCGGGATCACCACCAGCCCGTCCACGCGCCGCGCGCACAGCGCGAGCACCAGCTCCTGTTCGCGGTCCGGGTCCTCCGCGCTGGAGCCGTTGATCAGCAGCGCGCCGTGCGCGCGGGCCACCTCCTCCACCGAGCGGCTCAGGGGCCCGTAGAACGGGTCGGCGAGATCCTCCAGGACCAGTCCGATGCTCGCCGTGCGGCCCTTGCGGAGTACCCGGGCGCTGTCGTTGCGGCGGAAGCCGAGGGCCTCGATGGCCTCCTGGACGCGCCGCTCCGTCTCCGGGGTGACCCCGGGCTCCCCGTTGACGACGCGGGAGACGGTCTTCAGTCCGACACCGGCGCGGGCCGCGACGTCCTTCATGGTGGGACGGTTGCCGTAACGCGTTCCGGAGAGGCGGTCTGCTCGGCGGGCGGTGTCGGGCACGATGCGGTGTCCTGTCCTGTTCGTCGGGTGCGGATGCGTCGGCGGGGATGCGGCGGGCCGTGTCTTGTATGAGGATGTGGCGTCGAGCATAGAGCCTGGACAACGTTGTCACGCGCGAGGGAGACTGTCCACCGCAATCTCCGGCCCACGTCCCCACCGCTGGACCGGCCAGCCCTTTTCAAGGTTGACGGGGAGATCCGACACTGATGCACACCGACCTCGTGGCCGCGCTCGACATCGGCGGCACCAAGATCGCCGGAGCTCTCGTGGACGGCCACGGCCGGATCCTGGTCCGCGCCCAGCGTCCGACGCCCGCGCAGGAGGACGGCGAGCGGGTGATGGGGGCCGTCGAGGAGGTGCTCGGCGAGCTCACCGCCGCACCGCTGTGGGGACGCGCCACGGCCGTCGGCATCGGCAGCGCCGGCCCCGTGGACGCCTCCGCCGGCACCGTGTCCCCGGTGAACGTGCCCGGCTGGCGCGACTACCCGCTCGTCGCGCGGGTGCGTGCCGCCGCCGGGGGCCTGCCCGTCGAGCTGATCGGCGACGGCGTGGCGATCACGGCGGCCGAGCACTGGCAGGGCGCCGCCCGCGGCCACGACAACGCCCTGTGCATGGTCGTCTCCACGGGCGTCGGCGGCGGCCTGGTCCTCGGCGGGCGGCTGCACCCGGGACCCACCGGCAACGCGGGCCACATCGGTCACATCAGCGTCGACCTCGACGGCGATCCCTGCCCGTGCGGCGCGCGCGGCTGCGTGGAGCGCCTCGCCAGCGGCCCCAACATCGCCCGGCGGGCGCTGGAGAACGGCTGGCGGCCCGGCCCGGACGGCGACGCCTCCGCCGCCGCGGTGGCCGCCGCCGCCCGGCTCGGCGACCCGGCCGCCGTGGCCTCCTTCGAACGCGCCGCCCAGGCCCTGGCCGCCGGCATCGCGGCGACCGCCACCCTGGTCGAGATAGACATCGCCGTGATCGGCGGGGGAGTGGCGAAGGCGGGCGACGTCCTCTTCGCCCCGCTGCGCGAGGCCCTCACCCGCTACGCGACCCTCTCCTTCGTCCAGCGCCTGACCGTGGCACCGGCCCGGATGGGGACCGACGCGGGACTGGTGGGCGCGGCGGCGGCCGCGCTGGGGAAGAGAGCGGACGCGGCTGCGGCCGGAGTGTGAGCCCGCGGGCCGCCGCGGCGTCCGCAGGAACGTTCAGGCGACGTCCGCAGGAACTTTCAGACGGAGCCGACTGGCGGGGACGGCACGAGCGCGCCGGCTGCGGGAGCGAACACGGCCGCCGCGCCGTACCGGTGAGTGCGCCGGGCGCGGGCGGCCACCGGGTCCGGCCGGACGGGTGCGTGACCCCGGGCCCCTCCCCGCAGTTGTGACGGGCATGAAGAAGCGCAGCATGCTCGCCATCGCCTCCCTCGCCACCGGCTTCGTCGTCGCGGCGGTCACTCCGTCCCACGCCCTCGGCAACGGTCTGGGCGCCCTCGGCGTCGACGACGCCCTCGGCACCCTCGACAAGGCCGCCGTCGCCGGGGACAGCCTCGGGCTGGAGGACCTCACCGGGGACAAGGCCGGGAACGCGGCCGGGAAGAAGGGCGCCGGGAAGGCCGGGAAGAAGGGCGGCTGACGGGCTCGCACAGCCGGACCGCGGCGCCGGCGCCCCGCAGGGAGGGGCGCCGGCGCCGTTGTCGTGCACCCTCAACTGGGGCTGGTTTCCGTGGCAGGGTGGAGCGGGCAAGCCACAGGGGGCCAACAGAAGAGGGGGACCTGTGACCGTCGTCTGGATCAACGGTGCGTTCGGTGCGGGGAAGACCACCATCGCACGGGAACTGATCGACCTGATCCCGAACAGCACGCTCTTCGACCCCGAGGTCATCGGCGGAGGGCTCCAGCACCTGCTGCCGGCCAAGCGCCTGGCCGAGGTCGGCGACTTCCAGGACCTGCCGATCTGGCGACGTCTCGTGATCGACACGGCGGCGGCGATGCTCGCCGAGCTCGGCGGGACCCTCGTGGTCCCGATGACCCTGCTGCGCCAGGAGTACCGCGACGAGATCTTCGGCGGTCTCGCCGCGCGCCGGATCCCGGTCCGGCACATTCTGCTGGCGCCGACCGAAACGATCCTGCGGGAGCGAATAGCGAGCCGTGAGATACCGCGGGACCTTCCCGAGGGGGAGATGCGCGTGCGGCAGTGGTCCTACGACCACATCGAGCCCTACCGCACCGCCCTCGTCTCCTGGCTCACCGCCGACGCCCACCCGATCGACACCAGCGCGCTCACCCCCCGCGAGGCGGCCGCCCGCATCGCCGAGGCGGTGAGCGACGGCTCCGTGCCCGCCTGCGAGATCGTGCAGACGCCCGAGCCCACCGCCGAGACGCTCGCCGCCGGCGTCCTCCTCTTCGACGAGCACGACCGGGTGCTGCTCGTCGACCCCACGTACAAGGCCGGCTGGGAGTTCCCGGGCGGTGTCGTCGAGCCCGGCGAGGCACCCGCGCGGGCCGGGATGCGCGAGGTCGCCGAGGAGACCGGGATCCGGCTCGGCGACGTACCGAGGCTGCTCGTCGTCGACTGGGAACCGCCGGCGCCCCCCGGGTTCGGCGGCCTGCGCCTGCTCTTCGACGGTGGCCGCCTCGGCACGGCCGAGGCCGGCCGGCTGCTGCTGCCGGGGCCGGAGCTGCGCGACTGGCGCTTCGTCACCGAGGAGGAGGCCGCCGGTCTGCTGCCCCCGGTGCGCTTCGAACGGCTGCGCTGGGCGCTGCGGGCGCGGGAACGCGGGGCGGCACTCTACCTGGAGGCCGGGGCACCGGTCGGATGACGCCGTCGCCGGGCCGCGGGCCCTCCCCTTCCCTTCCGCGAGCGGTTCCCGGGCGGTCCGCGGGAGGTCTTGGGCACCGGCTCTGGTGGCGGTGTCAGACCGGTGTCCGGTCCGCCATCCCGCGCAGCGCCGCCGACGCCCCTTCGGTCACCGGATCGCCGTGGCCGAAGCAGGCCACGTCCGTGTCGAGGGCCGCCAGCCGGTGGCAGGCGGCGAGCACCCGGGAGCGGTCGAGGTTGAACACGCCCGGCAGCACCGTGCCGTCCACCGGCGACGCCGCGATCGTGTCCCCGGTGAACAGCACGCCGTGCCCGGGGAGGTGGAGCGCGATGCTGCCGTCCGTGTGGCCCGGGACGTGGACGACGTGCGCCCCGCCGCCCACGTCGAGGACGTCGCCGTCGGACAGCTCGGTGACCGCCGGCGGCCGCGCGTAGGGCCCCGGTGGCAGGAGCTTCACCGCCTGCTCGTGGAGGGGGCGCTCCCAGTCCTCGAACACCGGCGGCGGGCCGGGCGCGTCGCCCCGGACCACCGGCGCGTCCAGACGGTGGGCCAGCACCTCGGCACCGCTGAGGGCCGCGAACTCGGCCGCCCCGCCCGCGTGGTCCTCGTGGAAGTGGGTCAGCAGGATCCGCCGCACGTCCCGGGGGTCCCGGCCGAGGGCGGCCACGGCCCCGGCGATCGGCGCGCCGGAGCCCTTCGGCCCGGCGTCGATCAGCGTCAGCGCGTCCCCGTCGCGCCAGAGGTAGGCCTGGCCGACGGGGAAGCGCAGCAGGTGCAGCCGGGGGAGGAGTGCGATGACGTCCATGGGGGACGACCGTAGAGAAGGCCCCCGCCCGGGGGCGAGGCCTTCTGCTGGGGGCAGAGCGGCTCAGCCCGCCGCGTAGTTGCGCAGGAACAGCGCCTCCGCCACCGACAGCCGCTCCAGCTCGTCCGGGCTGACGCTCTCGTTCACCGCGTGGATCCGGGCCTCCGGCTCGCTCAGGCCGATCAGCAGGATCTCCGCGCGCGGGTAGAGGGCGGCGAGGGTGTTGCACAGCGGGATGGAGCCGCCCTGGCCGGCGTAGCTCATCTCCTGGCCGGGGTAGGCGACCGCCATCGCGTCGGCCATGGCCTGGTACGCCGGGCTGGTGGTGTCGGCGCGGAAGGCCTGGCCCTGGCCGATCTGCTCGGTGCTCACCCGTGCGCCCCACGGCGTGTGCGCCTCCAGGTGCGCCCGGAGCAGCCCGGTCGCCTCGGCCGCGTCCACCCCCGGCGGCACGCGCAGGCTGACCAGCGCGCGGGCGCTCGCCTGCACGGACGGCGTGGCGCCGACGACCGGCGGGCAGTCGATGCCGAGGACGGTGACGGCCGGACGCGCCCAGATCCGGTCCGCGACCGTGCCGGAGCCGATCAGTTCGACGCCGTCCAGCACCTTGGCGTCCGCGCGGAACTGCTCCTCGTCGTACTGCAGCCCCTCCCAGGTCGCCTCGCCGGCCAGGCCGTCGACGGTGGTCGAGCCGTCCTTCGCGCGCAGCGAGTCCAGGACGCGGATCAGGGCGGCCAGCGCGTCGGGCGCCGCACCGCCGAACTGGCCCGAGTGCAGGTTGCCCTCGAGGGTGTCGACCCGGACGCGTACCAGGGTCATGCCGCGCAGGGTGGAGGTGACCGTCGGCAGGCCGGCGCGGAAGTTGCCGGCGTCGCCGATGACGATGGCGTCGGCCTCCAGCAGCTCCGGGTGCTCCTCGGCGTACCGCTCCAGGCCGCCCGTGCCCTGTTCCTCGGAGCCCTCGGCGATCACCTTGACGTGGACGGGTATCCCGCCGTTCGCCTTCAGGGCGCGCAGCGCGAGCAGGTGCATGATCACACCGCCCTTGCAGTCGGCGGCGCCGCGCCCGTACCAGCGGCCGTCGCGTTCGGTCAGCTCGAACGGCGGTGTCGTCCAGCCGGCCTCGTCCAGCGGCGGCTGCACGTCGTAGTGGGCGTACAGCAGGACGGTCTTCGCGCCCGCCGGGCCCGGCAGGTGGCCGTACACCGACTGCGTGCCATCGGGGGTGTCGAGCAGCGCCACGTCCTCGAAGCCCTCGGCGGTGAGCGCGTCGGCGATCCAGCGCGCGGCGCCCTCGCTCTCGCTCCTCGGGAACTGGCCGAAGTCCGCCACCGACTTGAAGGCCACCAGTTCGGTGAGCTCCGCCTTCGCCCTGGGCATCAGGGAGGCGACGGTCTCGGCGAGCGGATTCGACGACATGGGCACGCTCCTTGTGGGTGCGACGTTGTCCTTGTGAGTGCTTCTGCGTACGTGATGATCGCGCGACGCGGGCGTGCCCCGGTGCAGGGGGGTGCCCGCGCCGCCGATCCTCCCACAGCGGCTCGTGGTGATCGCCGCCGTAGGATGCGGGAGACGGGTCCCCCGCTCGAGCCAAGCCGAGCGTCCGGGGGAGCGGCAGGCGGCTTGATCGGGAGCAGTAGACCATCGTGAGCAGCGAGAACTCTTCGGCGGACGACGTGCGGCAGGTGTGGGACGTCGTCGTGGTGGGCGCGGGACCCGCGGGCGCCTCGGCCGCCTACGCGGCGGCGGTCACGGGGCGGCGCGTGCTGTTGCTGGAGAAGGCCGAACTGCCCCGGTACAAGACGTGCGGCGGCGGCATCATCGGCCCCTCGCGCGATGCGCTCCCGCCCGGCTTCGAGCTGCCGCTGAAGGACCGGGTGCACGCGGTGACGTTCTCGAACAACGGCCGCTTCACCCGCACCCGCCGCTCCCGGCAGATGCTGTTCGGGCTGATCAACCGGCCGGAGTTCGACCAGCAGCTCGTCGAGCACGCGCAGAAGGCGGGCGCCGAGCTGCGCACCGGCGTCACCGTCCAGCGGGTCGAGCAGCACGGCTCGACGGTGCCGGACCGGCGTACGGTCGCCGTCGTCCTGCAGGGCGGCGAGGTGCTGCTCGCGCGGGCCGTCGTCGGCGCGGACGGCAGCGCCAGCCGGATAGGAGCACACGTCGGGGTGAAGGTCGACCAGGTGGACCTGGGCCTGGAGGCGGAGATCCCGGTGCCCGAGACGGTCGCCGAGGACTGGAAGGGCCGGGTGCTCATCGACTGGGGCCCGCTGCCCGGCAGTTACGGCTGGGTGTTCCCCAAGGGGGACACCCTGACGGTCGGCGTGATCTCGGCGCGCGGCGAGGGCGCCGCGACCAAGCGGTACCTGGAGCAGTTCATCGGCCGACTCGGGCTCGCCGGCTTCGAGCCCAGCATCTCCTCCGGCCACCTGACCCGCTGCCGCGCCGACGACTCGCCGCTGTCGCGCGGCCGGGTGCTGGTGTGCGGGGACGCCGCGGGGCTGCTGGAGCCGTGGACGCGCGAGGGCATCTCGTTCGCGCTGCGCTCGGGACGGCTGGCGGGGGAGTGGGCGGTGCGGATCGCCGAGGCGCACGACGCGGTGGACGCCCGCCGGCAGGCCCTGAACTACGCCTTCGCCGTCAAGGCGGGACTCGGCGTCGAGATGAGCGTCGGCAAGCGGATGCTGGCGGCGTTCCAGCGCCGCCCCGGCCTCTTCCACGCGGCGCTGACCGGTTTCCGGCCGGCGTGGAAGGCGTTCAGGGACATCACGCGGGGCTCGACCTCGCTGGGCGAGATCGTCCGCACCCACCCCCTGGCCCAGCGCGCCCTGACCGTGCTGGACCGCCACCCGGCCGCGAGCGGCGAACCGCGTCCGTGACGGCCGGCGGGTGACGGCCGGCCCGTGACCGTCACCCGGGCGGTGGCGGTCGTGGCGGTGTCCGAGCCGGCCCGGGCGCGGCGCGGGCGGTGGGCGAGGGAGCGGACCGAGCGGGCCCGGGCGGCGTGGCGGCGCACGGACCGGGAACGGCCGCGGATCGCCCGCGAACCGCACGACGCCCTCGCGCGCAGCGCATCCGTCACCGACGTCCCGGGACGACACCCAGGCGCTGTCGTCCATCACTCCGGGCTCGCGGGACGGGCCCGGAGCGACGGAGCCGCCTACCGCCCGCCGTCACCGGCTCCCGCCGGGCCCCGGGTCCGGAAGCGGACCAGCACGGCGACGACCCGGGCGACGAACAGCACGGCCGCGAGTCCGGTGCCCGTGCCGAGCAGGACGTCCGCCACGCCGTCCGGCAGGTCGAAGAGCAGGGCGGGACCGGCGGCGGCCCCGAAGACCACCGCCGCGGCGAAGGCCGCGCTGCACAGCGCGTAACCGATCTCGACGGTGATCGCGTCCCGGTCGGCCTGCGTCCGCCGTCCCCCGTGGCTCGTCGTCATGCCGTGAGTGAAACAGGCGTGCGCCCGGCGGGGCAAGCGGCCCCGCCGGGCGCACGGCAGGAGGCGGTCCCTCCCCCCGGGCCCTGTCGCCGGGCTCCCGCCCGCTCGGCACGCCGGGAGCACGCACCCGCGCCGCCGGGCCCGCCCTCCGGGCGGACGACGGGAGTTCGACGACGGCCTAGTCGCGGACCGGCACACGCTCCGCTTCCGCCTCCGTGGCGGTGGACCTGGCGACGACCACGGACGGCCGGGGCCGGGGGGTCCGCAGTCCGGAGAGGCTGAGCAGCAGACCGGCGGCGGCGACGAGCGTCACCACCACCAGCCCGGGCCGGTAGCCGTCGAGGACGGCCTGCGGGGTGGCGTTCGCGGCGTCGCCGGGGGTGTTCGCGGTGATCACGGCCGTCACCACGGCCAGGAAGATCGCGCCGCCCACCTGTACCGAGGTGTTGAGCAGGCCCGAGACCATGCCCTGCTCGTGCTCGTCCACGCCGTTGGTGGCCTGGACGTTGAGGGAGGGGAAGGTCAGGGCGAAGCCCGCGCCCACCAGCAGCATGGTCGGCAGGATCACCGTCGCGTAGACCGGGTCGAGGTCGATGCGCAGGAACAGCAGGTAGCCGGTCACCATCAGGGCGAAGCCGAGCACGATCAGCCGTGCCGTGCCGAACCGGTCGATGACGGCGCCGACCTTGGTCGCGGACAGCGCCACCAGCGCGCCCGCAGGCAGGAAGGCCAGCGCCGTGTGCAGCGCGGACCAGCCGAGCAGCTGCTGCATGTACAGGGTCACCATGAACTGGAAGCCGATGTAGCTGCCGACGAAGGTCAACGCACCGAGCTGGGCCCGTACCTGGGGGCCGGAGCGCAGCACCCCGAGCCGGACCAGCGGGCTGGGGCTGCGGCGCTCGACGGCCACGAAGGCGGCCAGCAGGGCCACGACGGCGGCGAAGGACAGGACCGTCCGGGCCGAGCCCCAGCCGGCCTCGGGCGCCTGGACGACGGTGAAGACGAGCAGCAGCATCGAGGTGGTGCCGAGGACGGCGCCGGGGATGTCGTAGCCACCGCCGCCGCGCTCGCGCTCGGTGCGCGGCAGCAGCCTCAGGCCGGCGGCCAGGGCGATCAGGGCGACGGGCACGGGCAGCAGCATCGTGAACCGCCAGCCGGCCTCGGTCAGCAGGCCGGAGAAGACGAGCCCCATCGAGTAGCCCGTGGCGCCGCAGGTCGTGTAGATGGACAGGGCGCGGTTGCGCAGCGGGCCCTCGGGGAACGTCGTGGTGATGATGGACAGGCCGGCGGGGGCCGTGAAGGCCGCGCTCAGGCCCTTGACGAAGCGGCTCGCGATCAGCAGCGGACCGGAGTCGACGAGCCCGCCGAGCAGCGAGGCGACCGCGAACACGCCCAGGGCCACCAGGAACACCTGACGCCGGCCCAGCAGGTCGGCGGCGCGTCCGCCGAGCAGCAGCAGGCCGCCGTAGCCCAGGATGTAGCCGCTGACGATCCATTGCAGCGTCGAGGTGGACAGGCCCAGGTCGGCGCCGATGGACGGGAGCGCCACGCCGACCATCGACACGTCCAGGGCGTCGAGGAACATCGCGGCGCAGAGCACCAGCAGGGTGCCCCACAGCCGGGGAGTCCAGCGTCCGTCGGACGCGGGAGCGGTGAGCGGAGAGGTCATGGCCGAGAGGCTACATGCACGTGCATGAGATGCAAGTGCATTTAATTACCGTGCAACAATCCTTCTTCTCTGTTACGGTGCGGCCATGTCGGTGAAGCGGGCCGAGCAGGCGCTCGTGGAACAGTGGCGGGACATCCTGGCGCTGCACGCGCGCACCCAGGGCGAACTCGACCGTGCCCTGAGCGGCCACGGCCTGTGCGCGAGCGACTTCGAGGTCCTCGACGTACTGGCCGAGTGCGCACAGGGCGGCCCCGCCTACCGCGTCCAGGAGATATCCGGGCGCGTCCACCTCAGCCAGAGCGCGCTGTCGCGGCTGATCGCCCGCCTGGAGAAGGACGGGCTCGTCCAGCGCTGCATGTGCCCGGAGGACCGGCGGGGCGTACGGGTCGCGCTCACCGCGAAGGGGCGCGCGCTGCACGGCGAGGTGCTGCCCGTGCAGCGCGCGGTGCTGGCGCGGACGCTCGCGGACGGCTGACCCGGGGCTGATCCGGGGAGGGGCCCTGGACGACGGCCGAGGTCTCCCGCCACGGGGCGGCGGGCGCCGGGCCGCCCGTCGCGGCCGGTACGGGGATCCTGCGCCACGGTGCCGGGTACGACTGCCCGGCCACTCCGGCCGCTCCGGCCGGGCAGTCGTACCCGGCGTCCCCGCCGGCGCCCCGCGCGGCCACGGGCGGCTCCGGGGACAGCCATACGGTCCACACCGCGTCCGCGTCCTCGGCGCGCACCCGCGGCACGTGCGGACTCTCGTGCGTACCCGCAGGACGCGCGGGGCTCCCGGTGCGGACCCGGCTCTCGGGGCGGGCGTGGAAGCCGCGCAGCGGTTCGCCGGTGCCCTGCACCGCGAAGTCCACGCGAAGGCGGTGGACTCGCCGCCGCGCGCCGCCTTCGCGTCGGACCGGCGCACGGCGGTCCCGTACGCCCGGCGCCGGGCCCGGAGGCCGGCGGGGAGGGCGCGGGCAGGAAGGTGAAGCAGTCCGGGCCGGGCGGCGCACCACGCCGGTGTGCTCCGGCGGGGCGCGCACCTGCCGGCCGGAGCAGGACGGCACTTCGGCTTCCGCCCCGGCCTGTTCGGCGGCAATGGCCCGCAACCGGCCTTCTTCGTCCGGGATTTCGGGGAACCGGACGGTCTCCACGGCGCCGGGTCCGCCGCAGGCAGCAGCCCGCGGGGCACGACGCCGTTCCCGCGGCCGAGCCGCCCCTCCCGCAAGGCCGGGCGCGGGGCCCTACGGCAGCGGCGTCCCGCCCGTCGCGTTGACGATCTCCGCCGTGATGTACGACGCCTCCTGGGAGGCGAGGAAGACGTACGCGGGGGCCATCTCGGCCGGCTGCGCGGGCCGCCCGATGGGCGCCTGCTTGCCGAACTCCTGAGTGTCGGGCATGGTCGCCGGGATCAGCGGCGTCCACACCGGGCCCGGCGCCACGGCGTTGACGCGGATGCCCCGGTCGATCACCATCTGCGCCAGCCCCTGGGTGAAGGTGACGATCGCGCCCTTGGTCGTCGCGTAGTCCAGCAGGTGCGGACTGGGCTTGTACGCCTGCACCGAGGTCGAGTTGATGATGCTGCCGCCCTCGCGCATGTGCGGCAGGGCGAACTTGCACAGCCAGAACATGCCGTACAGGTTGGTGCGCATCACCCGGTCGAACTGCTCGGTGGAGATCGCCTCGATGCCGTCGGGCTGCGACATCTGGTACGCCGCGTTGTTCACCAGGATGTCGATCCGGCCGAACTCGGACACCGCGCGCTCGACGAGCGCCCGGCAGTTCTCCTCCTCCCGGATGTCGCACGAGACGGGCACGGCCCGCCGGCCGGCCTCCTCCACCAGCCGGACGGTCTCGGCGGCGTCGTCCTTCTCGTCCTCCAGGTAGGTGAAGAGGACGTCCGCCCCCTCACGGGCGAACGCCAGGGCGACCGCCCGTCCGATGCCGGAGTCCCCGCCGGTGATCACGGCCTTGCGGTCCGTCAGCCGGCCGCTGCCCCGGTACGACTCCTCCCCGTGGTCCGGGGGCGGGTCCATCGGGCCGGTCCAGCCGGGGTGCGGCTGGTCCTGGGAGGGGAAGTCGGGCTGCGCGTGCTGCTCGGTGGGGTGCTGCTGGTCGGTCACGGGCTCGTCTCCTTGTCGGTGGGGGTACCCGGTGGGATCACCGGTGCTCGACGACGGGGGATCGAGTACCCCGGACATCGCGGTGTCGATCAGGTGAGCCGCACACGGCACCCTTCCGGGCCCACGGAGGGCGGGGTGCGGTGTGCCCGGGCTTCGGACGGGGGCGGGGCGGGCCCGGCCGGCCGGGGTGGCTGCCCGTCGTGGGCGTCCGGCCGCGGACGGGCCGGGCGCGGCCGGGGGAGGGCGGCCGTCCGCCGTCGGCCCCGGCGGCTCACGGGGCGAGCGCGCTCGAAGGAGGACGGCCCCCGTCGTCGGCCCACGGCCGCACCCGGATCGAGGCCGGCCCACCGGGCCGCCCGCGTCAGTCCCCGGCCGCCCGGCGCGTCACGAACCCGATGACCGCGGCCAGCGCCGCGAGTGCCGCCACGCTGGTGAGCGCGGTCGGCAAGGTGAACCAGTCCGCCATGAACCCGATCGCGGGCGGTCCGAGCAGCATGCCGCCGTAGCCGAGCGTTGAGGCGGTGGCCACCCCGCCGGGGCCGGCGAGGGTGCCGGCGCGCTCGACGGCCACCGGGAAGAGGTTCGCGAGGCCGATCCCGGCGACCGCGTAACCGAGCAGGGCCGCCCACAGGGAAGGGGCGAGCGAGCCGAGCAGCATCCCGGTCGCCGCGGTGGCGCCGCCCGCGACCACGGTCCGGGTCCGGCCGAGCCGTTCGAGCAGCACCGTCCCGGTCAGCCGTCCCACCGTCATGGCCAGCGCGAAGCAGGAGTAGCCGGCGGCGGCGGCTCCCGGGGAGGCGCCGAGGTCCTGTTCGAGGTGCAGGGCGCCCCAGTCGGCCAGGGCCCCCTCGCCGTACGCGGTGCACAGGGCGATCAGGCCGAAGACGATCACGAGCGCGCGGGTACGACCGTCCACGCGGCGCGGGGCGCCGGCCTCGCGGGGCGTCCGGTCCGGTGCCGCGGGCGGCTCGCACCGCAGGAGCGCGCGCCCCGCCACGGCGGTCACCAGCAGTCCGGCGACGGCGAGGCCCAGCAGGTGCCGGGCGGGGGAGAGGGAACCGGCGACGAGCCCGCCGAGCCCCGCGCCGATCATGCCGCCCAGGCTGAAGGCGGCGTGGAAGCTCGGCATGACCGGCCGCCGCAGCGCGGCCACCAGCTCGACGGCGGCGCTGTTGAAGGCGACGTTGATGCCGCCGTAGGCGGCGCCGAAGACCAGCAGCACGGCGCCGAGGGCGAGGGCGGAGTGGGTGAGCGGGGGCAGGGTGACGCTGAGGCAGAGCAGGACGGCGCAGACGACGGTGACCTGGTGGTTGCCGTAGCGGCGGCACAGGCGGCCGGTGAGCGTCATCGTGACGACGGCTCCGGCGGAGACGCCGAGGAGGGCGAGCCCGAGGGCGCTGGCGGAGGCGCCGGTCTGGTCCTTGATGGCGGGGATGCGGACGACCCACCCGGCGAAGACGAAGCCGTCGAGGGCGAAGAAGGCGGTCAGGGCGATGCGGAGGCGGGTGAGGTCGGGGGAGTGGCCCGGCACGGCACTGTGCGGGCGGATTTTGTTTATTTCCGGCACAAAATCAGGCTAAGGGCGGGCCGGAACGGGGGCAAGGGAGCCGGGCGTCCCCCGGGTCCGCCGGCCGCCGGGCGGGTTGTAACACGTACATGGCATGCCCACGAAGGTGTCGTTGCAGTGCCGGCCGGGGGAAGCCACTTGCATTGACCGGCTTTCGACCCCTGGCTAGGTTCGCCGGTATGCGGATCTTCGAGCGCTTCCACAAGCGGCGGGCCATCGATCTGATGCGCGTCGCCACCGCGGTGTGTAGCTGAGTCCCCCGGGGGTGCCGCCTCCCTTCTCGGCGCCCGTCTCTTTCCGGCACCCGTTTCGCCCCGCCGCGCCCCGGCCGTCCCTCGCCGCTCCCCGCCGTCCGGGGCCTCGCCCCCACCCGGCGGCCCTCTCCTTCCCCGAAGGCATCGATGACTTCTCGCACCGGCATGCCCGGATCCAGGTCCGCGGCCGCATCGGCCGCGCTCTCCCCCGCCCCCGGCCTGACGTTCGTCGAGGTCGCGGTCCGCGACCCCCGGGTGAAACCCCTGTTGCGCGAACTCGGCGAGGAGTACTCGGCGCGCTACGGCAAGGACGCCCACGCCGAGCTCGCGCGCTATCCCGACGAGGAGTTCACCGCCCCGCACGGCGGCGTCCTGCTCCTGCTCCTGCAGGGCGCCGAGCCCGTCGCGGGCGGCGCCTTCCGCCGGTACGACGCGACCACCGCCGAACTGAAGCGGATCTGGACCCACTCGGCCCACCGCAGGCGCGGCCTGGCCCGCCGGGTCGTCGCCGAGCTGGAGCGCGAGGCGGCCGCCCGCGGCTACCGCCGCGTCTACCTCACCACCGGACCGCGCCAGCCCGAGGCCCGCGGCCTGTACCTGGCCACCGGCTACACACCCCTGTTCGACCAGGAGGCCGACCCGGAGACCATCGGCCCGCTCCCCTTCGAGAAACACCTCGCCGCCCGTGTCCGCACGGCGGCCCCGGCCCCGGCCGCGCCCGCACCCCGCCCGAGCACGACCACCTGAGCAGGAACGCCGATGGGACTCACCACCGACCCCGCCTCCGCGCCACCCGGCGCGCCCGCACCGCACGCGCCGGCCCTCCCCGGGGACCCGGCCTCGCTGAAGGTCGTCCCCGTGCGCCACCGCGCCCGGTGGGCGGCGGCCGCCGCCGTGACCGTGCTGGTCGCCCAGTTCGTGCACGGCCTGGCCACCAACCCCGTCTGGGAGTGGGGCGTCTTCAGCGACTACGTCCTGTCCGAGACCATCGTCCAGGCCGTGTGGGTGACCCTCCAGCTCACCGCGTACGCCACGGTGCTGGGCTTCCTCCTCGGCACCGTCCTGGCCTTCATGCGGCTGTCGCGCAGCCCGGTGCTGCGCACCGTCGCCTGGGCCTACGTCTGGGTCTTCCGGTCCATCCCGATGATCGTCCAGCTGGTGTTCTGGTTCAACCTGAGCGCCCTGTACAGGGAGCTGGGGGTCGGCATCCCCTTCGGGCCGGTGTTCTGGTCCGTCGACAGCAACAGCCTCATCGGCACCATCGGCGCCGCCGTCATCGGACTGACGCTCCATCAGGCCGCCTACGCCGCCGAGATCGTCCGGGGCGGCGTCGTCTCGGTCGATCCGGGGCAGCTGGAGGCCGCCGCCGCGCTGGGCATCCCCCGGCTGCGGCAGATCCGCCGGATCGTGCTGCCGCAGGCCATGCGGGCCATCCTGCCCACCGCGGGCAACGAGGTCATCGGCCTGCTGAAGGGCACGTCGGTGGTCTACGTGATGTCCATCGGCGAGCTGTTCTACCAGGTGCAGGTGATCTACGGCCGCAACGGCCGGGTCGTCCCGCTGCTGCTGGTGGCCACCGCCTGGTACGTGGTGCTGACCTCCCTGCTGTCGGTCGCGCAGCACTACGTGGAACGCCGCTTCGCCCGGGGCACCGGCCGCACCCCGCCGCCCGCCCCGCTCCGGCGCGTCCGGGGCCTCGTCGCCGGCCTGCGCGCGGCGGCGGACCGGCGCGACCGGCCCGTCGCGCTCCCGAGGATTCCGGGGGAGGGCCGGTGAGCCGGGTGATGGTGGACGTCCGCGACGTCCACAAGAGCTTCGGCACGCTGGAAGTGCTGCGCGGCGTGAACCTCCGGGTGCACGCCGGCGAGGTCACGGTGATCCTCGGCCCGTCCGGCTCCGGCAAGTCCACGCTGCTGCGCGCCGTCAACCGCCTGGAGAAGGCCGACCGCGGCTGGATCGGCGTCGACGGCGAGCTCATCGGCTACCGCCGCTCCGGCGACAGGCTGTACGAGCTGAGGGAGAAGGACCTCCTGCGGCAGCGCACCCGCATCGGGTTCGTCTTCCAGGACTTCAACCTCTTCCCGCACCTCACCGTGCTGGACAACCTTCTCGAGGCCCCCGTCCACGCGCTGCGCCGTCCGCGCGGGGAGGCCGAGGAGGCCGCCCGCCGGCTGCTGCACAGGGTGGGCCTGGCCGACCGGGCCGGCGCCTACCCGCGGCAGCTGTCCGGCGGCCAGCGGCAGCGCGTGGCCATCGCCCGCGCGCTCGCCCTGGAACCGAAGGTGCTGCTCCTCGACGAGCCCACCTCGGCGCTCGACCCCGAACTGGTCGGCGAGGTCCTCGACGTCGTCAGGGACCTGGCCCGCACCGGAACCACCATGATCGTCGTGACCCACGAGATCGGCTTCGCCCGCGAGGTCGCCGACACCGTGGTCTTCATGGACGGCGGTGTCGTGGTGGAGCAGGGACCGCCCGCGGCCGTCCTGGACGACCCCCGGCACGAACGCACCCGCGCCTTCCTCTCCAAGGTCCTCTGACCCGCCCTGTTGTCCCTGCGCAAGGAGAACGACCGTGTCCACCCACGTCCGCCGCACCGCCGCAACCGCGTTCGCGCTCGCCACCGCCCTCGTCCTCGCCGCCTGCGCCAACCCCTCCGACGGCACCACCACCGAGGTCGCGAACGCCGCGGGCACCAAGACGAAGATCAACACCAGTCCCGACCAGAACCGCGTCACCACGAAGAGGGTCGACTCCATAGCCGCCGAGGTCCCGGAGCGGATCCGCAGGAGAGGCACCCTGGAGATCGTCGCCTCCTCCGGTTCCGCCGCGCCGCTGACCTTCCACGCCACCGACGACAAGACGGTCATCGGCGTCGAACCCGACATCGCCCACCTGGTCGCCGACGTCCTCGGCCTGAAGGCGCGCATCACCACCGTGTCCTGGGAGAACATCTTCGTCGGCCTCGACAGCGCCAAGTACGACGTCGGCTTCAGCAACATCACCGTCACCGAGGAGCGCAAGGAGAAGTACGACTTCGCCACCTACCGCGAGGACAACCTGGCCTTCGAGGCGAGGAAGGGCAGCGGTCTGAAGGTCGAGGGACCCAAGGACGTGGCGGGCAGGACGGTCGCCGTGTCCAGCGGCACCAACCAGGAGAAGCTGCTCGTCGAGTGGAGCGAGGAGAACGAGAAGGCCGGCCGCGAGCCGGTGGACATCAAGTACTACCAGGACGACAGCGACACCTACCTCGCCCTGCAGTCCGGCCGCATCGACCTCTACCTCGGCCCGCACCCGACCGCCGCCTACCACGCGGCCACCACCGGGAAGACGGAGGTCGTCGGCACGTACTCCGGCGCCGGCGCCACCCTCCAGGGGCTCATCGCGGCCACCACCAAGAAGGACAACGGGCTCGTCGACGCGCTCGCCGACGCGCTCGACGAGGTCGTCGGCAACGGCACGTACGCGAAGGTGCTGGAGCGCTGGGGTCTGGCCGGCGAGGCCGTCGGCACCTCGGAGATCAACCCTCCGGGCCTGCCGAAGACCGGCGGGCAGCGGTCCTGATGGGGCCGCGAGGCCACCGCCCCCGCCCGCCGCCGTCCGGGCGGTCCGCTCCTCCCGCTGCCGCGGACTCCCCGGCCGGGGGCGGACTTCGGCCACAGGGGAATCATTTCCCCAGTTTTCCTACTGATTTACTAGGGAAGTGTTGACGCCGGTCGGCGGCCGCGTGAGCATGACGACACGCCCCCTCCCGCTGCGAAGGACGACCGCCATGACCGAGGCCCCACCGGCACCGACCGAAGCAGGGGCCGGGCCGGCGCACTGGCTGCGCACGGCCCGGGACCTGGCGGACGACCTCGCCACGGACGCGGCCGAGCGCGAACAGGCCGGCAAGGCACCGTTCGACGAGGTCGCGCGGCTGCGCGAGGCGGGGCTGCTGACCCTGCTCGTCCCCTCGGCGCACGGCGGCGCCGGCGCCGACTGGCGCACGGCCTACGCGGTGGTGCGGACCGTCGCGGCGGCCGACGGCACGATCGGCCACCTGCTCGGCATCCACTACTTCCTGTCCTGCACCGCCCGGTTCTTCGCGAGCCCCGCCCTCGCCGCGCGCGTGGAGCGCGAGTCGGCGGCCGGGCAGTGGTGCTGGGGAGGCGGCGTCGCCTCCCGGGAGGCGACGCTCACCCTGGTGCCCGCCGGGGACGGCTACGTCCTGGAGGGCCACCAGAGCCACACCGTCGCGGCGGGGGTGGCCGACCGGCTGGTCGTCCGCGCCGCCCGGGCCGGCACCGGGGAACCCCTGGCCGTCCTCGTCGACCCCGCTCACCCGGGCGTCGTGCACACCCACGACGCGGACACCTTCGGGGGGCGGCTGGCGGCCGGCGGCAGCGTGCTGTTCGACTCCGTGCCGGTCGCCGCCGACGCCGTGTTCGGCTCCCTCTCCCCGGACGAGGGTGTCCTGTCGCCCTTCGCGGCGCTCGCGGCACCGACCGCGCGTCTGGTCTCCGCCCAGTTCTGTCTCGGCGTCGCCGAGGGCCTGCTCGCCGAGACCCGCGAGTGCCGCAGGGCCGCCAACGCCGTCCGGCGGCCGTCCGCGCACCAGCCCTGGGCCGGCGGTCCCGCACAGGACCCGTACGCGCTGAGCGCCTACGGGGAGCTGACCGTCTCCGCGCGCGCCGCGGCCGCGCTCGCCGACCAGGCGGTCGAGGCGCTCCTGCGGGCCCTCGGACGGGGCGAGGAGCTCGACGACGAGGAGTGCGCGCGGACCGCCGTCCTCGCGAGCGCCGCCGAGGCCGCCGCCTCCCGGGCCGTGCAGGAGATCACCACCCGCGCCCTGGACGTGATCGGTGCGCGTGCCGCCTCCGCGCGGCTCGGACTCGACCGCTTCTGGCGCGACGCCCGCACCCACACCCTGCGGGAGCCGGCCGCCCAACGGCTGCGGGAGGTCGGGGACTACTTCCTCAACGGCACGCATCCCGTGTTCATCCTCCCCGCCTGACGGCGGACGCGGCCGGTGACAAAGGGGTGCCGGCGGTGGCGGATAATCGGGGCATGCGAATCTCGGCCAGGGCGGACTACGCGGTGCGGGCCGCGCTGGAACTGGCCGCGGCGGGCGACGACGCCTCCCTCAAGGCCGAGACGATCGCCACGGCCCAGGGCATTCCGCACAAGTTCCTCGAAGGCATCCTCGGCGACCTGCGCCGCAGCGGACTCGTGGTCAGCCGGCGCGGCGGGAACGGCGGCTACCGGCTGGCCCGCCCGGCGGACTCGATCGCCATCGCCGACGTGATCCGCGCGGCGGACGGACCGCTCGTGTCGGTACGGGGCGTGCGCCCGCCGCAGCTCACCTACACCGGTCCGGCCGAGTCGCTCCTGCCGCTGTGGATCGCGGTGCGCGCCAACGTCCGCAAGATCCTCGGCGAGGTCACGCTGGCCGACGTGGCCACGGCCGCGCTGCCCGACGAGGTCCTCGGCCTCGCCGAGGACCCGGAGGCCTGGACCAACCCCTGACGTCCGCCGGACCCCGGCCTGCGGGACACGGTCCGCGGCGCCCGCGCGGACCGGACCGCCGCGCGCCCGAGCCGGCCGCCGCGCCCGGTCGCCGGCGGTCGCGGGGGAGGGCGGCCGGACCCCTCATCCGGATCGGTCGCCCTCTCCCCGCGGTGCCCGCCCGCCCCGACGGCGGGCCGGGCGGCTTCGGGATCAGACCGCCGGGGCCGGGTAGGTCGGGTACTCCACTCCGGAGACGTGCTGGACGACGCGGATGACCTGGCAGGAGTAGCCGAACTCGTTGTCGTACCACAGGTAGAGGATGGCGTTGTCGCCCTCGACCTTGGTGGCGCCCGCGTCGACGATCGAGGCGTGGCGGGAGCCGATGAAGTCGCTGGAGACGGCGTCCGGGGCGCTGATGAAGTCGATCTGGCGCTTGAGCGGCGAGGTCAGCGAGACACCCCGGAGGTAGTCCAGGACCTCCTCGCGGGTGGTCTCGCGGGCGAGCTGGAGGTTGAGGATCGCGATCGACACGTCCGGCACCGGGACGCGGATCGAGCTGCCGGTGATCTTCGCCTTGAGGTCGGGCAGCGCCTTGGCGACGGCGGAGGCGGCGCCCGTCTCGGTGATGACCATGTTGAGCGGCGCGGAACGGCCCCGGCGCTCGGACTTGTGGTAGTTGTCCAGCAGGTTCTGGTCGTTGGTGAACGAGTGGACCGTCTCGACGTGACCGCGCAGCACGCCGAACTCGTCCTCCATCGCCTTCAGCGGCGGGACGATCGCGTTGGTGGTGCAGGAGGCGCAGGACAGGATCCGCTCGTCCGGCTTGATGGTGTCGTGGTTGACGCCGTGCACGATGTTCGGGACGTCGCCCTTGCCCGGCGCGGTCAGGACGACCTTGTCGATGCCCGGGCGCAGGTGCTGCGACAGCCCCTCGCGGTCGCGCCACTTGCCGGTGTTGTCGATGAGGATGGCGTTCTTGATGCCGTACGCCGTGTAGTCGACCTCCGACGGGTCGCCCGCGTAGATCACCTTGATCTCGTTGCCGTTGGCGACGATCGTGCTGGTCGCCTCGTCGACGGTGATCGTGCCCTGGAACTGGCCGTGGATGGAGTCGCGGCGCAGCAGTGAGGCCCGCTTGACGAGATCCTCGGCGGCCCGGCCGCCGCCGCGCACCACGATGGCGCGCAGGCGCAGGCCGTTGCCGGAGCCGGCCTTCTCGATGAGCAGCCGGGCCACGAGCCGGCCGATGCGGCCGAAGCCGTACAGGACGACGTCGCGCGGCTCCCGGCGCTCGATCTTGTTGGCTCCCGTGGCGCCGGCGACGGCCTCGGCGGTGAACTCGTGCACCGTCAGTCCGCGGTCGTCGCTGCGGTACGTCGCGGCCAGCATGCCGATGTCGATCTGGGACGGGCCCAGGTCGAGCGCGGTGAGCGCCTGGAGGAACGGCATCGTCTCGGTGACGGAGAGCTCCTCACCGGCGATCTGCCGGGCGAACCGGTGGGTCTTCAGGATGCTGACCACCGACTTGTTCACCAGGGAGCGGCTGTGGAGGAGGACGGTGACGTCCCGCTCCCGGTGCAGCCTCCCGATGATCGGGATCATCGACTCCGCGATCTCCTCGCGGTTCTTCCAGTTGGTGAACGAGTCGTCGTTGACAGTCACGGGTCCATCTTTCGAGCTAGTCGGCGCTCATATGATAACCATGCCCTCTCCGGGCCGGTTGTAGGGGGTGCGGGTGCGGGCGCGGGCCCGGCGCCTCGTCGCCCGCGGTGCGGCCCGCGCCCGCGCCGGGGGAGCGCCGGAGTGCCGTACGTGTCGCCCGACCGCCGGCGGCAGCACCCCTGCCTCTCGTCGAGGGCTGCGGCGTCCCTGCGGGGGATGCCGGGGTGAAGATCGTCCCCATTCTCGTGCCGAAGGCCGGGACGAGCGGTGTGAGCAGGCGTTTTCATCTGCTCGCGGGCCGATCCGGCCGATGCCGGAGGGGCTTGTGAGGAGCGCCGGATACCGCCGTAGGAGTGGCTTCGTAACCCGAGTGAACGTCTCGAATGGTGCGAACCGTCGGAAGGGCTGACGGTGGATCACGTCGGGGCCGCGAACAGATCAGCTGATAAAGCGTCAGCAGCGCGGCTATGACGGAAGGATTCTCAGATGCGCTCTGCCCGCATGTTGCTCGCCACCGCAACGGCCACGGCCGCGGCCGCGCTCGCGCTCACCGCGCCGCTCGCCTACGCCGGGGGGGACCACGAGGACTCCTCCTACAGCAAGGAGCACGAGGACTCCTCACACGGCAAGAAGGAGGAGGACTCCTCGCACGACAAGAAGGAGGAGTCCTACGACAAGAAGGACGAGTCCTACGGCAAGAAGGAGGAGGACTCCTCGCACGACAAGAAGGAGGAGGACTCCTACAAGAAGGAGGAGGACTCCTACGGCAAGGAGCACGACAAGGGCAGCAAGCACGACAAGCCGCACGGCGGCGTGCACACCGGTGGCGGCGCGCTCACGACGGTGACCGGGGGCGACTGGGACTCCGACAAGAAGGAAGAGGACTCCCACGGCAAGGAGGAGGAGTCCTACGACAAGAAGGAGGAGGACTCCTACAAGGAGGAGGACTCCCACAAGAAGGACGAGGAGTCCTACGACAAGAAGGAAGAGGACTCCTACGGCAAGAAGGAGGACGAGTCCTACGACAAGAAGGAGGACGAGTCCTACGACAAGAAGGACGAGTCCTACGACAAGAAGGAGGAGGACTCCTACAAGAAGGAGGACTCCGACAAGAAGGAGTACGACAAGCCGCACGGCGGCGTGCACACCGGTGGCGGCGCGCTCGCGGCGCTGATCGGGGACGACTGGAGCAGCGAGAAGGACTCGAAGTACGACTCGGAGACCTACAAGAAGGACGGCGAGAAGTCCGAGGAGTCCGGGAACGGCAAGCACGACAAGGAGTCCTGGAACCACGACAAGCCGAGCGGCGGCATGCACACCGGTGGCGGCGCGCTCGCCGGCACGCCGGGCGTGACCGCCGGTGGGCTGGCCGCCCTCGCGGTGGCCGGTACCGGCATCTACGCGCTGCGGCGCAAGAAGGCGGCGGAAGGCGTGGCCTGACCGCTGTCCGGTCTCCTGACGGCCGTGGCCGCCGCCGCACGCGCCCCTCGCGCGGCGGCGGCCCGGCGCATCCTTCCGCGTGTCGTGTCCGCTGCCGTGCCCGAGTGAGGTGGTGTCCGATGGCAGCCAACCCTCCTACCGCTCCCGCTCCCGACCCGGTGCCTCCGCAGCGCAGATCCCACCGAAGCGTGACGGTGCTCTTCTGGAGCACGGCTGCCCTGTGGCTGGTGGTGAGCCTGATCGGCGGCCGTGCCGAGCCGCCGGACACCGGCCCGGCACCGCGGGCGGGCGCCGTGTCGGTCCTTCCGCCCCTGAAGGAGGGGACCGGCCGGGCGGACGCCGCCCGCCCGGGTAAGCACCTGCCGCGGTCCAAGCCCGTCCGCCTGCTCATCCCCAAGATCGCCGTCGACGCTCCCTTCACCGACCTGGCCATCGGCAGTACGGGCCAGCTCGAACCCCCGCCGGCCGACGACACCAACCTGGTCGGCTGGTACGCCAAGGGCGCCTCCCCCGGCGAGGTGGGTACGTCGATCATCGCCGGGCACGTGGACACGGCGACGTCCCCGGCCGTGTTCGCGGGCCTGAGCGTGCTGGAGAAGGGCGACCGGTTCCACGTGCTGCGCGCCGACGGGCGCAAGGCCACCTTCGTGGTGGACGAAGCGGAGTCGTTCGAGAAGGACCGCTTCCCCGACGAGCGCGTGTACGCCGACGGCCCGCGGGCCGAGGTCCGCCTGATCACCTGCGCGGGCGACTACGACCGCGAGGCCCGGGACTACACGGAGAACCTGGTGGTCTTCGCCCACCTGGTCTGAGGCGGGCACGGGTGTGCCGCGGCCGGTGTGCGGACCGGCCGCGGCACACCCGTGCGCCGGCCGTCATTTCCCGCCGCCTCCTGACCAAAGTCGGCATCCTCGCCCTGACATGGTGTTTTACAGTGACTGACACCAGTTCCGGCGACTTACGGACCCGTGAGGTAATCGCGAACCATGCCGACCGAAACGTTTGAGTTCCAGGTAGAGGCCCGTCAGCTGCTGCAGCTGATGATCCACTCGGTCTACTCGAACAAGGACGTGTTCCTGCGCGAACTCGTCTCCAACGCCTCCGACGCGCTGGACAAGCTGCGCCTGGAGAAGCTGCGCGACGACACGCTCGACGCCGACGTGTCCGACCTGCACGTCGAGATCGAGATCGACGAGGACGCCCGCACCCTCACCGTGCGGGACAACGGCA
Source organism: Streptomyces sp. NPDC052701 (assembly GCF_040678355.1). Classification (NCBI taxonomy): domain Bacteria; kingdom Bacillati; phylum Actinomycetota; class Actinomycetes; order Kitasatosporales; family Streptomycetaceae; genus Streptomyces; species Streptomyces sp. NPDC052701. The sequence continues at coordinate 138,986 of NZ_JBFATO010000018.1, forward strand.
TCGGGATGTCGTACGACGAGGTCGGGCAGCTCATCGGCACCATCGCCAACTCGGGCACGGCCAAGTTCCTCCAGGAGCTCAAGGAGGCCAAGGACGCGGCCGGAGCCGACCAGCTGATCGGCCAGTTCGGCGTGGGCTTCTACTCCGCCTTCATGGTCGCGGACGAGGTGACCCTGGTGACCCGCCGCGCCGGAGAGAGCCGGGGCACCCGCTGGTCGTCGCGCGGCGAGGGCACGTACACGCTGGAGAGCGTCGACGACGCCCCGCAGGGCACCGCCGTCACGCTGCACCTCAAGCCCGCGGACCCGGAGAACCAGCTCCACGACTACACCTCGACGTGGAAGATCAAGGAGATCGTCAAGCGGTACTCGGACTTCATCACCTGGCCGGTCCGGCTCGTCCCGCACAAGCCGGACGACGGCGGGAAGGCCTCCGAACCGGAGACGCTGAACTCGCAGAAGGCCCTGTGGGCGCGCTCGCGCGAGGAGGTGTCCGACGACGAGTACCACGAGCTGTACAAGCACATCAGCCACGACTGGCGCGACCCGCTGGAGACCATCCGGCTCCAGGCCGAGGGCACCTTCGAGTACCAGGCCCTGCTGTTCCTCCCGTCGCACGCCCCGCACGACCTGTTCACCCAGGGCTACCAGCGCGGTGTGCAGCTGTACGTCAAGCGCGTCTTCATCATGGACGACTGCGAGGCGCTGCTGCCGCCGTACCTGCGCTTCGTCAAGGGTGTCGTCGACGCGCAGGACCTCTCGCTCAACGTCTCCCGGGAGATCCTGCAGCAGGACCGGCACATCCGGATGATGCAGCGGCGGCTGACGAAGAAGGTCCTGTCCACGGTCAAGGACATGATGACCAAGGACCCGGAGCGGTACGCCACGTTCTGGCGGGAGTTCGGCGCCGTCCTGAAGGAGGGCCTGGTCACCGACGCCGAGAACCGTGACGCCATCCTCGCCGTCGCGTCCTTCGCCGGCACGCACGGCGACGAGCCGACCACGCTGAAGCAGTACGTCGAGCGGATGAAGGACGGGCAGGAGGACATCTACTACCTGACCGGCGAGTCCCGGCAGAGCATCGAGAACTCCCCGCACATGGAGGCCTTCCGGGCCAAGGGCATCGAGGTGCTGCTGCTCACCGACCCGGTCGACGAGGTGTGGGTCGACGCCGTCGGCGAGTACGAGGGCAAGCGGCTGCGGTCCGTCGCCAAGGGCGAGATCGACCTCGACGCGAAGGACGAGGAGAACACCGGGGAGGAGCGGGAGAAGCAGACCGAGGAGTACGGCGCCCTGCTCGGCTGGATGAAGGAGCAGCTGGACGAGGACGTCAAGGAGGTCCGGCTCTCCTCGCGCCTGACGACGTCCCCCGCCTGCCTGGTGTCCGACGCGCAGGACCTCACCCCGGCCCTGGAGAACATGTACCGGGCGATGGGCCAGGAGGTGCCGCGCACCAAGCGGATCCTCGAACTCAACCCCGGCCACCCGCTGGTGAAGGGCCTGAACCAGGCCTACCGGGAGCGCGAGGACAAGGCGGAGCTCACCGAGACCGCCGAACTGCTCCACGCCCTGGCGGTGCTCGCCGAGGGCGGTCAGCCCAAGGAGCCCGCCCGGTTCGTCAGGCTGGTGACGGACCGCCTGGAGCGCACGCTGTAGACGCGCACGCCGGCTGTGCGGCGCCCGCACCGCACGGCCGGCGGCTCGGTCACCGCCCGCGCCCCGCTCGTGCCGGGCTCCGGACGCGGGCGCGGCCCCGCGCCGGCGGCTTCCCCGGCAGCGGCCGGGCCGGCATCAGCGCGGCCACCGCGTACCCGGTCACCGCGAACGGCGGGCCGGCCAGTCCCGTGACGCTGCCGTCGCTGATCCGCAGGGCGCGCCGAAGCTGCTGCCCGGCGTCCGGGCCGAGGACGACGCGGATGACCCGGCGTCCGTGAAGGCCGGGGACGCCGTCTCGGACGCACCGGCGCCCGACTCGCCGTGCCGGAGGCGGGCGGGCCCGGCCGCCTGGGCGGGGCGACCGCGTGCGAGGCCGCGCCCGCCGGGCTCGGCCTCTTCGCAAGGCGCGGCCGGCGGGACGGGTGAGCGCTGCCGGGGACCGCGCCGCCCGGGGATGTCCACCCCTCGACGCCCCCTAATACTCGACGCCCCCTAATAACCGGGAATTGAAGGTTCCTTGGAGGCCGCCTGTGATTTTTTTGTCATGAACCTGCGGCCCGATGGGCGGGCCGCAGCCTCATGGAGGTGTGGGATGCACCGCAGACTCGCCACCGGCCTGGCGGCCTCGGCCCTGACCCTGGTCACCGTCGTCGGCACCGCCACGGCCGCGAACGCCGCGCCGGCCGACAAGGCCCAGGTCCTCGCGAGCTGGACGCAGACCAGCGCGTCGAGCTACAACCTGTGGGTCGCCGCCCGCGGGAACCAGGCCGCGTGGGCCGCGTACGGGTTCGACTGGTCCACCGACCTGTGCTCCTCCTCGCCGGACAACCCGCTCGGCTTCCCCTTCTCCACCTCCTGCGCCCGCCACGACTTCGGCTACCGCAACTACAAGGCCGCGGGCACCTTCAGCGCCAACAAGTCCCGCATCGACAGCGCCTTCTACGAGGACCTCAAGAGGGTCTGCGCCGGCTACGGCGGCGCCACCAGGACCACCTGCAACAGCACGGCGTGGACGTACTACCAGGCCGTCAAGGCCTTCGGCTGACGGACCGGCGGGTCCGCCGCCCGGCAGCCCGCGGGCCGGGCACCGGGCGTGGCCCCCGGCCGGGGCCCCCCCCGCCCCGGGGCGCCGACCCCCGCCGGCCCCGGCCGCCGGCGGTCGAGGGCCCCCCCCCCCCCCCCGCCGGGGGCGGCCCCGCCCCCGCGCCCCCGCCCCCCCCCCCCCCCGGCCGGGGCTCACCTCACCGAGCCGCCCCGCAGCCGCGCGCCGCTCGACGCCAGGGCCGCCCGCCACCTCGACGACGGAGCGGCCGCCGCCGCGGCCGCCGCCAGGGCGGTCGCGGCGCTCGCGATGCCGAGCACGGCACCCGCGGCGACGTCGCCCGGATAGTGCACGCCCGTGTGCACGCGCGAGTAGCCGACGGCGCCCGCCAGGACCCCGAGCGGCACCGCCGCCGGTGGCAGGACCACCCCGACGGCGGTGGCGAACGCGACCGCCGACGCGGTGTGCCCGGACGGGAACGACGCCGACGTCGGCATCGGGACGTGCCGGTCCACGGTCACCCGGGCCGCCTCCCGGTCCGGCCGCGCCCGGCGCACCAGGCGCTTGCCCAGCAGGTTGGCCGAGGCCGAGGCCACGCCGATCGCCCCGACCCCGGCGAGCGCGGCCCTTCGCGGCCGTGATCCGCCCAGGGCCAGAGCGGCGGCGACGGCGAACGAGATCTTCGAGTGGTCGGCCGTGTGGGACAGGCGGCGCAGCGCCCGGTCCAGGGTCGGCGTGGGCGTGGCGGCCACCGCGGCGTAGAGGGCGCCGTCCACGGCCCGCAGATCGTGCAGGACGGCGGCCAGGGCCCGCCCCGGTCCGGTGGCGGGGGCCTCGGCCGTGGCGAGGGGGCGGGCGGTGGCCTCGTCCGGAGTGGGTTCGGTCATGTGCTTCTCCTGCGGTGGCGATCCGGAGCACGGGCCCACGGCGGGGCACGCCCCGCCGTGGGCCGGGAGGCAATGAGTGCCCCACCCGGCGTCTTCCCACCCGGTGGCTCCGGTCACGGTGACGGCGGAACGGACTCCGCAGGCCTGCGGCCGGGCCCGGTCCGTCCCGCCGGCGAGAACGCCTTACCTCGACGGCACCCTGGTGGCGGCCGGTCTCGCCCGGGACCGGCGCCCCCATGGCGTTGCCGGGGAACGGGACCGTGCCGCGCCCCGGCACGTCCCGGCGGCCGGGACGACGAGCACGGGCCTTTCCGCATCGCCCGCGAGGCCCGTGCCGTCCTGCCCGGAGCACGGCCGCGCCACCTCTTCCGGCGCCGCGCACCGGTGAGGGGGCACCGCCGGTGCGCCTCACCGGCGGTGCCCCCGCGTTCCCGCCCGGCGGATCAGTCCGCGGCGCGGAAGGTGCGCAGCCGCAGCGAGTTGCCGACGACGAACACCGAGGAGAACGCCATGGCGGCCCCCGCGATCATCGGGTTGAGCAGGCCCGCCGCCGCGAGCGGCAGCGCGGCGACGTTGTACGCGAAGGCCCAGAAGAGGTTGGAGCGGATCGTGCCGAGGGTGCGGCGGGCGAGCCGGATGGCGTCCGCCGCGGCACGCAGGTCGCCCCGTACGAG
>NZ_JBFATO010000019.1:0-139262 GCF_040678355.1 Streptomyces sp. NPDC052701
GCAGCCCCGCTCGGCCCCGGGCCCGGGGCGCGCGCCTCACCGCGCGGCGCGCCCCGCCCCCGCCGGCGGGGCGGCCGCCCCCCCCCGGGGGGGCCCCCCCGCCCCCCGGGGCCGCCCCACCGTCGTACGGGCGGCGGACTACGTCTGCTTTCGGTGCCGGCCGCTCGTCGCCTCGTCCCGCTCGGCGGCCTGCGCCGCCCCGCGCTCCTTCTCCGCGCGCTCCTCCGCCTCCATCTCCGCGAACACGTCGATCGGCGCGGGTGCCTTCGCCAGGAACACCCAGGTCAGCCAGACCGCGAGCAGGAACGGGGGGATCTTCAGCGCGACCAGTACCCAGCCCAGCTGGGTGGTGTCGGCCCACCAGTACAGCGGGAAGAGGATCGCGCACTTGGCGAGCAGGATCAGGCCCCAGGCCCAACTGGCCTTGGCGTACGCCTTCTTGCGGCCCGGGTTCCGTTTGCGCCAGGAGAGGTTCTCCTTGAAGACCGGGCCGAGGATCAGGCCGATCAGCGGGACACCGCACAGGGTGGTGATGATGTACGCGAGTCCCAGGCCCAGCGTGTAGAGCATGCCGGGCAGGTAGAAGTCCTTCGCCTTGCCGGTCGTCATCGCGAAGACGACACCGAAGGCGACGCCGAACACCCCGCTGAAGGCGTGCTTGACGGTGTCCTTCATCACCAGCCGGACCACCACGAGCACCAGCGACACGGCGAGCGCCGCGATCGCCGACATGTGCAGGTCCTTGTTGACCGTGTAGATGGTGACGAACAGCAGGCCGGGCAGCACCGTCTCGATCATGCCCCGAACCCCGCCGAACGCCTCGAACAGCGCGGCCTCCGTCACCGCGCGGGCGTCGTCGGCAGATGTGTCTTCGGTCGGCTTGTCGAGCGACGTCACCGGCTACTCCCGTCCGAGGGGTCTCAGTTCGTACTTGGGATTGAACAGCACCCGGCGGCCCCGGCTCATGGAGATCCGGCCCGATGCGATCAGCTTGCGCCCCGGCTCTATCCCCACGATGGAGCGCCGGCCCAGCCACACCACGTCCAGCGCGGCGGAGCCGTCGAACAGCTCGGCCTCCAGGGCCGGGACTCCGGCGCGCGGGCGCAGGGTGACCGTGCGCAAGGTACCAGTAACCGTCACTATCTGGCGGTCCCGGCAGTCTCCGATCCGTGTGCAGCCGGCGGTCTCGGCGTCCTCCCGCAGCTCCTCCGACTCCAGGTCCTCCTGCGACGAGGAGAGCCGGTCGAGCATGCGCCGGAACCGGCCCGCCGGCTTCTCGGAACGAGGAACAGCACTCATATCTGAAGCGTACCGGGGCGCACCGACAGGTACGGTACCCCCGTCGTCCCGGCCCGAACCGGCCGCTTCCGGCCGCCCGCCGGGCACCCTCCGGACCTGCCCGTGCGGGCCCGTGGGCCTCACTTCTCGAAGCGGTAGCCCGTCCCGGGTTCCGTGATGAGGTGCCTCGGACGCGAGGGATCCGCCTCCAGCTTCCGCCGCAGCTGCGCCATGTACACGCGCAGGTAGTTCGTCTCCGTCCCGTACGACGGTCCCCACACCTCCCGCAGCAACTGCTTCTGCCCGACCAGGCGGCCGGCGTTGCGCACCAGCACCTCCAGCAGGTGCCACTCCGTGGGGGTCAGCCGTACGTCCCTCCCGTCTCGGCCGGCCTTCTTCGCGGCCAGGTCGACGGTGAACCCCTCCACCACCGCGTCGCCCTCGACGCCGGCGGGCTCGGCCCGGCGCACGGCGGCCCGCAGCCGGGCCAGCAGCTCGTCCGTGCCGAAGGGCTTGGTGACGTAGTCGTCGGCGCCCGCGTCCAGCGCCTGGACCTTCTCGTCGCAGGAGCGCCGGGCGGACAGCACCAGGATCGGCCCCCGGGTCCGGCCGCGCAGCTCCCTGACCACCTCGACGCCGTCCATGTCGGGCAGGCCCAGGCCGAGGACCACCACGTCGGGGCGGCGGGCGGCGGCGAGCCGGAGGGCCGTGGCGCCGTCGTGGGCCGCGTCGACCTCGTACGTGCGCGCCCTGAGGTCGGCCACGAGGGCGCGCACGGTCCGCGGCTCGTCGTCGACCACCAGCACACGGGTCATGAGGCCTGCCTTTCCGGTTCTGCGGGGAGACGGGGTCCGGCCGCGTCCCTGGTCCGCGGGGGCGCGGCCCCGGGGGAGTCCGCCGCGCGGGGCGTCGCCGCAGCGCCGGAGGGCTCCCAAGATACGGCCCCGGGCCTCGTCCGCAGTGCCCGTCCCGGCCGGCGGCGTCAGGCGGGATCGTCCCCGTGGGTGAGCGTCTCCCCGGCGACGAGGAGGCGGTCGGTGCCCGCCGGGCGGTCACGTCCTCGACGGCTCCCGGTTGCCGTCGGCGCGGGGGCCGCCGATCACCTCGGGGAGGTGGACGTCGCGGAGCGCGGTGGCGAAGCGGCCGGAGTCGGCCCTGATGGCGGGGTGGGGTGCGCGACGATCCCGGCGGCCTTCGGCCGGGAGGAGCCGGCCCAGCCGGTCCCCGGGAGCGCGTTGCCGCCGGTGGGGCCCCGGTCACGGCGGATCAGGCGTCCCCCGGGTCGACGGCCCTCCGGGCGTGCCGCTCGTCACGGGTGACGTACCGGGCGAGGGTGTGCGGGCGGGCGGCGGCCGCGTCCTCGCGTTCGCCGGTGCAGCCGTGGCCGGTGCGGGAGTACGGGCCGCACTCGACGGCCGTGCGCCCGGGCGTGCGGTCCGGGCCGGCGCGTCTGCTCGCCGTCATCCGGTCCGGGGCGCTCTCCCGGGCCGGACGCCCGGGCCGTGCTCGCCCCGACGCGCAGTCGAGCCCTGGAAGCGGTGACTCCGCGGTGGGCGCACGCGGCGGGGGCGGCGACGCGGAAGGGCCGCACCCCTCGGTGGGGTGCGGCCCTTCCCTGTGAACGCCTAACGGACCTCGGTGATCTCCGGGCCCCGCTGCAGCTGGCCCATGCCGCCGGCGAAGCGGGAGCCCTGCTCCTCCTGCTGGACGCTCTCGGGCACCATCTGCGCGTCGTTCGGCAGCTTCAGGACGATCGGGTCGCGCGGCGCCATCGGGCCCTCGCCCCGGACCACCACCGTGTCCCGGAAGATCTGCTCCAGCAGCCCGGCGGCCTGCGGCTGCACCGCGCCCTGGCCCGAGATCACCCCGCGCAGGAACCAGCGCGGACCGTCCACGCCGACGAACCGCACGACCTGGAAGCCGCCGGTGCCGTCCGGCAGCTGCACGGGCACCTGCGCCCGCAGCTCCCAGCCCAGCGGCCCCTCGACCTCGTCGACGATGCCGCCCTGCTGGGTGATGCCGGCCGCGATCTCCTCGCGCACCTCGCCCCAGATGCCCTCGCGCTTGGGCGCGGCGAAGGCCTGCAGCTGGATGGCGCTGTCGCGCAGCACGACGGTCGCCGCGACGATCGCGTCGCCCGCGACCTCGACCCGCAGCTCCATGCCGTCGACACCCGGCACGAACAGGCCACCGAGGTCGACCCGGCCCTCGCCGGGATCGCGGACCTCGGAGCTGTCCCACGGTCCGTCGGGCCGCGGCGCCGGCTCCAGCCTCAGCCGCTCGGCCTCCGCTTCGTCCGCCTCAGTGTCGACGCTGTCGACGACCTGCTCGGCCTCGCCGGCCGCGTCCTCGGCGGCACCCTTCTTCTTGCGACGTCCGAACACGTCACTGTCCTTCCCGGTCGGATACGACCGAAGCGTATCGATTCCCACCCGCCTGGCCGCCCACGGCGGCCTGACCACTTGTGCCGTCCTCGCCGCCCACCGCGGCATGGCCGCCGGTGGACCCGAAGCCCCCCTCGGCCCGCGCCGTGTCGGGAAGCTCCGCCACCTGCCGGAAGCGGACCCTCTCGACCTGCTGGACGACCAGTTGGGCGATCCGGTCGAAGCGCTCGAACCGCACGGGCTCGCGCGGGTCGAGATTCACCACGATCACCTTGATCTCCCCACGGTACCCGGCATCAACCGTCCCCGGGGCATTCACGAGGGCGACGCCGCAGCGGGCGGCCAGACCGGATCGCGGGTGCACGAAGGCCGCGTACCCCTCCGGGAGGGCCACAGACACGCCCGTGGGCAGCACGGCCCGCTCACCGGGGCCGAGTTCGCACGCCTCGGTGGTGCACAGATCGGCTCCCGCGTCACCGGGGTGCGCGTACGCCGGAAGCGGTACGTCCGGGTCGACGCGCCGCACGAGGACCTCGAGCGGCCGGCGGGGCTCGGGGCTGACGGGACTCACGGGGCTGGCAGGACTCGCAGGGCTCACGGGTTCACCTCGAAGGCGCGGGCGCGCCGGACCTGGTCCGGATCGTTCATGGCGGCCTGGATCTCCTCCGTACGGCCGTGGTCGATGAAGTGGTCGACCCCGACCGCGACGAAGAGCGCGTCGGCGCGCACCGCGACGGGGCCGTCGGGGCCGCCGACGCGCCCGGTGGCGGTCGAGTAGATCTTCCGCCCGGCCACCGCCGTGACCCGGGCCTGGAGGAAGAGTGTGGTGCCCACGGGCACCGGTCGCACGAAGTCGGTCTCCAGCCGCCCGGTCACGGCGATCGTGCGCAGCAGCCAGTTCAGCGAGCCGAGCGTCTCGTCCAGCGCGGTGGCGAGCACCCCGCCGTGCGCCAGGCCGGGAGCGCCCTGGTGGGCGGGCTGCACGGTGAACTCGGCGGTGAGGGAGACCCCTTCGCCGGCCCGCGCCTCCAGGTGCAGCCCGTGGGGCTGTTCGCCGCCGCAGCCGAAACACCGGCCGTAGTGCGCGCCGAGCAGCTCGCCGGGCGCGGGCGCCTCGGGATGGCGCACCGGTGCCACGGCGTCGGCCGGAGGCTGCAGTGCTGCGGAAGTACCACTCACAGCCGCAGACCTTACCCGCGCGTCCGGGGGATCAGGACACCGTGCCAAGCTTGGCCCCATGCAGCTCTCCGCCACCCCCTACGAAGAACGCCTCACCGCCCCCCGCTCGTGGTGGCTGCTCTGTTTCCTGGCGGGCGTTTCGATGGCCCTCGTCCTGCTGCCGCTCGGCACCCTGCCGATGCTCGGCGGCCTGGCCGGCGGCACGGCGGCCGCGGCGGTCGTCGCCAGCTCGTACGGGTCGGTCCGCATCCGTGTGGTGGGCGGCGCGCTGATCGCGGGCGAGGCGCGGATTCCGGTGACGGCGCTGGGCGAGGCGCAGGTCCTGGACCCCGGCCAGGCCCGGGCCTGGCGCACCCACAAGGCCGACCCCCGCGCCTTCCTCCTGCTGCGCGCCTACATCCCCACGGCCCTGCGCGTGGAGGTCACGGACCCGGAGGACCCGACACCGTACGTCTACCTGTCCACCCGTGAGCCCGAGCGCCTGGCCCAGGCGCTCCGGGCGGCGAAGGAAGCGGCGTAGTACACGCGCCTGCGCCCCGGGAGGCCGGGGCACGCGTGTCAGCGCCCGTCGTCCTCACGGGGGCCGGTGTCCCGGGGGCGCTCGTACTCCTTGGCCGCGTCGTCGGTGACGCTGTCCATGTCCAGGGCGTCCGCGGGTCGCTCCAGGGCCGGCAGTGCGTCCAGCGCCTCCCAGGGCACCTGGACCTTGCGCAGGTCCTCCCGGATGCGGGCGGCGAGCTTGCGGGTGTCGCTGCGGTTCATGGCCGCCCCCACGGCCGCTCCCACCAGGAACGGCACCAGGTTGGGCAGGTTGCGGACCGTACGCTTCACGATCCGCCGGCGCAGGTCCCGTTTCATACGGGTGTTCAGCGCCGTACCCACCGTGGACGGCTTGGTCGCGTCGATGCCGCGCTCTTCCGTCCAGGCGTTCAGGTACGCGGTGCTGCGCTCCTTGAGGTTGCCGGGCGGCCGCATCCCGTACACCTCGTGGAGCTCGGCGATCAGCTTCAGCTCGATCGCCGCGACTCCCGTGATCTCGGCGGCCAGCTCCGTCGGCATCGCGGGCGGCACGGGCAGCATCGCCGCCGCCCCGACTCCCGCCCCGACCGTCGCGGTCGCCTTCGCGGCACCGGCCACGAGCTTGTCGGCGAGCTGCTCGGGCCCGAGGCCCGGGAACTGTCTGCGCAGCGTCGCCAGGTCCCGCACGGGGACCCGCGGGGCGAGTTCGATGATCCGGTCGGCGAGGAAGGTCAGCCCCGCCCTCGCCCGGATCCCGCCCTTGCGGGCGCCTTCCCTCGCCTTCTCCCGGAGGGCGGCGGCCCTCCGGTGCGCGGCGGACGAGGAGACCTCCACGGGCGCCGGGAGGTCACCCCGGCCGGCCGCCGGTTCGAGCGAGGCCGCCCCCGTACCGGTGGGGCCCCGCTCGTCGTCACGCGCGCCGTGCTGTGGGCCGTCGTGCGGCCCCTTGTCCGCTCTCCTCAGGGAGAAGCGGCGCTTCCGGGGAGGGGTCGAGCCAGACACGGCCGACCCGTCCTCAGTCGCAGTCGCGGCAGATCGGCTGACCGTTCTTCTCCCGGGCCAGCTGGCTGCGGTGGTGCACCAGGAAGCAGCTCATGCAGGTGAACTCGTCCTGCTGCTTCGGCAGGACCCGGACGGCCAGCTCCTCGTTCGAGAGGTCCGCGCCGGGCAGTTCGAGGCCCTCCGCGGCCTCGAACTCGTCGACGTCCACGGCGGAGGCCGACTTGTCGTTGCGTCGAGCCTTCAGCTCTTCGAGGCTGTCCGAGTCGACGTCGTCGTCGGTCTTGCGTGGAGTGTCGTAATCGGTTGCCATGTCGCTCTCCCCCTCTGGGTGTCTGTGGTGTCTCCAGCGCACGTAACGCGTGAGAGGCCGGACTTGTGCCCGACCCGAGGCGGAGATTTTGCCTCACATCAAGGTCTGTTACTCAATCGACACCCAACCGGACTCCTCATGAGTGATCGGCTTGGATGGCGATGGGGACCGTACACGGTCCGAATGCCGCACTTCAAAGGCGTCTCACCGTGTACTTCCCGTGATCAGGACCCCTGAAAACCAGGATTATCCCGGCTTTCCGGCAGCACGCATGATCACGGAGAGTAGATGGCCGGAAAAACTCCCCTGTGATCGATCACACACGGAGCCGTCGGATCCGCGCCGCGAAAATTCAGCGCAAAGCGAACATGCCCGTGTGTCGTCGTGACGATCGACCGCATGATCTCAGATGGGCAGCGTGACGCGCATCACGAGCCCTCCCCCCTCGCGCGGCTGGGCGTAGATGTGTCCGCCGTGGGCCCTCGCCACGGACCGGACGATGGACAGGCCGAGGCCGACGCCCTTGTCGCTGCCCGTGCGCTCGGTGCGCAGCCGCCGGAACGGCTCGAAGAGGTTGTCGATCTCGTACGCCGGCACCACCGGGCCCGTGTTGGACACGACCAGGAGCGCCTGGCCGTGCTGGATCTCGGTGGTGACCTCGACCCAGCCGTTCCCGGCGATGTTGTAGCGCACGGCGTTCTGCACCAGGTTCAGCGCGATCCGCTCCAGCAGGACGCCGTTGCCCTGGACGATCGCGGGTTTCCGCTCGCCGCGGATCTCCACGCCCTTGGCGTCCGCCTCGGACCGCACCTGGTCGATGGCCTGTCCGGCGACCTCGGCGAGGTCCACCGGCTTGCGCTCGACGATCTGGTTGTCGCTGCGGGCGAGCAGCAGCAGCCCCTCCACGAGCTGCTCGCTGCGCTCGTTGGTGGCCAGCAGCGTCTTGCCGAGCTGCTGGAGCTCCACCGGCGCGTCCGGGTCCGACAGGTGCACTTCGAGCAGCGTGCGGTTGATCGCCAGCGGGGTGCGCAGCTCGTGGGAGGCGTTGCCGACGAAGCGCTGCTGGGCGGTGAAGGCCCGCTGCAGGCGCTCCAGCATGTCGTCGAAGGTGTCGGCCAGCTCCTTGAGCTCGTCGTCCGGCCCGTCCAGCTCGATCCGGCGGGAGAGGTCGGAGCCGGCCACGGCGCGCGCGGTGCGGGTGATGCGGCCGAGCGGCGACAGGACGCGGCCGGCCATGGCGTAGCCGAAGGCGAAGGCGATCACGGCGAGGCCGAGCAGGGCCAGCAGCGAGCGGCTGAGCAGGTTGTCCAGGGCGTCCTGGCGCTGGCGGTCGATGCACTCGCTGATCGCCGCGTTGAACTCGGGGAGCGGGATGTCGCTCGTGCCGTTGACAGCCGGGCAGTTGTCGCTGGTGACCTTGACGGCCTCACCGTCCACGATCTTGAACAGCGGCTCGTTGCCCGTGTTCAGGGCCTGTGCGGCCAGCAGGTAGATGATCGACAGCAGCAGGATGCCGGCTATCAGGAACATGCCGCCGTACAGCAGGGTGAGCCTTATCCGGATGGTCGGGCGCAGCCAGGGGAAGGGCGGCTCCGGCCTGCTGGGGTCCCAGGTGGGCTTCGGGGGCGCCTGCGGAGGCGCGGGGGTCGCGGCCACGGGGATCAGATCCGGTAGCCGGAGCCGGGGACGGTGACGATGACCGGCGGCTCACCGAGCTTGCGGCGCAGGGTCATGACGGTCACCCGCACGACGTTGGTGAAGGGGTCGGTGTTCTCGTCCCAGGCCTTCTCCAGCAGCTGCTCCGCGGAGACGACCGCTCCCTCGCTGCGCATGAGCACCTCCAGCACGGCGAACTCCTTGGGCGCGAGCTGGACCTCCTTGCCGTCGCGGAACACCTCGCGGCGGTTGGGGTCGAGCTTGATCCCGGCACGCTCCAGCACGGGCGGCAGGGGGACGCTGGTGCGCCGCCCGAGGGCACGCACGCGCGCGATGAGCTCGCTGAACGCGAAGGGCTTGGGCAGATAGTCGTCGGCGCCGATCTCCAGGCCCTCGACGCGGTCGCTGACGTCGCCGGAGGCCGTGAGCATCAGCACGCGCGTGGGCATGCCCAGCTCGACGATCCTGCGGCAGACGTCGTCGCCGTGCACCAGGGGGAGGTCGCGGTCGAGGACGACCACGTCGTAGTCGTTGACGCCGATGCGCTCCAGGGCGGCCGCACCGTCGTACACGACGTCGACGGCCATGGCCTCCCGGCGCAGTCCGGTGGCCACCGCATCGGCGAGCAGCTGCTCGTCCTCGACGACGAGTACGCGCACGTCGCTTGTCCTTCCTGAGGTCCGCCCGCGCAGCGCCTCCGGGGCGTGCGCGGGCAAGGGTCTTCACGGGTGTGTTGACCTCCATCCTGCCCTTTTCGGCCATAAGTCGGCGGTAAGGCGAGGTGGGCGCAGGAGGGCGGGAAGGGGCGGAGAAGGGCGGGAAGAGGATGAGGAGATTTTCTCGCCCGGTTGAGGTTTCCGCGGCGGGGAGCAGGGGGAGGACGGCTTTACATCCCGCGATCACGCTCTGCTTGTATCGCACCACCATGCGGTGCGGCACCCATCCGCTTCCGCAGAGCGGGCGTGGGTGTCCGGCACCGTCGCCGCCCGGCCGAGCGACGCCGGGCATCCGTCGCAGACGTGATCGTCCCTTTCGAATGGCACACCCCCGTGCCACCCGACCCACGACCCAGGACGAGGGGGCGCAGCATGGACGCATTCACCGCAGGACTTCTGCAGCGCATAAGGGCGACCGAGTCCGATCTGTCCCGGGCTCGCGACGAGGGCGACGAGTTCCTCGTCGAGGTGGAGCAGGGCGAGCTCGACGACCTGCGCCGTCTCGCTGCCGAGCACGGTGTGGAAGTCGGCGCGTACAGCGTCTGATCGGCCCGGACGGACGGGCCCCGGCGGATCCGGCGCCGGGGCCCGTTCCGTTGTCCCGGGCCCGTCCGGCCCCTATCTCGCATCCGTCCCACGTCCCGGTGGCCGTGCCGCCCGGCGTGCGCGATCGGGCGGGCGGCTCAGTCGTGCCAGGCGCCGAAGTCCTCCAGAAGCCGCTGGAGGGGCTCGAAGACGCCCGGGGTGCCCGCGACCGTCAGACCACGCGACGGCCGCTCTCCGGGGCGTCCGCCGGTCAGCGCGCCCGCCTCCCGGGCGATCAGGTCGCCCGCGGCGAAGTCCCAGGCGTTCAGGCCGCGCTCGTAGTAGCCGTCGAGGCGGCCGGCGGCGAGGTCGCACAGGTCGACCGCGGCCGAGCCGCCCCGCCGGATGTCCCGCAGCAGCGGGATCAGCCTCCCGGCGACCTCGGCCTGGTGGGCGCGGACCTCGGCGACGTAGTTGAAGCCGGTCGAGACCAGGGCCTGCTCCAGGGGCGGCGCGGGGCGGCAGGTGAGCCGGCGCTCGCCCTCCCAGGCTCCGGTGGCCCAGGCCCCGCCGCCGCGCACCGCGTGGTAGGTCTCCCCGCGCATCGGGGCCGCGACGACTCCGACGACGGTCTCGCCGTCCTGCTCGGCGGCGATGGACACGGCCCAGGTGGGCAGCCCGTACAGGTAGTTGACCGTGCCGTCGAGCGGGTCGATCACCCAGCGCACGCCGCTGGTGCCCTCGGTGGCGGCGCCCTCCTCGCCGAGGAAGCCGTCGTCCGGGCGGTGCTCGGCGATCAGGCCGGTGATCAGCTTCTCCGCCGCGATGTCCATCTCGGTGACGACGTCGATGGGGCTGGACTTGGTCGCGGCGACCGCGAGGTCGGCCGGGCGGCCGTCCCGCAGCAGCTCGCCCGCGCGGCGCGCGGCCCGACGGGCGAGGTCGAGCAGGTCCGAGTGGAGGGGGTCGGTCACGGGGCTCCTCAGGCGTAGGGGCTGTCGGCGCCCGCGGCGGCGGGCCGGGGGGCGCGGGCCGGGCAGCAGCCGACGGGGCAGAGGTGGTGGCCGGCCCCGAGGGCGCCCAGGGCGCAGGGGGTGACGTCCTGGCCGCGCTCGACGGCGGCGCGCTCCAGGACGAGCTCGCGGATCGCGGCGGCGAACCGCGGGTCGGCGCCGACCGTGGCCGAGCGGCGCATCGGCAGGCCCAGCTCCTCGGCCTTGGCCTTGGCCTCCGTGTCGAGGTCGTACAGGACCTCCATGTGGTCGGAGACGAAGCCGATCGGCGCGATCACGACGGCGGGGACGCCGGCGGCGTGCCGCTCCTCCAGGTGGTCGCAGATGTCCGGCTCCAGCCACGGGATGTGCGGGGCGCCGGAGCGGGACTGGTAGACGAGCTGCCAGGGGTGGTCGACGCCGGTGCGCTCGCGGACGGCGTCGGCGATCAGCCGTGCGACGTCCAGGTGCTGCCTGACGTACGCTCCGCCGTCGCCGTGGCCCTCCACGGGCCCGGAGGTGTCCGCGGCGGAGACCGGGATGGAGTGGGTCGAGAAGGCGAGGTGCGCGCCGTCGCGGACGTCCTCGGGGAGGTCGGCGAGGGAGCGGAGCACGCCGTCGATCATGGGCTCCACGAAGCCCGGGTGGTTGAAGTAGTGCCGCAGCTTGTCGACCCTCGGCGGCTCCAGACCCTCGGCCCGGAGGGCGGCCAGCGCGTCGGCGAGGTTCTCGCGGTACTGGCGGCAGCCCGAGTACGAGGCGTAGGCGCTGGTGGCGAGGACCAGGACGCGGCGGCGGCCGTCGCGGACCATGTCGCGCAGGGTGTCCGTCAGGTAGGGGGCCCAGTTGCGGTTGCCCCAGTAGACCGGCAGGTCCAGGGCGTGCTCGGCGAAGTCCTTGCGCAGGGCGTCCAGCAGGGCGCGGTTCTGGTCGTTGATCGGGCTGACCCCGCCGAACATGAAGTAGTGCCGGCCGACCTCTTTCAGACGTTCCCTGGGGATGCCGCGCCCGCGGGTCACGTTCTCCAGGAACGGGACCACGTCGTCGGGACCCTCCGGGCCGCCGAACGAGAGCAGGAGCAGGGCGTCGTAGGGAGTGGCGTCGTGGGGGGTGGCGTCGTGCGCGTCTGGCATGGGTCGATCCTGCCACCCGGCACCGGCGGCCGGGAAACGGTGGGGTGACCGCCGTTGGTCGGGCCCGGCCGGAGGGAGTACGTTAGGGCTGCCTAACCGGTAAGTCGTATCGACTGCTCTTGTGCCTTACCGAGCCTTCCGCGTCCCTTCGGAGACCCCGTTGCCCAGCCCTTACCGCGCCCTGTTCGCCGCCCCCGGCTCCAAGGGCTTCTCCGCCGCGGGATTCCTCGGCCGGATGCCGCTGTCGATGATGGGCATCGGCGTGGTCACGATGGTCTCGCAGCTGACCGGGCGCTACGGCCTGGCGGGCGCCCTGTCGGCCACCATCGCGCTGGCCGCCGCGGTGGCCGGTCCGCAGGTCTCGCGCCTGGTGGACCAGTACGGGCAGCGGCGGGTGCTGCGCCCCGCCACGCTGCTCTCGCTCGCCGCCGCGGCCGGGCTGCTGCTCGCCGCGCACCGCGGGTGGCCGGACTGGGTGCTGTACGCGTGCTGTGTCGGCATCGGGTGCGTGCCGAGCGTCGGCGCGATGGTCCGGGCCCGCTGGGCGGCCCTGTACCGCGGCACCCCGCAGCTGCACACCGCGTACTCCTTCGAGTCCGTGGTGGACGAGGTCTGCTTCATCTTCGGGCCGATCATCTCCATCGGCCTGTCGACGGCGTGGTTCCCGGAGGCCGGTCCGCTGCTCGCCGCCTGCTTCCTCGCGGTGGGCGTCTTCTGGCTGACCGCGCAGCGGGCCACCGAACCGGAGCCGCACCCGCGCGAGCACCACGGCGGCGGCACCGCGATGCGCTCCCGCGGCCTGCAGGTCCTGGTGGCCACCTTCGTGGCGACCGGGGCGATCTTCGGGGCCGTCGACGTGGTCACCGTGGCCTTCGCCGACGAGCGGGGGCACAAGGCGGCCGCGAGCGTGGTGCTCGCCCTGTACGCGGCGGGTTCCTGCGTGGCGGGAGTGGTGTTCGGCCTGATGCGCTTCACGGGGGCGCCGGAACGGCGGTGGCTGCTGGGCGTGTGTGCGATGGCCGTGAGTATGATCCCCCTCCTACTGGTCGGGAACTTGCCGTTTCTGGCCGTGGCGCTGTTCGCTGCGGGCCTGTCCATCGCTCCCACGATGATCACGACGATGTCCCTCATCGAAGAGCACGTACCACGCGCGCAGTCGACCGAGGGCATGACCTGGGTGAGCACCGGGCTCGCCGTGGGGGTGGCGCTCGGCTCCTCCGTGGCCGGCTGGGTGATCGACGCGGCCGGGGCGCGTACCGGGTACGGGGTTCCGGTGGTCGCCGGGGCCGTCGCGGTCGCGGTCGGTTTCCTCGGGTACCGCCGGCTCCGAGAGCCGGCCGCGGGTCGGGGAGGCTCCGTTGGGCAGCACGGCGAACGGGAACAGCGGCACGTGGCGTAACTGGGGCGGGACCGTGCGCGCGCGGCCCGCGCGGGAGGTCGCCCCCGCCTCCGTCGACGAACTGGCCGAGGCGGTACGGCGGGCGGCCGAGGACGGCCTGCGGGTGAAGGCGGTCGGAACCGGCCATTCCTTCACGTCCATAGCCGCCACCGACGGTGTGATGATCCGTCCTCACTTGCTGACCGGCATCCGCGGCGTCGACCGCGACGCCATGACGGTCACGGTCGAGGCCGGCACCCCGCTCAAGAGGCTCAACGTGGCCCTCGCGCGCGAGGGCCTGTCGCTGGCGAACATGGGCGACATCATGGAGCAGACGGTCGCCGGGGCCACCAGCACCGGCACGCACGGCACGGGCCGCGACTCCGGCTCGCTCGCCGCCCAGATCCGGGCCCTGGAACTGGTCACCGCCGACGGCTCGGTCCTCACCTGCTCCGAGAGGGGGACCGACGAGGAACGCGCGGTCTTCGCGGCCGCCCGCACCGGCCTCGGGGCCCTCGGCGTCGTCACCGCCATCACGTTCGCCGTGGAGCCGCTCTTCCTGCTCACGGCCCGCGAGGAACCGATGCCGCTGGAGAAGGTCCTCGCCGACTTCGACGAACTCTGGGCCGAGAACGAGCACTTCGAGTTCTACTGGTTCCCCCACACCGGCAGCACCACCACCAAGCGCAACAACCGCAGCGCGGGCCCGGAGCGGCCCGTGCCGCGGCTCAGGGGCTGGTTCGAGGACGAGTTCCTCTCCAACGGCGTCTTCCAGGTGGCCAACTGGATCGGCCGCGCGGCGCCCCCCGCCGTCCCCGCGATCGCCCGGATCTCCAGCAGGGCGCTGTCCGCGCGGTCCTACACCGACATCCCCTACCGGGTCTTCACCTCCCCGCGCCGGGTGCGCTTCGTGGAGATGGAGTACGCCGTCCCGCGCGAGGCCGTGGTCGACACGCTGCGCGAACTGAAGGCCATGGTCGACCGCTCGGACCTGCGGATCAGCTTCCCCGTCGAGGTGCGCACCGCCCCCGCCGACGACATCACGCTGTCCACGGCCTCCGGGCGCGACAGCGCCTACATCGCCGTGCACATGTTCCGGGGGACGCCCTACCAGCGGTACTTCACCGCCGCCGAGCGCATCTTCACCGCGCACGAGGGGCGGTCGCACTGGGGCAAGGTGCACACGCGGGACGCCGAGTACTTCTCCCGGGTGTATCCGCGCTTCGGCGAGTTCACGGCGCTGCGGGACCGCCTCGACCCGGACCGCCGGTTCCAGAACGACTACCTGCGCCGGGTCCTGGGGGCGTAGGCGGCGCACCGGCGGGCCCGAGGCCATTCGTTCCGTTTCTGGCGATTGCGTGAAGTTCACCACGTTCAAGATCACGGAATCGGGGCAAGGGGTGACCGAGGCGCACCCCTTGCCAGAAGTTGGACGGCGCGCCCATCCACGCTCATGGTCCGAATGGAGTACTGTTGCGAGCCCTGGGTCCGGTCTCCCGTCAGGGTGCCCGGACTTTGGAGGACCGCCGGGAGGGGGCTAGTTGCACAGGGTGACTGAATTAGTCACTTAGCGTTGCGAATAGGTAACCGTGCCATAACGGCGATCCAGGGCCCACGCCCGACACGCCGGGCAACTCGGCAAGGTTGTGGCAGGCTGCACCCGGGCAGGCCACACTCGACTAGCGGAAGCAGCGACGCACGTGACGTCGGCAGGCACCACCCGGGAGGTCCCCATGCCCGAACTGCGTGTCGTGGCCGTCTCGAATGACGGCACACGGCTGGTGCTGAAGGCTGCGGACAGCACGGAGTACACGCTTCCGATCGACGAACGGCTCCGCGCCGCCGTGCGCGGCGACCGTCCCCGCCTCGGCCAGATCGAGATCGAGGTGGAGAGCCATCTCCGCCCCCGCGACATCCAGGCGCGCATACGAGCGGGCGCGACCGCGGAAGAGGTCGCCCAGATGGCCGGCATCCCCGTGGACCGCGTGCGCCGCTTCGAGGGCCCCGTGCTCGCCGAACGCGCCTTCATGGCCGAACGCGCCCGCAAGACCCCGGTCCGCCGTCCCGGCGAGAACTCCGGCCCGCCGCTGGGCGAGGCCGTCCAGGAGCGGCTGCTGCTGCGCGGCGCGGAGAAGGACACCGTCCAGTGGGACTCCTGGCGTCGCGACGACGGCACCTGGGAGGTCCTGCTGGTCTACCGGGTCGCGGGTGAACCGCACTCGGCGAGCTGGACGTACGACCCGCCCCGGCGGCTCGTCCAGGCCGTCGACGACGAGGCGCGCTCGCTGATCGGCGAGTCCGACGACCTCGCCGCGCCCGAGCCCAGCTTCCCGTTCGTGCCGCGCATCGCCCGGCTGCCCCGCGACCGTCCGCTGGACCGTTCCGCCGACCGCGAGCGGCCCGGCCTGCCCGCGCAGGCGTCCGGGCCGGCCGAGGAGAGCACGGGCGAACGGGACTCGCTGACCAGCCTGCTGGAGGCGGTGCCGAGCTTCCGCGGCGATCTCGTCGTGCCCGAGCGCGCGCCGGAGTCCGACGAGGAGCCGCCCGACACCGAGCCCGAGGCGGAGGAGCCCCCGGCGCCCGCGGCGTCGGCCGGTTCCGCCTACGCGGACGTCCTCATGCCGCGCTCCGTCGGCAGCCACCGCGACCGCCTGGTCGGCGCCACCGACCGCCAGGCCGAGGCGGACGGCGTCCGCCCGGGCCGCCGCGCGGCGGTGCCGAGTTGGGACGAGATCGTGTTCGGGACGCGGCGCAAAAAGCAGGAGTAGACGCCCGTACGGGAAGGAGGGCCGCGGTCATCGGCCGCGGCCCTCCTTCCCGTGCCTTCGCGCGCCCTACTGCGGGTCCGGCCCGACGGCGACCGGCCGCCGCGGGTCCGAGGACCACTCCGACCAGGAACCGACGTACAGCGCCGCCGGGATCCCCGCGACCGCCAGGGCCAGCACCTCGTGCGCGCCGGAGACGCCCGAGCCGCAGTACACGCCGACGTCCGAACCCTCGGTCACACCGAGGTCCTCGAAGCGGGCACGCAACCGCTCGGCGGGCAGGAAACGGCCGTCCGGCCCGACGTTCTGCGTCGTCGGCGCGCAGACCGCTCCCGGAATGTGCCCGCCCACCGGGTCGATCGGCTCCACCTCGCCCCGGTACCGCTCCTCCGCCCGCGCGTCCAGCAGCACCCCGGACCGCGCCAGCGCCGCCGCGGCGTCGGCGTCGAGCAGCCCCGAGGCCGCGGGCCGCGGCTCGAAGTCGCCCTCCGCGGGCGCGCGGACCTCCGTCGTCAACGGGCCCCGCCAGGCCGGCAACCCGCCGTCGAGGACCCGCACGTCCGGGTGACCCGTCCAGCGCAGCAGCCACCACGCCCGGGCCGCCGCCCAGCCCTGCCCGCCGTCGTAGACCACCACCGGCCGCCCGGACGACACGCCCGCCCGTCGCATCGCCGCGCCGAACTGCGCGAGGTCGGGCAGCGGATGCCGCCCGCCCTCGCCCGGCGCGGCGGCCAACTCCCGCTCCAGGTCGACGAAGAGGGCCCCGGGAAGGTGCCCGGCCGCGTACTCGGCCCGGCCGTCGAAGGGCGGCTCACCGGCCGCCCTGGCCGCACCGAGCTGCCAGCGGACGTCGAGCAGGGTCGGCGGGTTCTCGCCCGCCAGGGCGTCCGCGAGTTCGGACGCGGAGATGATGACGTTCATGGGCACCATCCTGGCGCACGGGCTGGCCGCGCCGCCCATGTCCGGCTACTCTGCTCGGCCGGGCGACCACGATCACGGTGTGTACGGAACCGGACACATGCTGTACGGCTGATCGACGCGCCCCGGCAAGCGCGCCGAAGCGGACGGCGACCCGCGCACCGGGCATCCTCCGGACGGAGGGACCGCCGTGCGGGGCGTGCCCCGTCCGCGCGCGGCAGCGCGGCCGGGGCGAGCGACCGGCACGGAGTCCGCAGGGCGGACGCGACGCGGTCCTCACTCGTGAGGGCCGAGAAGAGCACGGCCACCGCGAGGGCCGAGAAGAGAGTGACGATGACCGACGCACGGGGGCCCGCCGGCCCGAACGGCGAAGCACCCGCCCGGCACGCGCCCGGCACGCCCTGCTGGGTGAGCCTGCTGGTGCACGGACCGGCCACGACCCAGGAGTTCTACGGGGCCCTGTTCGGCTGGGAGTTCCGGCCGGGCCCCCGGCAGCCCGGCCCCTGTGTGCGCGCCCTGCTCGACGGCCGCGAGGTGGCCGGCATCGGCCACCTGCCGCCCGACCGCCGTCCGCCCGTCGCCTGGACCCCCTACTTCGCCTCCGGGAACGTGGACCTGACGGCCGCATCGGTACGGCTGTGCGGCGGCACGGTCGGGGTCGGTCCGCTGGACACCGCCGACGCCGGCCGCCTGGCGTTCTGCTCCGACCCCTCGGGCGCCGTGTTCGGCATCTGGCAGGCGTCCGCGCACCTCGGGACGGCCGTCCCGGGCGTGCCCGGCACCCCCGCCTGGAACGAGCTGATGACCTTTGAGTCGGAGAACGTCGCCAAGTTCTACGGGAGCGTGTTCGGGTACGAGCTGGAGCCGGTCCTCTCCGCCGACGCCGGCCATGTGACCCTCCGCCTGCACGGCCGCCCCGTCGCCGGCGTCCGCGGCGTGGGCGCCGCCCTCCCCCGGGACCGGGGCCCGTACTGGGTGACGTACTTCCGGGTGGCCGACGTCGACGCCGCCCAGGACCACGTGCTGCGCCTGGGCGGCCACGTCCTCACCCCGGCACGCGACACCTCCCACGGCCGCGTGGCGGCGGTGGCGGATCCGGAGGGAGCACGGTTCGCGCTGCTGCAGGGCCCCGGCTGAGCCCGGTTCCCCGCGCCCCCCCGGCGCTCCGGAGGCGGGCGGCACGTCCTCCGGTGGCCGGCGAGGGCCGTCCGGCGACGGCGCCGAGCGGGACCGGCGCCGAGCGGGACCGGCGCCGAGCGAGCGGCGCGGTCGCGTGCCGGTCAGCCGCCCGTGTAGCGGCGGGCGGACTCGTGCTCTTGGGCCAGGCGGCGCAGGGCGAGCAGGGCGGGCTCCAGCAGGACCGTGAGCAGCACGGCCCGTTCGGCGAGCTCCAGCGGGTCCTCGGCCCCGTCGAGCGCGTCGAGGTCGAGGGCCGCGGTCCGCTCGGCGAGCTCCGCGTACGGCAGCAGGGCCCGCCAGTCCCCGAGGGCGCCGAGTCTGCGCAGCGTGCCCAGGGTCCCGGCCAGATCCGCCCGGGCCGGGGCCGCCTGGTGCACCTGCCACCCCATCTCCTCGACCAGCGCGTCGACGTCGGCGCACTCGGCGGTGTCCTCCTGCGGCTCGTCCGCCAGGCGGATGGCGCCGAGGGCGAGACCGAGGACGCGGTGGACGTCCTCCGGATGCTCGGACAGGGCGCCGAGCAGCTCGCGCGTCGTACTGACCGACAGGCCCCGGACGCCGATCAGCGCGCGGATCAGGCGCAGCCGGCGCAGGTGGTGCTCGTCGTACTCGGCCTGGGTGGCGGCGACCAGCCGGCCGGGCTCCAGCAGCCCTTCCCGGATGTAGTACTTGATGCTGGCCACGGACACGCCACTGTGCCGGCTCAGCTCTGCCAGACGCATCGGATCGGCCCCCTCGGTCGCTCCCCCGCCCTGCCCCTCATTGGATAGCTCCACTGTCTATCATGGCCGGTGGCACCGCCTGTCGAGCGGCCCGTCCCGCTCGCCGTCAGTCGGCGACCGGCAGGACGTCCGGCGAGAGCGCGCCCGAGTGTGCGGCGGCGCTCGTCATGCGGCGGCGGTGATGCCGGCGGCACAGCACCTCGTAGCCGACCTCGGCGGGGCTGTTGACGTCTCCGACGACGACCTGCTCGCCCTCCACCACCATCTGGCCGTCCACCGTGCGGGCGTTGTGCGTGGCACGCGCTCCGCACCAGCACATCGCCTCCACCTGGAGCGTCTCTATCCGGTCGGCCAGCTCGATCAGCCGCTGCGAGCCCGGGAAGAGCTTGGTGCGGAAGTCGGTGGTGATGCCGAAGGCGAAGACGTCGAGGTCCAGGTCGTCCACCACCCGCGCCAGCTGGTCGATCTGTTCCGGCGCCAGGAACTGCGCCTCGTCCACGATCAGGTAGTCGACCCTGCCGCCCTGCGACAGCCGGCGCACGACGTAGGCGTACAGGTCCATGTCCGGCTCCGCCTCCACCGCGTCCGTCACCAGGCCCAGGCGCGACGAGAGCTTCCCCTCGCCCGCGCGGTCGTCACGGGCGAAGATCAGCCCCTGCAGGCCCCTCGACGAGCGGTTGTGCTCGATCTGCAGAGCCAGCGTCGACTTCCCGCAGTCCATCGTTCCGGAGAAGAACACCAACTCGGGCATGGAGGGTCGAGCACCTTTCGACAACAGGCAACAGGCAACAGGCAACAGGGACCGAACAGCGGACGGCGGGACGGCGGGGCGGTTTCAGGAGCGTACTTCGAGCAGCGGGACCAACTGCTCGGCAGGGGTCATCGAACCATGGTTGCCGACCATCGCCGACTCCTTCGGCTCCCGCTCGGAGGCGATGAGCAGGACGTCGTCCCGCGCGGCGGCGACCACGTCGCCGATACGGGCGTACACCCGCTCGTCGACCCGCGGGCCGAACCAGCCCGCCGCGATCGCCTCGTCCCGCGAGGCCACCCAGAACTGCTCGCCGAGCACCTCGCGCCAGCAGGTCAGGACGTCGTTCCCGGCGCCCGGCACCGCGTAGACGTGCCGGGCGCGCCCCTCGCCGCCGAGCAGGGCGACACCGGCGCGCAGCTCCCAGTCCTCGTCGAAGTCGATGCGGTGCTGCTCGTCGAAGGGCACGTCGATCATGCCGTGGTCAGCGGTGACGTAGAGCGCGCTGCGCGGCGGCAGTTGCTCGGCCAGGCGCTGGACCAGGCGGTCGACGTGCATGAGCTGGCCGCGCCAGGTGTCGGAGTCAACGCCGAAGCGGTGCCCGGCGCCGTCGAGCTCGGCGTAGTACGTGTAGACCAGGGAGCGGTCGCCGGCGGCCAGTTGCTCGGCCGCCAGGTCCACGCGGTCCTCGCCGGACAGCCGCCCGTGGAACGTCCCGCCGCTGAGCGCGACCTTGGTCAGCGGGGTGTTCTCGAACGCGGGCGACGACACCTGGGCGGCGTGCACCCCGGCCTCGTGGGCCAGCCGGAAGACCGTCGGGTACGGCTGCCAGGGGCCCGGCGGGGCCCACGGCTGCCAGCGCAGCTGGTTCATCAGCTCGCCGGTGTCCGGATTGCGCACGGTGTACCCGGGCAGGCCGTGGGCGCCCGGCGGCAGGCCGGTGCCGATGGAGGCCAGGGAGGTCGCCGTGGTCGCGGGGTAGCCGGCGGTGAGGGGGCGTCCGGTGCCGCCGCGCGAGGTGGCGAGCAGGGACGTCATGAAGGGGGCGTCCTCGGGGTGGGCCCGCAGTTGCTCCCAGCCGAGGCCGTCGATCAGGAACACGCAGTTCCGGTCGGCGGGGGTGAGCTCCGGGATCGCGGCCGTCATGCCGGGCACGCCCATGCCCGCGGCCAGCGTGGGCAGCAGGTCGGCGATCGAGCCGGTGCCGTACGCGGGCACGGGCGCGGAGCCGACGGCGAGTGGTTCCGGATGGGGATCCCAGGAGGTGAGCTGTGTCATCAGCGGGTCGGGTCCGCGGTCGCCTCGGAGAGGGCCTGCGCGAAGACGAGCGCCTGGCGCACCGTCTCGGGGCCGTCCCCGGCCTCGCTGACGCGCAGGCTGAGGTCGTCGGCCGTCGAGCTGCCCGTGTAGCCGTGGTCCGCCTCGCAGTTGGGATCGCCGCAGGCGGCGGGCTCCAGGTCGATGCGGGAGACGGCGCCCCAGCCGATGGTGAGCACGACCTCGCGGGGCAGCGTGCCCGGCTTGTACTGCTCGGGGTTGGCGACCACCCGGCTGACCACGATCGACGAGATCCGGCCGAGCTTCACGGACTCCGTGGACGTGGTGGCGTACGGCGTCGGGGAGGTGCTGTCCGCGGCCTGCTCGTCGGTGTGGCTGACGATGAAGCGGTTGTCGGTGAGGACGAG
The DNA here is from genome assembly GCF_040678355.1 of Streptomyces sp. NPDC052701. Classification (NCBI taxonomy): domain Bacteria; kingdom Bacillati; phylum Actinomycetota; class Actinomycetes; order Kitasatosporales; family Streptomycetaceae; genus Streptomyces; species Streptomyces sp. NPDC052701. The sequence goes on from NZ_JBFATO010000019.1 coordinate 21,093, forward strand.
CACGGTCACGTGCCGCCGCACCTCGTTCTGGTCGAACGTCGTCTCCTGGTGGACCAGGTACGACCGGATGGGCTCGCCGCCCACGGCGGCCTCCACCGCCTCGGCCACGAGGGCCGGGTAGTAGCCGCTGCGCTCGATCGCCGCACGCAGCCCCTGGGTCGTCGTACTGGTCTTGGCCATGACGTCCATCCTACGGGGGAGCACTGACTGCGAGGGACCGGTCGCCCCCGGTCAGTGCGCGGGCGGTGCCCGGGGCCCCGGTCCCGGCGGGTCAGTACGCGGGCAGTGTGCGCGGGCCCAGGTCGTCGCGGGCGGGCGGCGGGGCCAGCCGGACGGAGGCGCCGAGCACGCTCAGGCCGTGCGGGGCGACGACGACGGGCTCCAGGGTGACCGCGACGACCTCCGGGTGGTCGTCGACCAGCCGGGACACGCGCAGCAGCAGCTCCTCCAGGGCGGGGGTGTCGACCGGCGCCGAGCCGCGCCAGCCGAACAGGAGCGGGGCCGTCCGGATCGACCGGACGAGCGAGGCCGCCTCCCGGTCGGTGACCGGGATCAGCCGGTGCGCCGTGTCCCCCAGCAGCTGCGAGGCGGCCCCCGCGAGCCCGAAGGAGAGCACGGCGCCGGCCGCCGGGTCGATGACGGCCCGCACCACGGTGTCGACGCCGCGCGGCGCCATCCGCTGCACCACCGGGCGCAGCTCCTGCGGCGTGCCGAACAACTCGCTCAACTCGGTGTACGCCCGCCGCAGTTGCTCCTCGTCCGCGAGGTCCAGGCGGACGCCGCCCAGGTCGGCGCGGTGCCGCAGGTGCGGGGCGGTGGCCTTGAGGGCCACCGGGTAGCCGAGGGCGCGCGCCGCCTCGGCGGCGGCCCCGGGCGTGGGGGCGGGCAGGGCGCGCTGGACGTGGATGCCGTACATGCCGAGCAGGCCGCAGGTCTCCTCGGTGCCGAGCGTGAGGCCCTGCCCGCGCGCGAGCAGGCCGTCGATCAGCCGGGCGGCGCCCCTCTCGTCGATGTCCTCGTACTCGGGCACCTTGCCGGGGTCGGCGGCCTCGCGGCGCCACTGGGCGTACGTCACGGCCTGGGCGAGGGCGCGCACGGCGCGCTCGGCGGCGGGGTAGGCGGGGATGAGGCGGGTCCCGTCGTGGGCCTCGGCCTCGGCGGGCGGCCGAGGCCCCCCGGGGACCGTGTGAGCGCCGCCGGGGGTGCCCGTCGCGGCCTGGGGCGCGGTGCTCGCCGCGGCCGACAGGGCCTGGGCGAGCCCGCCGAGTTCGACGTGGACCACCAGGACCGGCTTGGCGGGCACCGCGGCGGCGGCCGACCGCAGGGCCTGCGCCAGGGCCGCGTCCCCGGCCGAGCCCTCCCCCACCGTCGGGATCGCGGTCACCACGACCGCGTCGCAGGTGTCGTCCGCCAGGGCCCGCGACAGCGCGGCGTGGAAGTCCGCCGGTGTGGCCGCCGTGGTCAGGTCCAGCGGGCGGTGCGGGCGCAGTCCCTCGGCCAGGCACGCGTCGTAGCTGAGCAGCCCCAGCGACTCGGAGTTCCCCAGGATCGCCACCCGGGGCCCGGCCGGCAAGGGCTGGCGCGCGAGCAGCAGGCCCGCGTCGACCAGGTCGGTGATGGTGTCCACGCGGATCACGCCGGCCTGCCGCAGCAGCGCGGACACGGTCGCGTGGGGCAGCCGCGTGGCCCGTACGGCATGGCCCTGGGGAGCGGCTCCGTGCCGGGCGCCCTGGACCACGACCAGCGGCTTGGCCGCGGCCGTGCGGCGCGCGAGGCGGGTGAACTTGCGGGGGTTGCCGATGGACTCCAGGTACATCAGGACGACGTCGGTGTCGGGATCCTCGTACCAGTACTGGAGCACGTCGTTGCCGGACACGTCGGCCCGGTTGCCGGAGGAGACGAAGGTGGAGACGCCCGTGAAGCCGGTGACGCCCCCGCCGCGCCGGTGCAGCCGGGACAGCAGCGCGATGCCGATCGCCCCGGACTGCGCGAACAGGGCGATCCGGCCGGGGCGCGGCATCTCGGGGGCCAGCGACGCGTTCAGCCGCACCCGGGCGGACGTGTTGATGATCCCGAAGGCGTTCGGCCCGATGATCCGCATACCGTACGCGCGCGCGTGCCGCACGAGGGCGCGCTGGCGCTCACGCCCCTCGGGACCGCTCTCGGCGTATCCGGCGGAGACCACGACGAGCCCCTGGACACCGTGCTCGCCGCACTCGGCGACGACCTCGGGCACCTGCTCGGCGGGGACGGCGACGACCGCGAGGTCGACGGGGCCGTCGATGTCCCGCACCGAGCGGTGCGCGGGCACCCCGTCGAGCTCCCGCTGCTCCTCGGGGAAGGCCCGGTTCACGGCGTGCAGGCGGCCGGTGAACCCGGCGGCCCGGATGTTGGCCAGCACACTGCGGCCCACCCCGCCGGGCGCTCGGCCGGTGCCGACGACCGCGACGGAGCCGGGCGCGAGCAGCCGCTGCACGGACCTCGCCTCGGCGCGCTGTTCGCGCGCGTACTGCACGGCCAGCGAGCGGTCGGTGGGTTCGAGGTCGAACTCCAGGCGGACCACGCCGTCCTCGAAACTGCGCTTCTGGGTGTACCCGGCGTCCGTGAACACCTTGATCATCTTGGTGTTGGCGGGCAGCACCTCGGCGGCGAAGCGGCGGATGCCGCGCTCCCGGGCGACGGCGGCGATGTGTTCGAGGAGGGCGGAGGCGACGCCCCGGCCCTGGTGGGCGTCCTGCACCAGGAAGGCGACCTCGGCCTCGTCGGCGGGGGCGGAGGCGGGCATTCCGTCGGCGCCGATCCGGTCGTAGCGTACGGTGGCGATGAACTCGCCGCCCACCGTGGCCGCGAGTCCCACCCTGTCCACGAAGTCGTGGTGCGTGAAGCGGTGGACGTCCTTGGCGGACAGGCGCGGGTAGGGCGCGAAGAAGCGGTAGTACTTCGACTCGTCCGACACCTGCTCGTAGAAGCTGACCAGCCGGTCCGCGTCGTCGACGGTGATGGGGCGGACGCGGGCGGTGCCGCCGTCGCGCAGCACCACGTCGGCTTCCCAGTGGGCGGGGTACTCGTGCCGGTCCGACGAGGTCTGCATGGGCCCCAGGGTACGGCTCGCGTCCGGCAGCGGCGCGGGGCAGTCTGTGGGGGGCGGAAGGCCGGGCCGAGGCCGCGGCCCGGCCGCCGTCGCCGGACGGGGCGAGTGCCCCTCCGGACACGCTTCACGTTGTGGGAAACTGGTCTAGACAACCCTGCACACCTGAAGGGCAGCAACACATGGCTGAGCGCCGCGTCAACGTCGGCTGGGCCGAGGGCCTCCACGCCCGCCCCGCCTCCATCTTCGTCCGGGCCGCCACGGCCGCAGGCGTCCCGGTGACGATCGCCAAGGCAGGCGGCACCCCCGTCAACGCGGCCTCCATGCTGGCCGTCCTCGGCCTGGGCGCACAGGGGGGCGAGGAGGTCGTCCTCGCCTCCGACGCCGAGGGCGCGGACGCCGCCCTGGACCGGCTGGCCAAGCTGGTCTCCGAGGGCCTCGAGGAGCTTCCCGAGACCGTCTGAGCCGCAGCACGGCAGCAGGCCGGGCCGTGCCGCCCTTTCCGGGCGGCACGGCCTTTTCCGTACCGTGCGGCCACGACACGTCCAGCGGAATTCGCAGCACAGCGGAAAAGGGAAACGGAAAGAGCGGCGAAGAATATCCCCTCTTTGTATACGGCGCCCGTGTTAATGCCGCAGGCTCGGCGTGTTTACGGGATGTTGCGAATCCCTCACGCCTTCCGGCCGCTCCCCGCCGGGGGCCGGGCGCAGACGGTGCGCGGCGCTCGCGCGCTCGGTGTGCAGCGCCGTGATCGCGCGGGCGCGCTCGCCGTCGCCGCGCGCCACCGCGTCCACGATCGCGCCGTGTTCCGCCCAGGACTCCAGGGGGTCGGCCGGCGCCTCCACGGAGTACATCCAGGTGATCTTGTGGCGCAGCTGGATCAGCATCGACGTCAGCGCGGGGCTGCCGCAGGCCTGGGCGAGGGTCTCGTGGAACCAGCCGCCCAGGGAGCGCAGATCCTCGCCGCCGCCGCGGGCGCGCTCCTGTCCCAGCCTCACCAGGCCGCGCAGGACCTTCAGATGGGCCTCGGTGCGCCGCCGGGCGGCGCGGGCGGCGCCCAGCGGCTCCAGGAGCACGCGCATCTCCAGCAGGTCGGCGGCCTCCTGCGCGGTGGGTTCCGCCACGCACGCGCCCGCGTGCCGCCGGGTCACCACGAAGCCCTCGGCCTCCAGGGTGCGCAGGGCCTCCCGGACGGGGACGCGCGAGACGCCGTAGCGGCGTGCGAGCAGTTCCTCGGTGAGCCGGCTGCCGCGTTCGTGGATACCCGCGACGATGTCGTCCCGGATCGCGGTGCACACCGAGTGCGCCGGAATACGCATGACCGACCTCCGCCTTTATCCACGTGAAACGCCGACGATGGACGCGTGTTCCGTGACTCTATTGCAATGAGCCGGAATTTCCGACGGCGGACCGGAAACCATGGATATTTTTTGGACAGCCGGGCGCCCGAAACGGCGCCCCGAACGGCGAAAGCCCCGGCTCGGGGGCCGGGGCCGGGCGGAACCGGGCCGCCTGTCGCCGGGCGGCGACGCCGTGCGCGCCGGGGCGCGTCAGATGTTCACGCCGTGCGAGCGCAGGTAGGCGACGGGGTCGATGTCGGAGCCGTACTCGGGGCTCGTGCGGGCCTCGAAGTGCAGGTGCGGCCCGGTGACGTTGCCGGTCGCGCCGGACAGGCCGATCCGCTGGCCCGGGGTGACCTTCTGGCCGACCGAGACGCCGACCGACGACAGGTGCCCGTACTGGGTGTAGGTGCCGTCGTTCATCCTGATCACGACCTGGTTGCCGTACGCCCCGCCCCAGCCGGCCTCGACCACGGTGCCCGTGCCGACCGCCTGGACGGGCGTACCGCTCGCGGCGTGGAAGTCGACGCCGGTGTGGCTGCCGGAGGACCACACGGCGCCCCCGGCCTTGTAGCCGGTGGAGACGTAGGAGCCGGCGATGGGCGACACGAAGGCGTTGAGGCGCTCGCGCTCGGCCTCGCGGGCGGCGCGCTCCCTGTCCTCGCGGGCCTTCTCGGCCGCCGCGGCGGCCTTCTTGCGCGCGGCCTCCTCGGCGGCCCTGCGCTCGGCGGCGGCCTCCTCGGCGGCCTGCTTCTGGGCGGCGGCCTGGGCGTCGATCTGGTCGGCCACGGAGTCGCCGATGGTGACCACGGGGGTGAGGGCGGTCTGCTCGACGGCGGGCTCGACGACGGGCTCGGCGGCGGCGAACGCCGGGGCCGCGACGGTGCCGACGACGCCGGTGGTGGCGAGGGCGGCGACGCCCGCCGCGCGGGCGGTGCCGCGCGGCATCCGGCGGGGACGACGGTGCTTCCCGGTGGCGCGGGTGAACGCCATGAAGTGTGCTGGTCCTTTCCTTCCTTCTCGCCTACCGGGTTAGCTGACGGGTTCGGAGCAGGAAGGTCTCCTACGGACCCCCTCGCGGCTCGCGCGGGCGTCCGATTCACCCCAGGGACGTGGTGCGGTGGGTCCCCGGCTCCCCTGGCTCGCGCCGTACGGGGACTCGGCGATGGCTGTCCGCTGCCGCGGGCGCGGCGCACTGCCTGACGAACAGCCCGGACGAAGCTAAACGGGACGACTTTCAATCCTCAAACGGAACACGCCTTTTGTAGCGCATCCCACAGGGCAGACAGACAACCTCCGCCCCAATTCGGGCATAAGGGAGCCCTGGTGACCCATGGGTCACCAGGGCTCCCGCGCGTGTGCCCCTACTCGGCGGAAACCACGGTGACTTCACCGATGCCGAGGGCCCGGACAGGCTCCTCGATCCGGCTCGCGTCACCGACGAGGACGGTCACCAGGCGGTCCACCGGGAAGGCGTTCACGACCGCCGCGGTGGCCTCCACGGTGCCGGTCGCGGCCAGCTGCCGGTACAGCGTGGCCTGGTAGTCGTCGGGCAGGTGCTGCTCGACCTGGTCGGCCAGCGTGCTCGCGACGGCCGCGGCGGTCTCGTACTTCAGCGGTGCCACGCCCACCAGGTTCTGCACGGCGACGTCGCGCTCGGCGTCGGTGAGCCCCTCCGCGGCGAGCGTGCGCAGCACCGTCCACAGGTCGTGCAGGGCGGGCCCGGTGTTCGGGGTGTCGACGGAGCCGCTGATGGCGAGCATCGCGGCGCCCGTGCCCTCCGGCGTGGACCGGAGCACCTGCGCGAACGACCGCACGCCGTAGGTGTAGCCCTTCTCCTCGCGCAGGACGCGGTCCAGGCGGGAGGTGAGGGTGCCGCCGAGGCAGTACGTGCCGAGCACCTGCGCGGGCCACACCCGGTCGTGCCGGTCCGGGCCGGTCCGGCCGATGAGCAGCTGCGTCTGGACGGCGCCGGGGCGGTCCACGATCACGACCCGGCCGGTGTCGTCGGCGGTCACCGGCGGCACGGGCCGCGGCTCGGCCGCGGAGCCGGTCCAGGCGCCGAGGGTGTCGCCGAGCAGCGCGTCGAGGTCGATGCCCGTGAGGTCGCCGACGACCACGGCGGTCGCGGTGGCGGGGCGGACGTGCTTCTCGTAGAAGGCGCGCACGGCCGCCGGGTCGATCTCGGCGACCGTCTCCTCGGTGCCCTGGCGGGGCCGGGACATCCGCGAGTGGGCCGGGAACAGCTGCCGGGAGAGCTCCTTGGCGGCGCGGCGGGCGGGGTTGGCCAGCTCGTGCGGGATCTCGTCGAGGCGGTTGCGCACCAGCCGTTCGATCTCGCCGTCCGCGAAGGCCGGCGCCCTGAGGGCGTCGGCGACCAGGCCGAGCGCCTTGGCGAGGCGGGAGACCGGAACCTCCAGGCTCAGCCGGACGCCCGGGTGGTCGGCGTGCGCGTCGAGGGTGGCGCCGCAGCGCTCCAGCTCGGCGGCGAACTCCTCGGCGGAGTGCTTGTCGGTGCCCTCGGAGAAGGCCCGCGCCATGATCGTGGCGACGCCGTCGAAACCGGTCGGCTCGGCGTCCAGGGGCGCGTCCAGCAGCACCTCCACGGCGACGACCTGCTGGCCGGGGCGGTGGCAGCGCAGGACCGTGAGCCCGTTGTCGAGCGCGCCGCGCTCGGGGGCGGGGAACGCCCACGGCCTGGGCTCGCCCGCCTGCGGCTGGGGGTGGAACTCCATCGTGGCGAGCTCGGTCACTTCGCCACCTCCTCGTTGTCGTCGGTGGCTTCCACGGTCGCCGCGGACTCCGGGTCCTCGGTGCGCCCGGCCTCCTCGGCGTGCTCCGGGTCGGCGGGGGCGACGGGTTCGTAGACGAGCACCGCGCGGTTGTCGGGCCGCAGACGCGCCTCGGCGATCTCCCGGACCTCCTCGGGCGTCACCTCCAGTACGCGCTGCACGGCGGTCAGGGCGAGCTGCGGGTCGCCGAACAGGACGGCGTAGCGGCACAGTTCGTCGGCGCGGCCCGCGACCGTGCCGAGCCGGTCCAGCCACTCGCGCTCCAACTGGGCCTGGGCGCGCTCCATCTCCTCGGCCGTGGGGCCCTCCTCGGCGAACCGGGCGAGCTCCTCGTCGATGGCGGCCTCGATGACCGGCACCTCCACGTCGCCGGAGGTCTTCACGTCCAGCCAGCCCAGGGAGGGCGCCCCGGCCAGCCGCAGCAGGCCGAAGCCGGCCGCCACCGCCGTGCGGTCGCGCCGCACCAGCCGGTTGTAGAGGCGGGAGGACTCGCCGCCGCCGAGGACGGTGAGGGCCAGGTCGGCCGCGTCGCACGCGCGCGTGCCGTCGTGGGGCAGGCGGTAGGCCGCCATCAGGGCGCGCGCCGGGACCTCCTCCTCGACGACCTCGCGCAGCTGCTCGCCGATGATGTCGGGCAGCGAGCCGTCGCGCGGGGTGGGCTTGCCGTCGTGGGCGGGGATGGAGCCGAAGTACTTCTCGATCCAGGCGAGGGTCTGCTCCGGGTCGATGTCGCCGACGACCGACAGCACCGCGTTGTTCGGCGCGTAGTACGTGCGGAAGAACGCGCGCGCGTCCTCCAGGGTCGCCGCGTCCAGGTCGGCCATGGAGCCGATCGGCGTGTGGTGGTAGGGGTGGCCCTCCGGGTAGGCGAGGGCGGTCAGCCTCTCGAACGCCGTGCCGTAGGGGACGTTGTCGTAGCGCTGGCGGCGCTCGTTCTTGACGACGTCGCGCTGGTTCTCCATGGACTCGTCGTCCAGGGCGGCCAGCAGGGAGCCCATGCGGTCGGCCTCCAGCCAGAGGGCGAGCTCCAGCTGGTGGGCGGGCATGGTCTCGAAGTAGTTGGTCCGCTCGAAGCTGGTGGTGCCGTTCAGCGAGCCGCCCGCGCCCTGCACCAGCTCGAAGTGGCCGTTGCCCTTGACCTGGGCGGAGCCCTGGAACATCAGGTGCTCGAAAAGGTGAGCCAGGCCGGTGCGCCCCTCGACTTCGTGGCGCGAGCCGACGTCGTACCAGAGGCACACCGCCGCGACCGGGGTCAGGTGGTCCTCGGAGAGCACCACGCGCAGGCCGTTGGCCAGGCGGTGCTCGGTCGCTGTCAGGCCCCCGGAGCCTGCCTGGGTTGTGGCCGTGTGACCCATGGGCATGTACGTCCCTTCGATCGCGGAGCGGTCGTCGAAACCGCCGTTTTCCTGCCGGTCCTGCCACTGTATGCAAGCGCGCGGGGCGCTGGTGGAGTTCCCGGGCGGCGTACGCCCACAGCGAGATCGGCACGGTCCCGGGCGACCGCGTAGCCTGCGGGCACTGCCAGTGCGGGGCCGCCGATGCCGGGTCCTGGTCCGCGCTGTCAGTGCCGCGGTCCACAATGGTCCGCGTCAGAACCGTCCACGCCTCAGCAAGGAGCCGGCAGCGATGGCCCGCCGCAGCACGAAGACCCCGCCGCCCGACGACTCGTACGAGGAGAAGATCCTCGACATCGACGTCGTCGACGAGATGCAGGGCTCCTTCCTCGAGTACGCGTACTCGGTCATCTACTCCCGCGCGCTGCCGGACGCGCGCGACGGCCTCAAGCCGGTGCACCGCCGCATCGTCTACCAGATGAACGAGATGGGCCTGCGTCCCGACCGCGGTTACGTGAAGTGCGCCCGGGTCGTCGGCGAGGTCATGGGCAAGCTGCACCCGCACGGCGACGCGTCGATCTACGACGCCCTGGTGCGCATGGCCCAGCCCTTCTCCATGCGCGTGCCCCTGGTCGACGGCCACGGCAACTTCGGCTCGCTGGGCAACGACGACCCGCCGGCCGCCATGCGGTACACCGAGTGCCGGATGGCCGAGGCCACGGGCCTGATGACGGAGTCCATCGACGAGGACACCGTCGACTTCCAGCCCAACTACGACGGGCAGGAGCGCGAGCCGGTGGCGCTGCCCGCCGCCTTCCCGAACCTCCTGGTCAACGGCGCCTCGGGCATCGCGGTCGGCATGGCCACGAACATGCCGCCGCACAACCTGCGCGAGGTGATCGCGGCCGCCCGCCACCTGATCCGGTACCCGAACGCCGACCTCGACGCGCTGATGAAGCACGTCCCGGGCCCCGACCTGCCCACCGGCGGCCGCATCGTCGGCCTGTCCGGCATCCGGGACGCGTACGAGACGGGTCGCGGCACGTTCAAGATCCGCGCGACGGTCACCGTGGAGGACGTCACGGCCCGTCGCAAGGGCCTCGTCGTCACGGAGCTGCCCTTCACGGTCGGCCCCGAGAAGGTCGTGGCCAAGATCAAGGACCTGGTCGGCTCCAAGAAGCTCCAGGGCATCGCCGACGTCAAGGACCTCACCGACCGGCAGCACGGCCTGCGCCTGGTCATCGAGATCAAGAACGGCTTCGTGCCGGAGGCGGTCCTGGAGCAGCTGTACAAGCTGACGCCGATGGAGGAGTCCTTCGGCATCAACAACGTGGCCCTGGTGGACGGCCAGCCGCTCACGCTGGGCCTGAAGGAGCTCCTGGAGGTCTACCTCGACCACCGCTTCGACGTCGTGCGGCGCCGCTCGGAGTTCCGCCGCGGCAAGAAGCGCGACCGCCTGCACCTGGTGGAGGGCCTGCTCACGGCGCTGCTGGACATCGACGAGGTCATCCGCCTCATCCGCTCCAGCGAGAACTCCGCGCAGGCCAAGGAGCGCCTGATGGGGCACTTCTCGCTCAGCGAGGTCCAGACGCAGTACATCCTGGACACCCCCCTGCGCCGCCTGACCAAGTTCGACCGCATCGAACTGGAGGCGGAGAGGGACCGGCTGAACACGGAGATCGAGGAACTGACCCGGATCCTGGAGTCGGACGCCGAGCTGCGCAAGCTGGTCTCCAACGAACTGGCCGCGGTGGCCAAGAAGTTCGGCACCGACCGCCGTACGGTCCTGCTGGAGTCGGCCGCGACCTCCGTCGCCACCGTCCCGCTGCAGGTGGCGGACGACCCGTGCCGGGTGCTGCTGTCCTCCACGGGCCTGCTGGCCCGCACGGCCGACGACGCCCCCTTCCCGGAGGACGGCGCCGCCAAGCGCGTCAAGCACGACGTGATCGTCTCGGCGGTGCCGGCCACCGCCCGGGGCGAGGTGGGCGTGGTCACCTCGGCGGGCCGCCTGCTCCGCCTGAACGTCATCGACCTGCCGCAGCTCCCGGAGGCGATGCCGGCGCCGAACCTGTCGGGGGGCGCGCCGCTGGCGGAGTTCGTCTCCCTGGAGGACGACGAGGACGTGGTCTGCCTGACCACGCTCGACGAGTCCTCGCCCGGCCTGGCGCTCGGCACGCAGCAGGGCGTCGTCAAGCGGGTGGTGCCCGACTACCCGGCCAACAAGGACGAGCTGGAAGTGATCACCCTCAAGGAGGGCGACCGGATCGTCGGCGCGGTCGAGCTGCGCACCGGTGAAGAGGACCTGGTCTTCATCACCGACGACGCCCAGCTGCTGCGCTTCCAGGCGTCCCAGGTCCGCCCGCAGGGCCGGCCGGCGGGCGGTGTGGCGGGCATCAAGCTCTCCGAGGGCGCGAAGGTCATCTCCTTCACGGCCGTCGACCCGGCGGCGGACGCGGTCGTCTTCACGGTCGCGGGCTCGCGCGGCACGCTGGACGACTCCGTGCAGACGACGGGCAAGCTGACCCCGTTCGACCAGTTCCCGCGCAAGGGCCGGGCCACCGGCGGTGTGCGCTGCCAGCGGTTCCTAAAGGGCGAGGACTGCCTGTCCCTGGCCTGGGCGGGCCCGGCTCCGGCCCGCGCCGCGCAGAAGAACGGCTCTCCGGCCGAGCTGCCGGACATCGACCCGCGCCGCGACGGCTCGGGGGTGTCGCTGCCGAAGACGGTGTCGGTGGTGGCGGGGCCGGTCTAGGCCGAGGGATCCCCGGAGGCCTCGGTGTCCCCGGAGGCCTCCGGGTCGTCGAAGGCCTCCGGGTCGTCGAAGGCTTCGGGGTCGTCGTCGTAGGGATCCCACGCCGCGCTGTTCCGGGCCTCGGGATCCTGGACGTAGCGCAGGACGCCCCACATGCCGTGCTCGTCGGCGTGCGGGGCGTCGCTCCTGCACGCCTCGAGCTCCTTGCCGAGGGCGGGCGCGTCGATGCCGGAGCCGATGAGGACGAGCTGGGTGAGGCGCTCGCCGTCGGCCCCCCAGGGCTCGGGGTAGAAACGGAGGAACCGCCCGACGGCGTGGACGGCGTAGCGGTTGCGGGTGTCGTACGGACCGAAGTCGACGTACCCCTTGATCCGGTACAGCCCCTCGGGCCGGCTGTCGAGGAACTCCATCAACCGGCGCGGGTCCAGGGGGACCTCGGAGACGAAGGACAGGCTGTCGTAGCCGGTGTGCAGGTGCCCGGCGTGATCGTCCGCGCTGTGGTCGTGCAGGTCGTCGAAGGACAGCTGCCCGATGCGCTCGTCGCCGGGCCTGCAGTCGAAGAGGAGCTCCGGGTCGATGCGCCCGTAGGAGGCCGGGACGACCGCGGCACGGTCGACGAGGGAGCGGACGAGCCGCAGCACCCGGTCCCCGTCGGGGGCCCGGTCGATCTTGTTCACCACGACGAGGTCGGCGAGGCCGAGGTGCCGGTCGATCTCGGGATGCCTGGCGCGGGTGTCGTCGAACTCGGCGGCGTCGACCACCTCGACGAGCCCGCCGTAGACGATCCCGGGGTGCTCGCTGGCGAGCACCATGCGCACCAGCTCCCGGGGCTCGGCGAGGCCGCTGGCCTCGATGACGACGACGTCGATGCCGAGGGAGGGCCGTGCGAGCCGCTCGAGGTAGAGATCCAGCTCGCCGGCGTCGACGGCGCAGCACAGGCACCCGTTGCCCAGCGAGACGGTCGAGTCGCCGAGCGCGCCCGCCACCGCCATCGCGTCGATCTCGATGGCGCCGAAGTCGTTGACGATGGCGCCGATGCGGCTGCCGCCGCTGCGGTGGAGGAGGTGGTTGAGCAAGGTGGTCTTCCCGGAACCCAGGAAGCCGGCCAGGACGACGACCGGAATCTGACGCGGGAGGGGGATCGGGCTCCGCTCCGGCTCGGGGTGTGTGTGCGGAACCGGGCTCGACTCGCTCACCGTGCGACCTCTCTCACACCGGTGCGCGCACCGGCTCACGGCGCCGGCGCGCGCACGAGGACTGCGTGCCGGTCCAGGATACGAGCGGCGGGAACGACCACGCGGTGGACGACCGTGGGCGGCATGTGCGGGGCGGAGGCCGGGCAGGGCGCCGGAGGGTGCGCCCCTCGCTTCCCTCGGTGCGCCTTGCCTCTGCGCCTCCACCTCCCGCCGTGTCAGCGCCGCTCGGCACGCCGGGCGTCGGCGGGAGCCGGCAGGCGCCGCCCACCACCGCCGGTCCCCTCCGCCCCCGTCGGCGCCGGCCGGCGGTCCGGGCGCCTGACGCGAGGGCCGGCGTGGTCACACGGACGCCCGGGACACGGGAGCCGGGTCGCGCCGCCGCGGCCCGCCTCGGGAGGGCCGCTTGCGTGACGGCCGCCCCGGCCGCCCGGCGTCGGGCGCCCGACGAGCCGCGGAACGGCCGGAGCAGGCGCCCCGGCACCCCGGCACCGCGCCCGGGCGGTGCCGGTACGCACCTGCGTCACGCCGCCCCGGGCACCGCCACCGGCGCCTCGGGCCCCACGTACCGCGCCGCCGGCCTGATGATCTTCGTGTCCTCCGCCTGCTCCAGGATGTTGGCGCTCCACCCCACCACCCGCGCCGCCGCGAACGTCGGCGTGAACATCTCGCGCGGCAGGCCGCACAGTTCCATGACCACGCCCGCGTAGAACTCGACGTTGGTGTGCAGTTCGCGTCCGGGCTTCAGTTCCGCGAGGATCGCCTCCACGCGGCGCTCGACCTGGACGGCGAAGTCCACCCGCGGACCGCCGAACCGCCGGGCGATCTCGCGCAGCATCCGGGAGCGGGGGTCCTCCGTACGGTAGACGGCGTGGCCGAAGCCCATGATGCGCTCCCCGGCGAGCACCCGTTCGCGGACCCAGGAGTCGATGCGGTCAGGGGTGCCGATCGCGTCCAGCGTGTCCAGCGCGCGGCTCGGCGCGCCCCCGTGCAGCGGTCCGGACAGCGCCGACACCGCCCCGGCGAGGCACGCCGCCACGTCCGCGCCCGTCGAGGCGATGACCCGGGCGGTGAAGGTCGACGCGTTGAATCCGTGATCAATGGTTGAGATCAAGTACTGCTCGATCGCCCGCGCGTGCCGCTCGTCCGGCTCCTCGCCCGTCAGCATGTAGAGGTAGTTCGCCGCGTACGGCAGGTCCTCGCGCGGCTCCACCGGGTCGAGTCCGCGCCCCAGCCGGTACAGCGCCGTGAGGAGCGTCGGCACGGCCGCGGCCGCCTCCAGGGTGTCCCGGCGGCGCCGGCCGGCGTCCGTGTCGTACACCGGGCGGAACCCCTTCGCCGCGCCCAGCAGGGACAGCGCCGTACGCATCCCGGCCAGCGGGCCGGAGCCTTCGCCGGCGGCCGCGATCGCGGGCAGGGCGGCCCGCACCCGCGCGGGGAGCCGTCGCAGCGCGGCGGTCTCGGCGGCGAAGGCGGCGCTGCGCCCGGCGTCCGGCAGTTCGCCGAGGACGAGCAGGTGCCAGACGTCCTCGAAGCCGCGGCTGCGCGCGAGTTCGACGGCCGAGTACTGGCGGTAGTGGTAGAAGCCCTCCCCGCCGCGGACGTCACCGACGCGGGTGTCCGCGACGACGACACCGGCGAGTCCCCGCGGTACGTCGACGAGTGCGGCTGCGGACCTGTTGACGGACATGATTCCTCCCTGGACTTGATTCGACTGTCGATGATTGACTAATCCTCTGTCAATATTGATTGAATCAACATGAGATCAATGCGCGGCGAAGGTGGATACGGTGACCCCCATGCGCGATCAAGAACCCGCCCCGGCCGGCGCGGAACGGCGCCTGAGCACCAAGGAGGCCGCCGAGCTCCTCGGGGTGAAGCCCGAGACCGTGTACGCCTACGTCAGCCGCGGCCAGCTCGGCAGCCGGCGCGTGCCGGGCGGCCGGGGCAGCACCTTCGACGCCGCGGAGGTCGAGGCGCTCGCCCGGCGCAACAGGAGGGAGAGCGGGGCGGGTGCGGCCTCCGGCGGCGAGCTGTCCGTACGGACCCGCCTCACGCTCATCGACCGGGACCGGTACTACTTCCGGGGCGTCGACGCGGTCGAACTGACGGCACGGCACACCTACGAGGAGGTCGCCGAGTGGCTGTGGACCGGCCGGATCCGGCCCGGCACCGTCTTCACCGCGCCCGAGGCCTCCGTCGCCGTCGCCCGCCGCGCCGTCGACGCGCTGCCCGGGCACTGCGCCCCCGCCGACCGGTTGCGGGTGGCGACGATCGCCGCCGCGAGCGCGGACCCGCTGCGCTTCGACCTGTCCGAGGACACCGTGCTCGGCATCGCGCGCACGCTCATCCCCACCCTGGTGGCGGCCCTGCCGCCGGTGCGGCCCGGCCACCGGGACGAGGGACCGATCGCCCACCGCCTCTGGGCACGGCTCAGCGGACAGGACCCCGACGAGGCCTGCCTGCGCGCCCTGGACCGGGCCCTGGCCCTCCTGGTCGACCACGACCTGGCCGCCTCGACCCTCGCGGTGCGCGTCGCCGCGTCGGCCCGCGCGCACGCCTACGCGGCCGTCTCCGCGGGGCTCGGCGTGCTGGAGGGCCCGCTGCACGGCGCGGCCGGCGGACTGGCCCACCGGCTGCTGCTCGACGTCCTCGGCCACGGCGACGCGGCACCGGTGATCGCCGAGGAGCTGCGGGCGGGCCGCCGCATCCCAGGGCTCGGCCACCGGCTCTACCCGGGCGAGGATCCGCGCGCGCGTGCCCTGTTCGCCCTGCTGGAGGAGGTCCCGCGGGCGGCGCCCGCCCTCGCCGCGGCCCGCGACGTGGTGGCCACCGCCGCCCGCCACACCCCTCTGCACGCCAACGTGGACCTGGCGCTCGCCGTGCTCACCGCGTCCTGCGGCATGCCCGCCGCGGCGGGCGAGACGATCTTCGCCGTGGCCCGTACGGCGGGCTGGATCGCCCACGTCCTGGAGGAGTACGGCGAACGCCCCCTGCGTATGCGGCCGAGCGGGCGGTACACAGGGCCCGAACCGCCTCAGCCGCTCCCCGGGTAGAACGCCGTCCGGAACGCCGCCCTCCGCTCGGTCCGGACACGAGCGGGGCGAAAGGCGTCACGGCGCAAGTCAGGTTAGGCTCACCTCTGTGAGTACGTGCTCAACCGTCTCCCGGGATCTCGACGAGCCCGTTTCGGCAACCGCGGCCACCGCGAGGACCTGGCTGCTGCTGGAACAGCCCGGCCCCTGGGGTGCCAAGGCGCTCACCTCGAGCCACCTGGACCCCGCGCTGGGCCGCGCGCTGGAGGCGGCGGCGAAGGGCACGGGCGTACGCATCGCGCTCATCCGCCGCCCGGGACGGCACGCGGACTCCCGCACGCCCGCCGTCCGCCGGGTCTACGCGGCCCACACCGTGCCCGGGAAGGTGTGGCTGCGCGGCGCCGCCACCACCGACCCGGGGCAGCTGCTCGACCTCGATTTCGGCGCGCTCGGCAGGGGCGAGCACCGCGGCTTCGACACGGTGCTCGGCGGACGGCCCCACCGGGGCGGCCCCCTAGCCCTGGTCTGCACCAACGGCAAGCGCGACCGCTGCTGCGCGCTCCTCGGCCGGCCGCTGGCGGCCGAACTCGCCGCCTCCGGCGTGGAGGGCGTCTGGGAGGTCACCCACCTGGGGGGCCACCGCTTCTCGCCGACGGTGCTCGTCCTGCCCTACGGATACGCGTACGGCCGGGCCGAGGCGCACACCGTCAAGGAGGTCCTGCACGGCGCGCGCGAGGGACGGATCGTCGTGGACGGGTGCCGCGGGAACTCCGCCTGGGAGCGTCCCGGCCAGGCGGCCGAGCTGGCCGTGCGCACGGCGGTGGGCGAGTACGCGGCGGAGGCCCTGAGCGTGGTGCGGACCGACGGTGCGGCCCCGCGCTGGGAGGTGACCGTGGCGCACGCCGACGGGCGCCACTGGCGGGTCGTCGTCGCACAGGCCGCGTCCGCCCCGCCGCGTCCGGAGAGCTGCGGTGTGTCGGTGCTGGGATCACCGGCGCGGATGGACGTGGTGGAGGTCCGCGAACTGACGATGGCAGCGCTCGCCGGCTGACGCCCGCAAGGGCGCTCCCGCCCTTCGGCGGCTTGCCCGGAGCCGCCCCGCCGGCGCAGCCGCACGAAGGCCCCGGGGCCGCCGGGGCGTCCTTCCCCGTGCCCGGGCCGAGAGATCGCCCACACACCCCTACGGCACGGCGCACCCGCCCGCGTACCGTCATGGACATGAGTCCCACTCCCCCCGCACGCCGCCTGCGACTGGGTCTGCCGCGGCGGGTGTTCTCGCAGGTACTGCTGATGCAGGTGGCGATCGCCGCGGGCGTCGCGGTGCTCGCGACCGGACTGTTCCTCGCACCGCTCGGCGACCAGCTCGACGACCAGGCGATGCGCCGCGCGCTCGCGATCGCGCAGACCACCGCGCAGCAGCCGCAGATCGCCGAGGACCTGCAGCGCACGCGTCCGTCACCGAAGGGTCCGGTGCAGCGGGAGGCGGAGCGGATCCGGAAGGCGACGCACGCCGAGTACGTCGTGGTGATGGACCGGCGGGGCGTGCGCTGGTCGCACACCGAACCGGAGCGGATCGGCGGAATCGTCTCGACCGACCCCGGCCGGGCGCTGGCGGGCCACGAGGTCATGCAGATCGACGAGGGCACCCTCGGCCGCTCCGCCCGCGGCAAGGTGCCGCTGCGCGACGGCGACGGCCGGATCGTCGGGGCGGTCTCGGTCGGCATCGCGTACGACAGCGTCCGGGCCCGGCTGCTCCACGCGATCCCCGGGCTGCTCGCGTACGCCGGCGGTGCCCTGGCGGTCGGCGCGCTGGCGGCCTGGCTCGTCTCCCGGCGGGTCCAGCGGCAGACCAGGGACCTGGCCTTCTCGGACATCGCCGCCCTGCTCGCGGAGCGCGAGGCGATGCTGCACAGCATCCGGGAGGGCGTCGTCGCCCTGGACCGCGCCGGGCGCATCCGCCTTCTCAACGACGAGGCGCAGCGTCTGCTGGACATCGACGGCGGCGCGGTGGGCGGCACCCCCGACGAGGCGCTCGGCGCGGGCCGTACGGCCGACGTGCTGGCCGGGCGGGTCACCGGCACGGACCTGCTCACCGTCCGCGGCCCGCGGGTGCTGGTCGCCAACCGGATGCCCACCGACGACGGCGGCGCCGTCGCCACCCTGCGCGACCGCACCGAGCTGGAGCAGCTCGGCCGGGAGCTCGACTCCACGCGCGGCCTGATCGACGCCCTGCGCGCCCAGGACCACGAACACGCCAACCGGATGCACACCCTGCTCGGGCTGCTCGAACTGGAGATGTACGACGACGCGGCGGAGTTCGTCGGAGAGGTGGTCGGGGACCACCGGGCCACCTCCGAACAGGTCGCCGAGAGGATCGAGGACCCGCTGCTGGCCGCCCTGCTGGTGGGCAAGGCGGCCGTCGCGGCCGAGCGCGGTGTCACCCTGTGGGTCTCGGACCGGACGCGGCTGCCGGACCGGCTGGTCGACCCGCGGGGGCTCGTCACCGTCGTCGGCAACCTCGTGGACAACGCCCTCGACGCCGTCGCGGGCACCCCGCACGCGCGCGTGGAGGTCGAACTGCGGGCCGAGGGACGCACCGCGGTCCTCAGGGTGCGCGACACCGGGCCCGGCATTCCGGTGGAGCAGCGCGAGGTGGTCTTCACCGAAGGGTGGTCGACCAAGGAACCGCCGGCCCACCGCGAGCGCGGCATCGGACTCTGCCTGGTGCGCAGGCTCGCCGAACGGCAGGGTGGCAGCGCCACCGTGGGCGAGGCGCGGGGCGGGGGCGCGGAGTTCACCGTCGTCCTGCCCGAGGCGCTGTCCGGGCCCGTCCCGGAACCGGCCCTGAACCTGCCCTCGACCCCGCAGACCGCCGAGGAGGAGACGCGATGATCGAGGTCCTGGTCGTGGACGACGACGTCCGGGTCGCACGGGTCAACGCCGCCTACGTCGAGAAGGTCCCCGGCTTCCACGTCGCCGGCGAGGCGCACAGCGCGGCGCAGGCGCTGCGGCGGCTGGAGACGCTGCCCCGGGTCGACCTGGTCCTCATGGACCACTACCTGCCCGACGAGACGGGGCTCGCCGTCGTCCAGGAGATGCGCCGGCGCGGCCACCAGACGGACGTGATCATGGTGACGGCGGCCCGGGACGTGTCCACCGTGCAGGCGGCGATGCGGCACGGCGCCCTGCAGTACCTGGTCAAGCCGTTCGCCTTCGCGGGGCTGCGCGCCAGGCTGGAGGCGTACGCGCGGCTGCGCCGCACCCTCGACGGCGGTGGCGAGGCGGAGCAGGCCGAGGTGGACCGCATCTTCGGTGCCCTGTCGGCGCCCTCGGAACCGGCCCTGCCCAAGGGGCACTCCCCCACCACCGCGGAGCTTGTGCGCCGGTCCCTGATGAACGCCGGCGGCCCGCTGTCGGCCCAGGAGATCGCCGAGCGGACCGGGGTGAGCCGCCAGACCGCCCAGCGCTATCTGAAGCTCCTGGAGCGCACGGGGCGGGCCAGGCTGACCCTCAAGTACGGCGACGCGGGTCGCCCGGAACACCGTTACGTGTGGGCGACCCACGGCTGAGGGCGAGGCCCGTGGGGCGGCGGGGGAGGAAACCGCCCCACGGGCCTCCTGGCCGACGGACCCGGCCGGGTACCTCGTGCCTACACCGCCCCCGCCCCGGTCAGCGACCGCACCTCCGTCTCCGCGTGCCTGGCCTCGTCCGGGACCTCCGCGGAGGTGACCGTGCCGAGCCAGCCCGCGAGGAAGCCGAGCGGGATGGAGACCAGGCCGGGGTTCTGCAGCGGGAAGCACTGGAAGTCGAGGCCCGGGAACAGGGCGGCGGGGCTGCCCGAGACCACCGGGGACAGCAGCACCAGCACCACGGCCGGGACCAGGCCGCCGTAGACGGCCCACACGGCGCCGCGCGTGGTGAAGCCCCGCCAGAACAGCGAGTAGAGCAGCACGGGCAGATTGGCGGAGGCGGCGACGGCGAAGGCGAGACCCACCAGGAAGGCGACGTTCAGGTCGCGGGCCAGCAGGCCGAGGGCGATCGCGGCCACGCCGATGCCGACCGCTGCGACACGGGCCACGGCCACCTCGCTGCGCGGCTCGCCGCGCCGGCGCCGCAGGGAGGCGTACAGGTCGTGGGCCACGGACGCCGAGGAGGCGAGCGTGACCCCGGCGACCACGGCGAGGATGGTGGCGAAGGCGATCGCGGCGACGACCGCGAACAGAACCGTCCCCCCCGTGGAGTCCGCGCCGCCGCCCAGGTCGAGGGCCAGCAGCGGGACCGCGGTGTTCCCGGCCGCGTTGGATCCGCGTACGGCGTCCGGCCCGACGATGGCGGCCGCGCCGAAGCCGAGGACGATCGTCATCAGGTAGAAGCCGCCGATGAGGCCGATGGCCCAGACGACCGAGCGCCGTGCGGCCCGGGCGGTGGGCACGGTGTAGAAGCGGGACAGGATGTGCGGCAGTCCGGCGGTGCCCAGGACGAGGGCGAGTCCCAGGCTGATGAAGTCGAAGCGGGCGGTCCAGTCCCCGCCGTACTTCAGCCCGGGCGCCAGGAACGCCTGCCCGTGGCCGCTGCGCTCGGCCGCCGTGAGCAGCAACCCGTCGAAGTCGCCGTGGAAGCGCACCAGGACGAGGGCGGTCAGCGCGACCGTGCCGCCGAGCAGCAGGACCGCCTTGACGATCTGGATCCACGTGGTGGCCCGCATCCCTCCCAACGACACATAGATCACCATGAGCGCGCCGACGCCGATGACGGTCCAGGCCCGCGCCACCTCGCCGGTGCCGCCGAGCAGCAGCGCGACCAGGCTGCCCGCTCCCACCATCTGCGCCACCAGGTAGAGAACGGACACCGTGACCGAGGAGGTTCCCGCCGCGATCCGCACCGGCCGCTCCCTCATCCGCGCCGCCACCACGTCGGCGAGCGTGAACCGGCCGCAGTTGCGCACCAGTTCGGCGACGAGGAACAGCACCACGAGCCAGGCCACGAGGAAGCCCACCGAGTAGAGCATGCCGTCGTAGCCGTACAGGGCGATCAGGCCGGAGATGCCGAGGAAGGAGGCGGCCGACATGTAGTCGCCCGCGATGGCAAAACCATTCTCCAGGGGCGAGAAGAGGCGACCGCCCGCGTAGAACTCCTCCGCCGAGCCCTGCCGCCTGCGGCTCACCCACGTCGTGATCGCCAGCGTGACCGCGACGAACGCGCTGAACAGCAGCAGTGCCGGCGTCTGGTGGTCCCCGGTCACGAGGCACCGCCTCGCGCGCCCCGGGCCATCTCCTGGGTGTCCCAGCGCAGCTCGAGCGCGGCCCGGTCCCTGCGCAGCCGCGCGTGCCGGGCGTACGCCCAGGTCAGCAGGAAGGTGGTCAGGAACTGCCCGAGTCCGGCGAGCATGGCGACGTTCACGGCTCCCGCCACGGGCCGGGCCATCAGCCCGGGCGCGGTGGTGGCGGTCACGACGTAGGCCACGTACCAGGCGAAGAAGACGACGACGGCCGGCACCACGAACCTCCGGTACCGGCTGCGCACCTCCTGGAAGGCCTCGCTGCGCTGCACCTCGAGGTACACGTCGGCCGCCGCGGCGACCGTGTCCCCCTCGCGCGGCTCCGGTGCCGCCGGGTCCGCTGGTGCCGCGCCGGCCGGCTCGCCCCAGCCGGAGGCGAGGGCGTCGTACCAGGGGTCGTCGTACCGCACGTGGCCGGGCACCTCGGCGAGGTCCACGTCATGACCGCCGGGATGCCCGGCCGAACCGTACTGGCCGCCCCCGTCCACGCGGGGGCGACCGTTGCTTGACTGCATGCCCAAGGATGGACAGACCGGGAAGATCCCTGACTCTTCTTCCCGGCGCTCTTCACCCCATCAGGTGACGCAACCCGCTGGTGGACGCCTCGAGGCGTGCCGGCGGCCGCCGGCGGGAGAGCACGGCCGCGGAGGCGCCGCCCGGCCCTCCCCGTCCGGCGCCTACGCGTCGATCCGCGACCGGTCCAGCGTCGCCGCCGAGTTGGAGATGAACTCCTTGCGGGGAGCGACGTCGTTGCCCATCAGCAGGTCGAAGATCTGCTCGGCGGCCTCCAGGTCGGTGAGGTTGATCCGGCGCAGGGTGCGGCGGCGCGGGTCCATGGTCGTCTCGGCCAGCTGGTCGGCGTCCATCTCGCCGAGACCCTTGTACCGCTGGATGGAGTCCTTGTACCGGACGCCCTTGCTCTGGAACTCCATGAGCTTGTCGCGCAGCTCGCGGTCCGAGTACGTGTAGACGTACTTGTCCTGGCCCTTCTTCGGCTGGACCAGCTCGATGCGGTGCAGCGGCGGCACCGCGGCGAAGACCCGGCCCGCCTCGACCATGGGCCGCATGTAGCGGTGGAACAGCGTCAGCAGCAGCGTGCGGATGTGGGAGCCGTCCACATCGGCGTCGGTCATCATGATGATCTTGCCGTAGCGCGCCGCGTCGATGTCGAAGGTCCGGCCGGACCCGGCCCCTATGACCTGGATGATCGCGCCGCACTCGGCGTTCTTCAGCATGTCCGTCACGGACGACTTCTGGACGTTGAGGATCTTGCCGCGGATCGGCAGCAGTGCCTGGAACTCGGAGTTCCGGGCGAGCTTCGCCGTACCGAGCGCGGAGTCGCCCTCGACGATGAACAGCTCGCTGCGGTCGACGTCGTCGCTGCGGCAGTCGGCCAGCTTGGCGGGCAGCGAGGAGGACTCCAGGGCCGTCTTGCGGCGCTGGGCGTCCTTGTGCTGGCGGGCGGCGATGCGCGTACGGGCCGCGGCGACGGCCTTCTCCATGACGACGCGGGCCTGCTGGGCGGCGTCCCGCTTGGTCGAGGTCAGGAACGCCTTGAGTTCCTTGGAGACCACGTTGTTCACGATGCGGCGGGCGGCCGAGGTACCCAGGACCTCCTTGGTCTGGCCCTCGAACTGCGGCTCGGCGAGGCGGACGGTGACGACCGCCGTGAGGCCCTCCAGCGCGTCGTCCTTGACGATGTCGTCCTCGGCGACGCGCAGCAGCTTCTTGGCGCGCAGCACCTCGTTCATCGTCTTGGCGACGGCCTGCTCGAAGCCTGCGACGTGGGTGCCGCCCTTGGGGGTGGCGATGATGTTGACGAACGACTTGACCGTCGTGTCGTAACCGGTCCCCCAGCGCAGCGCGACGTCGACGCCGAGCTCGCGGGTGACCTCGGTGGGCGTCATCTGGCCGCGGTCGTCCAGGACGGGGACCGTCTCCTTGAAGGTGCCCTGCCCGGTGAAGCGGAGCACGTCGCAGATGGGCCTGTCACCCGCCAGGAACTCGCAGAACTCGCTGATCCCGCCGTCGAAGCGGAAGGACTCCTCGCCCTTGCTGCCGCCCTCGCCCAGGCCGTACTCGTCACGGACGACGATGGTCAGGCCCGGCACCAGGAACGCGGTCTGACGGGCGCGCTGGTGCAGGTTCTCGAGGGAGAGCTTGGCGTCCTTGAGGAAGATCTGGCGGTCGGCCCAGTACCGCACGCGCGTGCCGGTGCGGCTCTTCGGGATCTTCTTGGTCTTGCGCAACCCGCTCTTGGCCTCGAACTTCGCGTCCGGGCCGTTGCCGGCGAAGGCACCGGGCACGCCGCGCCGGAAGCTGATGGCGTTGGTGTGCCCACCGCGGTCCACCTCCACGTCCAGCCGGGCGGACAGGGCGTTCACGACGGAGGCGCCGACGCCGTGCAGACCGCCGGAGGCGGCGTAGGAGCCGCCTCCGAACTTGCCGCCGGCGTGCAGCTTGGTCATGACGACCTCGACACCGGACAGGCCGGTCTTGGGCTCGACGTCGACCGGGATGCCGCGGCCGTTGTCCCGGACCTCGACCGAGCCGTCGTCGTGGAGAATGACCTCGATGTGGTCGCAGTAACCACCGAGGGCCTCGTCCACGGAGTTGTCGATGATCTCCCACAGGCAGTGCATCAGACCGCGGCTGTCGGTCGATCCGATGTACATGCCGGGGCGCTTGCGCACGGCCTCGAGCCCCTCGAGGACGAGCAGGTGCCGCGCGGTGTAGTTGGAACCGTCCCGGTCTGCTCCTGCCAGCAGCGCTGTGGACGGCACGGACGTCTCGGCGGTCACGCGGTTCGCTCCTCGCTGAATTTCAGATGGGGCCCCGCTGGGTAAGGGCGCGGCTTCGTTCACCGGTGAGAGGGTACCGAGGCCTGGTAGAGCCGTTGTAACGCCACCCTCGTCGGAAACTCAGACTAGTCCACGATCGCATGCGTGTTCGATCCCTCGACGGAGTGAAGTGCACATCACGTTCCCTTCGAGGCATGAACCATTTAGGCTCCGGGCACGTCCTCATGAACAAACCGGCAACCCGGCCGGCGAGGACGGACCCTGACCGACAGCGCGAACCCGTACGACACTGCAGACACGTAATACGGCACATTCGCCGCCAACCGGCAGCAGCCAGCCGCCTCGGAAAGATTTTTCGAGGAAAAGCCGCGAGCGGGAACGTTTGGGGCTGGTTGGATGTTGACCCTGGTACGACAGCTCGTCGAGCTAGAGAAGAGGCGACGTGACTACTGTTCTGACTTCCGCAAGCCCGCTGACGGCCGCTGATCGCTGCGACCGCTGCGGCGCCCAGGCATACCTGCGCGTCGTCCTGCTGAGCGGCGGAGAACTGCTCTTCTGCGCCCACCACGGCCGCAAGTTCGAGCCGGAACTCAAGAAGATCGCCGCTGAGATACAGGACGAGACGGAGCGGTTGACGTCCATTCCGGCGACCGCTTCCGAAGATGAGCGCTGACCCCTAGCGTCCGACGACGAGCCAGTCCGGCACAGGCCGGTGGATAGGGCGGCTGCCTCCGGGTGTGCGGAGGCAGCCGCCCGTCGTCGTCCCGCACAGGAGCCCGCTCAGGCCCCGTCGGGCGCCTTCCGCGTCCCTGGCGCCTCGGTGTCCCACCCGAGTCTTCGCATGACGTCGGACACACGTGTGTAGACCCCCGGGCTGCCCGCCTGTCCACAGCCGCTCCCCCAGGACACGAGCCCGATCAGCCGCCCCCGGGCGACGAGCGGCCCGCCGCTGTCCCCCTGGCAGGCGTCACGGCCCCCCTCCGGCTCCCCGGCGCACACCATGGTCGCGGCCCGGTATGTGCCGCCCCCGCCCCCCGGATACGCCTTCTCGCACAGGACGTCCGGCAGGACGCGCACGGACGCGGCGCGCAGACTGCTCGCGTAGTCGCCGGCCCCCGAGGTGTCGCCCCACCCGTAGACCGTCGCGGCGGTGCCCGTCTCATACGCGTGGTCACCGGCGGCCGCCATGCCGATCACCGAGTCGGCCGGAAGGGGGTCCGCCAGGGTGACCACCGCGAAGTCACCGGAGTTGCTGACGTCGTCGTAGTCCGGGTTCACCCAGGTGTCGCTCACGGCGATCTCCTGCCCCCGGTCCGAGAGAAGGTCCGTACGCCCCGCGATGACCCGCAGGTCGGACACCCGGTCCGGCGGGGCTCCCAGGACCTCCTCGTCGAGGCAGTGGGCCGCGGTGAGCACGGTCGTGCGGCCGACCGCCACTCCCCCGCAGAACTGCCCCGCCCGGATACCCCCGAACCGGTCACGACTGGAGAGCGCCACCGTCCACGGACTCTGCGCCACATCTATGGGGAAACCGCCGACGACCACGTGGTCGGCTGCTGCGGGGACGGCGGACGCCAGCGGTATCGCGGCCGCTGCGGCCGCCAGGACCAGCGGCCCGGGCAGGGCCCGGGCAAAGCGACGACGCATGCGCACTCCTCACTCTCGGATGGTCACGGGACACTCAGAGTGATCCAGCCCGCCTCCCCTCGCACCCGCAGACAGCGCGAAGGCCCGGCCCCTCTCGGGGGCCGGGCCTTCCGTGTCGTACGGCCGAGACCTAGTCGAGGTAGTCGCGCAGCACCTGCGACCGCGAGGGGTGGCGCAGCTTCGACATGGTCTTGGACTCGATCTGGCGGATCCGCTCACGCGTGACGCCGTACACCTTGCCGATCTCGTCGAGGGTCTTCGGCTGGCCGTCGGTGAGACCGAAGCGCATGGAGACGACGCCCGCCTCGCGCTCGGACAGGGTGTCCAGGACGGAGTGCAGCTGCTCCTGCAGCAGCGTGAAGCTGACCGCGTCGGCCGGGACGACGGCCTCGGAGTCCTCGATGAGGTCGCCGAACTCGCTGTCGCCGTCCTCGCCCAGCGGGGTGTGCAGCGAGATGGGCTCGCGGCCGTACTTCTGGACCTCGATGACCTTCTCCGGGGTCATGTCGAGTTCCTTGGCCAGCTCCTCCGGAGTGGGCTCGCGGCCCAGGTCCTGGAGCATCTGGCGCTGCACGCGCGCGAGCTTGTTGATGACCTCGACCATGTGCACCGGGATACGGATGGTGCGCGCCTGGTCGGCCATGGCGCGGGTGATCGCCTGGCGGATCCACCACGTTGCGTACGTGGAGAACTTGTAGCCCTTGGTGTAGTCGAACTTCTCCACCGCACGGATCAGGCCGAGGTTGCCCTCCTGGATGAGGTCCAGGAAGAGCATGCCGCGGCCGGTGTAGCGCTTGGCCAGGGAGACCACCAGACGGAGGTTGGCCTCCAGGAGGTGGTTCTTGGCGCGGCGGCCGTCCTCGGCGATGATCTCCAGCTCGCGCTTGAGCTTCGGCGCCAGCTTGTCGGAGTTGGCCAGCTTGTCCTCGGCGAACAGACCCGCCTCGATGCGCTTGGCGAGCTCGACCTCCTGCTCGGCGTTGAGCAGGGGCACCTTGCCGATCTGCTTGAGGTAGTCCTTGACCGGGTCGGCGGTGGCTCCGGCCGCGGCGACCTGCTGCGCGGGCGCGTCGTCCTCGTCCTCGTCGGAGAGCACGAAGCCGGCGCTCTCGGCGCCCTCGGGCTCGTCGGCGACCTTGGTGTCCTCGAGGACCTCGTCGTCGAGCAGTTCGACGTCGTCCTTCTTGGCGCTGGTCTTCTTGGCGGCCGTCTTCTTGGCTGCGGCGGTCGTCTTCTTCGCCGTGGCCTTCTTGGCGGTCGTCTTCTTGGCCGCGGCCTTCTTGGCGGGCGCCTCTTCCTCGGCGGCGGGGTCGGCGGCGGGCGCCGCCGGGGTGGCGGTGGCGGTGGCCTTCCTGGTGGTCACCGTCTTCGCCGCGACCGTCTTGGTGGTGGTGCGCTTGGCGGGGCTCTTCGCTGCGACGCTCTTGCGGGTGCGCTTGGGCTCTGCGGCACTGACCATCAGCGTCACACCCTCTTCCTCGAGGATCTGGTTGAGGCTGCGCAGTACGTTCTTCCACTGAGTGGCCGGAATCTGGTCAGCTTCGAAGGCCCGACGCACGTCATCGCCGGCGATCTGCCCCTCAGCCTTTCCCCGCTCAATGAGCGCCATGACAGAGACGGACTCGGCGATCTCCGGCGGGAGCGTACGGGATGTGCTGGCCGACACGAACAACCTCTCGGAACGTTGGAAAACGGCTTCCGGCCCCGTCCACAGTGGACAGGAGCCGACCGCCGGCTTGGGGATGGGCCGACGGCGCGGGCGGGGGCCGGGAAGATGCACAGCGCCGTGACCGGCGTCCGTATTCCCTCCGCGGCTGTCACCTCTTAGGTCATCGCGTTCTTTCCACGAGCGTTACGCCCAATCTGCGTGGCCCGAGTCACACCCCGTAAGCATTTAAAACGGCCAGATCCGGGCATACGAGATCGCCCGCGATTCCGGCCGGACCCCTTCGGCAGGAGCGGGGCCGCTTCGCGCCGTCGGACCTCGCGGGATCCCTGGGATCCCGCGAGGTCCGACGGGAGGCGGCTCACCGGCCGGGCGCCGCCACAGGAGGGGGTGGCAGGACCGGCCGCGCCGCCCGCGGAACGCGTCAGTGCTCGCGCGGAGCGGGCACCACGCGCTCCACCTCGGGGTGGACCGTGAGCAGTTGGCGCATGGCCGCCTCGGACGCCGCGCCGTCACCGGCGGCGAGGGCCTCGACGATCCGGCCGTGGTGGGCCAGCGACGCGTCGTTCGGCCGCTCGCAGCCCGTGAGCGGGCCGCCCGACACCTGGAGGGCCGCGGACACGATCCCGGAGAGGTGCTCCAGCATGCGGTTGCCCGCGATCTGGATCAGCAGCGAGTGGAACTCGGAGTCGGCGCGGGAGAAGGTGAGGGCGTCACCCTGACTCAGGGCGTGCCCCATGATCTCGACCATGTCGGACAGTCGCTGCTGGACGTCCTCGCGCCCGTGGCCGGCGGCGAGGCGCGCGGCGAGCGGCTCGATCGTCCAGCGCAGCTCGCTCAGCTCCCGGCGCTGGTCGTCGCGCTGCGGCCCGAAGGCCCGCCACTCGATGATGTCCGGGTCGAGGAGATTCCAGTCGCTGACGGGACGCACCCGTGTGCCGACGTTCGGGCGGGCGCTGACCAGGCCCTTGGCCTCCAGGACGCGGAGCGACTCGCGCACGACGGTGCGGGAGACCTCGAAGCGCTGGCCGATCTCCTCGGGCACCAGGGGGCGGTCGGCCCCCAGATCGCCGGAAACGATCATCTGACCCAGCTGCTGAACGAGTTGGCCGTGCAGGCCGCGTCCGCGGCTGCTCGTGGCACGCCGGCCCACACGGCCCAGCTCGGGGTCCGCGTTGTCCCAGGCTGGAACTCCGACACGGTCGACGGCGGGCGCCTCGGCGTAGGGGTGGCGGTCGAGTTCGCCCTGGTTCGCGAGGCCGGAGTCTGCGGAGCGGGCGGCGGTCATCATGGTGTGCGCAAGGGTACTCACGCATCCTTTGTCGGCGCTGCCTCCAACTCCCTTGAGGTCTTTGGTGAAAAGCACACGAAAGGGTGATCGCTCACCCCGTCGCAATTGACGCCTTATCGGAAAGAAATGGGCGTGCTCCGAGGAGTTGCGCACAGGGCCGGACCGGAAGGTCGCGGAGGGTGGTCAGCGGGCCCGGCTCCGCAGGGTCGTGAGCAGATACGCGCAGAGCAACGCGGTCACCGACAACGCCAGCGCCCCTCCCACGGGTTGGGTGATCATCCGCAGCGCACCGTCCAGATAGCGCTCTCCCCCGAAGGGCCACCGCGGCAGGAACACCTCCCGCAGCCGCGTGGGGACGCCGGCCGCGGACCGTACGGACGATCCCCCCCAGACCTTGTGTACGAGGGGCACGACGAGGAGGGGCACGGCGACCACCGCGGCGAGCCCCGCCGAGGTGGACCGGAAGACGCCCGCGGCCAGCACGCCGGCCCAGGCGCACCCGGCCACGAGCCCGGTCCAACTCGCGCCGAGCGAGAACCAGTCGGCGGGAACCTGTACGAGCTCCCGTCCGTAGACGAGATACAGCACTCCGGCGTCGCAGCCCACGGTGAGCAGGGCCAGCACCAGGGCGGTCACCGAGGCGACGAGGAGTTTGGCGGCCAGCAGTCCCAGTCGGCGGGGGACGGTGCCGCGGTCCGCCGCCAAAGCAGGGTGGCGGAACTCGTCACCGAAGGCCAGCGCGCCGAGCAGTCCCGCGCCGAGCGCCGCGGGCGGCAGGGGCAGCTCCCGCGGCCACGCGGCGAGCAGGCGCGACTGCGGAGTGTGACCGATACGGGCCAGCAGGACGGCGACGAGGGCGGACACGACGAGCACGACGGCCCCCGTGACGAACCCCGTCCCGACTCCGAAAGCACGGCGGACCTCGTAGCGGAGCGGGCTGAGGGGACAGGGGGCGGGGCGCACGGAGATGGGGGGTGGGAGAGCGGCGGAGAGTGCGTGCGGAGTCCCGGCTTCGGCATCGGTTCCGGCTTCGGCATCGGCAGACTGGGGTGGGCGGCCCGGCTGTCGTGGGGAGGGTGCCGGTTTCTCATCGGGTCGTGCGGCGGGAGCCGTGGCGTCGCCAGGAGCGGGAGCGTCACCGCGCGCGGGCGTCTTGGTCCGGGATCGCGGTTGACCACCGGAGGGGCGTGCTCCGCCGGCGAGGGGCGGCTGCGGTTCCTCGACCGAAGCTTCCGGCTTCGCCGCGGAGGGCCCTGGACCGCCGACTGCACACCTTTGCCCACCGGTTGTGATTGCCTGCTGATCGATTGTGATTGCTTGCTCGCCGGTCGTCAGCCTCTGCGCACCGGCGACGGACCCTGGGTCCCCCACGGAGGACCCCGGATCGCTCCCGGAAGCCGCCGGGCCGCCGGGCCACACGTCGGCCACCCGCACCGACGCTCCGCCGGGGACCCTTGCCGCGTCGGCCGGTTGCCGCACGGCCGCCCCGCGCCCGTCCTCGGTGGGGTGCCCGCCGAAGACGACGGCCGGCTCTCCTGCGGGGGCCACCGCTCCCGCACCGGGACCCATGTCCCCTACTTCGTCGGCGAGTTGGTGTACGAGGATGCCGTGGCGGAACGCCGTCTCACCGATCTCGGCGCAGGTACTGCCGTAGACGCAGAGGCGGTTGCCGCCCTCCCGCACGACCTCGACGGAGCGCCGCCCGGTGCGGGCCTCCTTGGCGAGGAGGACTTCGAGGCGGGCGGCGTGCGGACTGCGGACTGCGACGCGAGGACGCAGTCGGGTGCGTGCGAACTCCGCGCCCTCCTGGTCCGCGACGAGCCGGCCGTTCTCCAGGGTGACGACGCGGTCTGCGGTGCGTGCGGCCTCCTTCGGGTCGGCCGTGGTGAACAGGACCGTACCGCCGTGGGCCGCGTGTGCCCGCAGCGCGTCGTGCAGCCAGCGGCTCTCACGGACCGAGAGCCCGCCGGCGGGGTCGTCGAGGACGAGGGTGTGCGGGTCGGCCAGCAGGGCACAGGCCAGCCCGAGACGGCGGTCCATGCCGCGCGAGAGGGTGGCGAGACGTACCTCGCGCAGACTCACGAGACCGGCCGCTTCGAGGACTTCGTCGGCACGCCGGACCGGGACGCCGACGGCGGCGCACAGCATGTGCAGGTGACCGCGGACCGTGCGGGCCGGATGCCCCGGTACGTCGCCCAGCAGTACCCCGACTTCGCGCGAGGGATGGGCGATGCGGTCCAGGGGGCGCCCTCTGAAGTAGGTGATCCCGCGCCCCTGTTGGAGTTGGAGCATGAGTCTGAGCGCTGTCGTCTTGCCCGCGCCCGGTGCTCCGAGCAGCGCGGTGACGCGGCCCGCGCGCGCCTCGAAGGAGACGTCGTCCACGGCGGGCGGAAGCTCTTTGCGAGGGTTGCTGGTCAGTCCGAAGGCCTCGATCACTCGCAGCAAGATAGCGTGCTATGTCCGTTTTTTCGGGCACCGCGGGATCGCTCCGCGCAGAGCGGCCGGCTCGCCGGGCCCGTGTTCGCCAGCCGCTCCCGGGGCGAAGGCCGCCGCCTCCCCGCCCGGCCGGTGGCAGCCGTCCCATCCGTGATCAGCGGGGCCCGACGGTTTTGAGCCGGGCCCGGGTGTCACACCTCGGGGCGCAGCATCGGGGGATTGAGCAGCGTGGCGCCCCCGGCGCGGAAGAGCTGTGCCGGGCGACCGCCCTGGCGCGTGGTCGTCCCACCGGTGGGCACCAGGAAGCCGGGGGTGCCCGTCACCTTGCGGTGGAAGTTGCGCGGGTCGAGTGCCACGCCCCACACCGCCTCGTAGACACGGCGCAGCTCGCCGACGGTGAACTCGGGCGGGCAGAAGGCCGTGGCCAACGACGAGTACTCGATCTTCGAGCGCGCGCGTTCCACCCCGTCGGCCAGGATCTGGGCGTGATCGAAGGCGAGCGGCGCCACCGGCTCGCCGTCGCGGCCGTAACCGCCCTGCTGCAGCAACTCCTCGACCGGCGCCCAGCGCGCGTTGCTGGCGTCGCCACCCGCGCGGGGCGCCGGCAGGTCGGGGGCGAGGGCGAGGTGAGCGACGCTGACGACGCGCATGCGGGGGTCACGCTTGGGGGCGCCGTACGTGGCGAGCTGCTCCAGGTGTGCGCCGTTGTCCTGGGCGGGGACGGCCGGGTCGTGGACGCTCAGCCCGGTCTCCTCGGCCAGCTCGCGCGCCGCGGCCTGCGCCAGATCCTCGTCGGCCCGCACGAAGCCACCGGGGAGCGCCCAGTGCCCCTGGAACGGTGGTTCGCCCCTGCGTACCGCCAGCGCGCACAGGGAGTGGCGGCGCACGGTCAGCACGACCAGGTCCACGGTGACGGCGAAGGGCGGAAAGGCTGACGGGTCGTAGGGCATGCCGCGATCATAGTCGTCTGCCTGACGATAAGCACTCCCTCCATCGGGCGCTTCGATCGTTGATCCCCTTCCATCCGGTATGCGTCACCGGCTGTTCCCGGTGGTCACGGGACGGCACGTCGGCCCAGGTCACCCTCCCAGCTGCAGTCCGCCGGCAGCCTCCTCGACCATGGCCAGGCCGAGCCGGCCGACCCGTACGGAGAAGGGGGCGCCCGCGACCCGCAACCCCGTGAGGCCGATCTCGCCCAGGGGCGCGCTGCGTACCGGGCGCAGGACGACCGTCCCGGCCGGGACGTCCGGGCGGATGCCCGCGAGCGTGGTCAGCAGCAGGACCGCGGAGGCCGCCGCCGTCGCCGCGGGACGGCAGGCGGCCGGGTGCGGCAGGGGGGCGCTCCCCTCCGTACGCTGCTCCCCCGCGTACATCTCGGGCAACCGGTGGCCGAACGACTCGGCCGCCGCCAGCACGCCCCGCAGCAGGGAGGTCGCCTCCTCCTCGTAGCCGGCGGCGGCCAGACCGGCGACGGCGAGCGCGGTCTCGTGGACCCGTACGGCACCGGCGCGGTGGCCGAAGGGGTTGTAACCCGGTTCCTTCGCGCCCAGCCCTCGCAGACCCCAGCCCGAGTTCATGGCCGGACCGTCGAGCAGCCGGGCCAGATGCTCGGTCTGCACCTTGTCGAGCAGTCCCGGCGCCTGCGCACCCCCGCCCAGCAGTCCGGTGTCGAGGAGGTGGACGGCGCCCGCGCCCAGGTGCGGAACGAGCCGGCCGTCCGGGGCACGGGCCGCCGCCGGCCGGCCGCCGCCCGGGTCGTCGGCCCAGAAGTCCTCCCGGAACGCTGTGCGCAGTGCCTGCGCCCACTGCCGCAGCCCGGCACCGCCCGGCCTGCCGCAGGCGTCGAGCAGATCGGCGCCGAGGAGGGCGGCACGGTGGGCGTGGGCCTGCGTCTCGCAGCGGACGAGACCGCCGGGCCCGGCGTCGCGCAGGTAGATGCCGTCGCCGACGGTGGTCCGCAGCCAGGTCAGGCACCGCTCGGCAGCCGGCAGCAGTTCCTCCGTCTCGTGTTCGGGAAGCCCCCAGCGGCGGGCCTCCGCGAGGAGCGCGGGGAAGAGCAGCGTGGCCTCCGTACCCGTGCACCCCGGCGGCAGGTGCGGGCCGGTGTCCCGTCTCGGCCCGGGGATCATGCCGGATCGTGCTCCGGTGCCGGGGACCTGACCACGGGCGAGGATGCGCAGCGTGCCCGCGGCCAGGCCGGTACCGAGGGGCAGTGCCATCCGGGCCGCGGCGAGCGCGTCGGCGGGGGCCAGGCCGCAGCGCCAGGGCGCCCCGGCCGCGAGATGGATGTCGGAAGGGTTGGCGGGGTCGCGCATCAGGAGGGCCTGGAGGTCCTCGATGCTGGCTCGCAGCAGCGCGGGGACCCTGGGGTCGTCGCCCTCCGCGCGTGCGGGGGCGACAGGGCTGGTCGCCGCGTGGCCCGCGGCGCGCAGCGGGCCTGCCCCCTCCGGCCGCACCCGCAGTTCCAGGCTCGTGCTGCCGCCCGGGGGCAGGTCGAGCTCCCACCGGAGCAGTCCGGCCGAGGCCAGCGCGTCGGCGGGCGGCGGCTCGGCCGTGACCGACGCGTTCGCCGTGGCGCAGGACCAGCGCAGGCCGGAATCGTGGACGCTGGCGGGCAGTTCGGGTCCCGCGGTGCCGGACGCGATGGCTTTGAGGTCGGCCAGGTCCGTGCCGAGGGCCACTTCGACCGGCAGGCGCAGTGGGCGGTGGGCGGCGCTGTGCAGGGTGATGCGCTCCGTGCCGTCCGCGGAGCGGTTCCGCTCGACGATCACCTCCGGGTCCGGGCCTGGTCGCGGGGACACGCGAAGCGTCGCCACGAAGCGCGCGCGGCCGGCGGCGGTCATCCGGGCCTGCACAGCGAGCGGTTCCCGCCCGGCCACGCGGACGTGGCACCGGGAGAGGACGCGCCGGCCCGCGCGGTAGAACCCTTCCAGTCCACGGCCGGTCATCTGCCCCTGTTCCGTCGAGATGGCGAGGCCGGGAAGGGCGACGCAGATCATGACGGTGTGGACGGGCGGCAGGTCGGCGGACCGGTGGGGCGCCGGAAACGGGCCGCCGCGAGAAGGGACGGGGGCGGAGCGCCGCTCCTGCGCGGTGGGGGACGGGGATTGCCTCTGCTCGGTGGACGAAGAGGTCCGCTCCTCTCCGAGACCCGGGGAGAGGAACCGGTCAGGCTCCGTCGACGCGCCGGGGGGCGGGCCCTGGTCCGTAGGCCGCAAAGAGGTGCGGCCCCGGTCCGGCCGGGCCGGCGCGTACCAGTCGCGCCCCGCCGGCCAGGAGGCGGGGTGCGCCTCGCCGGCGCCGGCACCGTGCCGGCCGCCCTGGCCGGCCGGGCGTGGCAGCCCGTCGCGGACCGCCGGCCGCGACGGGCCTTCCCGGTCCGGCAGCAGGAGATCGGCGGAGTCGGCCGACCGGGTCGGCCCGATCACGTCCGCCGTTTGCGGCGGGCCGACGCGGCCGGCCGGCTGCGACAGGCCGGCACGGTCTCCCGGCCGGGGCAGGCCGGGGTCCGGACCGGCCGGGGGTGTGGGCCCGTCCGCCGCGGTGGGAGTCCCGCTCCTGGTGGAGCGGTCGTCGTCGGCGGCGGAGGGCGGAGTCGGCTGATGCATGGGAGGGCTTCCTCTGCGCTCTGTGCGCCTCGGACGGATTCGGCGCCGGCGGTGGCGAGCTTCAGCGGGGCAGGGACGGTGCGGCGTCACGGCCGGTCCAGACGTTCCGCCACTCAGGTGAACGGTGCGGACCTCCTCCGGGTCACGCCCGCGGCCGGATGACTCCGTCAGCGGCGTGTCCGGGGGCGGGGCGCCCGGTGCGTCACACCGCAGCCGCCGACGGCCGGCAAGCCCGGCCTGGAACCGGCACGGGCGCGAGCGGTTCTTCCGCCCGCCGGGCAGGCGTACCCGGCCGGACGGCACGTTCGCACGACGGTGGGACGAACCGTCGTCGGCGCCGGCCCCCGCCCGGCATCCGCTGCTGCCCCGAGGCCCGTTGCCCGCCTCGTGCCCACCTCGGGTCCGGTCGCGCCGACGCTCTCCGGCGCGTCGGTCACCGCTCTTGGGACGACCGCTCACTCCTCCCCCTCCGCACCGCGGGCACGGGGGTCGACGCTCCCCTTGCCCGCAGCCCGGCGGCGCGTGACTCCCTTCTCCGGCGCGGGCCGCCGAGGGCCGCCGGGGCGCGTACCGCCTCCCGCTGCCCCACCGGAACGCTTGCTCCCCGTCGCCGAGCTGCCGGGGCGCGTCCCGGCCGCCGGTGTGCGCGGATGCGGGATCCGTGTGCCCGGTTCGCTCCTCCCGGCCCGCAAGCGCCGGGAAACGCCGTGGGCGGCACCGGCCGGACGGGTGCGGCGCCGGTGGCGTGCGGGCGACGTGTCGGCGGCGGACCCGGCCGCCCGGAGTGCCTCCGGCGTCGCGGCGTCGTCCCGGCCGGCCGGCCCGCCGGTTCCCGTACGCTTGCGGTCCTCGCGCTCGGTGCGCAGGCAGCGGCGGATCGACTCCGGGTCGAGGCCCTCGTTGCAGGCCTGGTGCAAGAGGCGGGCGAAGAGGTAGTCGGGGTCCGCGCCCAACGCCATGGCAAGGGCTTCCCGGGCCTCCAGTTCGTCGCCCGCGGACCAGGCGACCCAGCCGACGAGGGTGAGGGGCGCCGCGGCGTGCTCGCCGTAGGGTCCGACGCAGCGGCGGGCCAGTGCCCGCCAGAGACGGAGAGCGGGTCCGGCCTCGTCGCCCTCCATCCACTCGGCCGCGCGGTCACGGGTCGTGCGGTCCTGCAGGCCGAGGATCAAAGCTGCGGCCTCGTCGTGTCCGACCAGTTTGTCGTCCTGCAGATCCGCCGTGAGGGGGCCGGACGCGGGCGGAGCCTCGGCGAGGCGGCCCATGATCTGTCCGGCCAGCCGCAGCGTCTGCTCGGCCACCTCCGTACGGCCCGCGTCGTCGAGCATCCTGGGGACCAGGGTCATGCCGGCCGAGTCCAGGGCGATCTCCTGCTCCAGGGTGGCGGACGTTTCCCAGGGCAGCAGCCTGGCCCGCAGCTCGCGCAGCGTGCCGCGCACCTGGATCCCCGCATAGGTCGCAGCGGCGGCCAGCACCGAGGTACCGGGCAGGCCCATCGGGGTTCCCTCCGCGGGACAGCACACCTCGTTCCCGCAGCAGTACGACCAGAAGCGGCCGTCCGAGATGCACAGGGCCTCGACCACCGGGACGTCCAGGGCACCGCACTCGAGGCGCAGCTTCTGCGCCAGCGGACGCAGCCGCTCCATGACCTGCCTGCCGGACTCGCCGGTCCTGGGTTCCTGACAGAGGAAGGCGACCATCTGTTCGGGTTTGGCTCCTCGGCGCTCGCTGCTCGTCACCAGGCCATGGGCCAGCTGCCGGGAGGCGGACGGCCAGTCGTCCGGGTTCGCGGGGATACCGAGCCGGGCCCGGCCGCCGAACCTGCCACGCCCGTCCCTGTCGTGCAGGGCGACCAGGACGATGCTGTCCTCCGGGCGGTATCCGAGCAGGTACGGCAGGGCGTCGGCCAGTTCGCCAGGGGTGCGCAGGGTGACCTGGTGCTCGCCACCGCGACGCTCGTACGCGGTGCACGCGAGCTCTTCCGGCCTCGGGTCGCGCTTCTCGTGCCCGCCGTTCGCCTCCCGCTCGGCCCGCCCGCCGGGCCCGCCGCGTCCTGTGGGTCCGCCGTCGACGGGGTGTCCGTCGTGGTCTTCGTGCCTGTCGCCTCCGGCGATGTCGCTGTTCTCGGCGGATCCGGTCGTTTCGCTGTGATTCGTCATGCGGAGACGATCTCGCGGATCACAAAATTCCGCTTTGCCCTGTGGATAAGTTCGATCAGGAACACGTCACGGACGGTGCCGGGCCGGACCGGGGCGTGAACGGCGGGAGCGGGCCTCACGGGATCGGCGCCGGTACCGGGCGTCGTGGCCCGGACAGCGATGCCGGGGCTCGCTCGCCCGGACGGTGATGCCGCGGCTCGCGGTCCGGACAGCGATGCCGCTCCCGGTGATCCGGGCGGTGACGTCGGTGACTGTCAGTGCCGTCCTGTTGTATGGGACGCATGGAGCACACGAGCAACGCGGAACTGCGGACGGCCGCCGACAAGGTCCTCGCCCGTCTCGTCGGAGACGCCTCGGGCGCGGCGCGGCTGCGCGAGGACCAGTGGCGGGCGATCGAGGCGCTGGTCGCCGACAGACGCCGGGCCCTGGTCGTCCAGCGCACCGGCTGGGGCAAGTCCGCCGTGTACTTCGTGGCGACCTCGCTGCTGCGGGCGCAGGGCAGTGGCCCCACCGTGATCGTCTCCCCGCTGCTCGCGCTGATGCGCAACCAGGTCGATGCCGCGGCCCGGGCCGGCATCCGCGCCCGGACCATCAACTCCTCCAACACCGAGGACTGGGACACCGTCCAGGAGGAGATCGCCGCGGGCGAGGTCGACGTCCTGCTGGTGAGCCCGGAGCGGCTGAACAACCCGGACTTCCGTGACCGGGTACTGCCCAGGCTCGCCGCCGCCACCGGTCTTCTGGTGGTGGACGAGGCCCACTGCATCTCCGACTGGGGCCACGACTTCCGCCCGGACTACCGGCGGCTGCGCACCATGCTCGGTGATCTCCCGCCCGACGTGCCCGTGCTGGCGACCACCGCCACCGCCAACGCGCGCGTGAGCGCCGACGTCGCGGAGCAGCTCGGCACCGGTGGCACGTCCGACGCCCTGGTGCTGCGCGGGCCGCTGGACCGGGAGAGCCTGAGCCTGAGCGTGCTGCGGCTGCCGGACGCGGCGCACCGGATGGCCTGGCTCGCCGACCACCTCGGCGAGCTCCCCGGCTCGGGGATCGTCTACACGCTCACCGTGGCCGCCGCCGAGGAGGTCACGGCGTTCCTGCGGCAGCGCGGGCACACGGTCGCCTCGTACACGGGCAAGACCGAGAACGCCGACCGGCAGCAGGCCGAGGAGGACCTGCTCGCCAACAAGGTGAAGGCCCTGGTCGCCACCTCGGCGCTCGGCATGGGCTTCGACAAGCCCGACCTGGGTTTCGTGGTGCACCTCGGCTCGCCCTCCTCCCCCATCGCCTACTACCAGCAGGTCGGGCGGGCCGGACGCGGTGTGGAGCACGCCGAGGTGCTGCTGCTGCCGGGCAAGGAGGACGAGGCCATCTGGGAGTACTTCGCGTCGCTGGCCTTCCCCTCCGAAGACCTGGTGCGCCGCACCCTGGACGTCCTCGCGCGCGCGGACGGTCCCGTGTCGTTGCCCGCCCTGGAGCCTCTGGTGGAGCTGCGCCGCTCCCGTCTGGAGACCATGCTGAAGGTCCTCGACGTGGACGGGGCGGTCAAACGGGTCAAGGGCGGCTGGATCGCCACCGGACAACCGTGGACGTACGACGAGGAGCGGTACGCCTGGGTGGCGCGGCAGCGCAAGGCCGAGCAGCAGGCCATGCGCGAGTACGCGGCGACGACGGACTGCCGGATGGAGTTCCTGCAGCGCCAGCTGGACGACGAGGGTGCCAAGCCCTGCGGCCGCTGTGACAACTGCGCGGGCCCGCGCTTCACCGCCGACGCCTCCGAGGAAGCCGTCGCCGCCGCACTCGTGGACCTGGGCCGGGCAGGCGTGGAGGTGGAGCCCCGCAAGATGTGGCCGACCGGGCTTCCGGCGATCGGCGTGAACCTCAAGGGGCGCATTCCGGCCGGGGAACAGGCTTCACCGGGACGGGCCCTGGGGCGCCTGTCGGACATCGGCTGGGGCAACCGGCTGCGGCCCATGCTCGCGCCCCAGGCACCGGACGGGCCCGTGCCGGACGACGTGGCCAAGGCAGTGGTGGACGTGCTCGCCGACTGGGCCAAGGGGCCCGGCGGCTGGGCTTTTGCGGCGGCGGACGCCCCGGCGCGCCCGGTGGGCGTGGTCACCGTCGCCTCGCGCTCCCGGCCCCGGCTCGTCCACTCGCTGGGGGCGCACATCGCGAAGGTCGGCCGGCTGCCGCTCCTGGGGGCCGTGGAGTACGCGGGTGACGCGCCCCCGGTCCTCCGGAGCAACAGCGCCCAGCGTCTGAAGGCACTCGACGGGGCGCTGACCGTGCCGCCGGCTCTCGCCTCCGCTCTCGCCGGGGCCCAGGGCCCGGTACTCCTCGTGGACGACTACACGGAGACCGGCTGGACCCTCGCGGTCGCGGCCCGCATGCTCCGGCGTGCCGGCGCACAGGGGGTGTTGCCGCTGGTCCTGGCCGTACAGGGCTGACGGCGTTCCGGCCCGCGGCTGCTCCCTCGCCGATGGGCCGAGCGGTGCGGCAGCTCCCCCGCGGGCGGGCCGGGCGCGCGGCCGCACGCTCCGGCACCCCCCTTCCCTCATCGTCGCCGACGCCCTCGCCTCCCGGCCGCGCCCTCCTCACCCGGCGGCCCGGCCGCAGGTCCGTCCCCGCGCACGTCTGCCGCACACCTCTGGACACCGCGCACCCCTGTGGCGTACGAACGTGTCGTGCTCGAACGCCCCGCGGGTCGCCCGGCGACGCACTGGGTGGGGATATAAGCCGCGCATCATCCGATAGCGGTCGGCTGCCCCAATTGCTCGTTGCCGCAATCAAGTTCGACAGGAAGAATTGAAGTCCGCTCCCGCACGGCTCGTCCGCCGACCTGGCAGGGCTTCGCTGCGGTGCGCGCTCCCCCGAATCCGACCCCGCCCGCTGTGTGGGCGCGTAGCCGAAGGGAGAACCGTGACCTTCGGATTCGCTCCGTCCTCGGCGGCATCGTTGTCGACGTCCGCCACTTCCGCCAACCGCATGCTCGAACCGGCGGAGTGGGCCGCCGCCGGGATCCCGCTGTTGCGCAACCCCCGGGAGGTCGTCAGCGGTCTGCATGCGCGGCACCATCCCCAGCCGGCGACCGCGGTCGTGGCCGTGCTCGACCCGGACGACCGGCTGCGGGCGAGCGCCTCCTTCATCCGCCGGCCGGCACCGGCCGACGGCTGGATGTTCCGCAACGTGCTGTTGGCCCAGCTCCGCCGGGTCATCCCGCACGACCTGCGGCGCCGCACGCCGGTGCGCACGGCCGTGCTGCTCTACTGCCGCGAGGGCGACGGGAGTTGGACGGAGGAGGACGGCGCGTGGATGTGGGGCCTGCGGGACGCCTGCACGCTGCACGGACTGCGCTGCGGGGCCTACATCACGCTGACCCGTGACGGCTGGCAGGTCCTCGGCGAAGGCCGCGGTGGGCGCCGCCCCAACGCGACCTCCTCCCGGGAACCGTTCGCCACGTCCGAAGCGCCTCCCCCGCTGCCCCGCACCGGCGGCGCCGCGTCGGAGATCCTGCGCCGCGCGGCGGCGCGCTGAGAAGGCGCGACCGGCCGTCCCGCCCCGGCGGCACGCTCCTGTCGTGCCTGGGACGACGCTCCCGCACGACGGCCGAACCCTCCCGGACACCCGGCAGGCCCCCACCCCGCACGAACCGGCAACCCACCCGGGCGGTTCCGTCGGACACGGCCGGGCGCACGAGGACCGGCGCGCTCACCACCAGACGTGCGGCAGGCCCTGGCGGGCCGCGGCCCGCACGCGCTCGCGGCGCCGCTTGTCGCCACCGAACACGCTCACGGACCAGGCCGAGGCACGCGCAGCGACCGGCCCGCGGTCGTCCGGGCACGACGAACCCCCCACCGTGCCCAACCGTGCAGACGCCACCACAGGAACGCCCGACTCCCCCCGGCGCCCTTCCGGACGCCACGGTGACGGCTCAGACGCCCGCGCCCAGCACCGCGTTGATCCGCTGCGGATCGCCGCAGACGATCAGCAGGGCGCCGGCCCGCGAGTGGGCCAGGGACAGCGCGGCGGCGGCCGTGGCCTCCGAACCTCCGTTGACGGCGACCACGACGACGGGCCGTGAGGCAGCCCGGTCCGCGACGGCGGCGTCCGCGTAGAAGACGTCGTCGCCGGCGTCGTGCTGGGCCCAGTAGGAGGCCTCGCCGAAGGACAGTTCGTGAGCGGCCCACGGATGGAGGTCGCCGGTGGTGATCACCAGCACCTCGCCGGGGGCGCGGCCCGATTCCAGAAGCAGGTCCACGGCCTCCTCGGCGGCGTCGAGCGCCCCCTGGGCCGAGGCCGGGATCAGCTGGATCTGCGGGGTGGCCGAAGCGGAGGCGGCAGGGGCAGCCGGGCTCGACGGTCCGGGCTTGACTGCGGCCGCGTCACGCGGCGTGCGTTGCACCGGCGGCACGGGCCGGAGAGGACCCGGACGACCGGGGCGCGACGGAGCCGCGGGGCGGGGGCCGGGTACGGGGCGAGGGGTCGGCGCGGTACGGCCGCTGGCCGGAGTGGCGCGGGGACCCTGGGCACTCTCGTGAATCTGAGGCTCCTCGGGAATGAGAGGCATGGGCTGATGTTTATCAAACGTCGGTGCGGCTCGCATCGGCGGGTGGCACATGTGTGCGCGCGGAACCGTCAGAAATCGAAGCCGAGCTGACCCTCGATTTCCGGAACACTTCCTTCCGTCCAGCTGCGGGCCCTCTTGAGGTGCCGCCACTGGGGCAGCGCATCAAGATACGCCCACGACAACCGGTGGTGCGGGGTGGGTCCCCGTTCCGCCAGTGCGGCCTTGTGCACGGGCGACGGATACCCGGCGTTGTCCGCAAAACCGAAGTCTGCATGGTCGATACCCAGTTCGGCCATCATTTTGTCGCGCTGGACCTTGGCGATCACCGACGCCGCCGCGACCGCCACGCAGGACCGGTCGCCCTTGATCACCGTACGAACCTTCCAGGGCGCCCCGAGATAGTCGTGCTTGCCGTCCAGTATCACGGCGTCGGGACGGACCGGCAGAGCCTCCAGGGCACGCACCGCGGCCAGGCGCAGTGCGGCCGTCATGCCCAGGTCGTCGATCTCCTTCGGGGAGGCGTGCCCCAGGGCGAACGACGTCACCCACGTCCGCAGTTCCTCGGCGAGCTCGGTGCGCCGTTTGACGCTGAGCAGTTTGGAGTCGGTGAGACCCGCGGGAGGCCGGCGCAGTCCGGTGACCGCCGCGCAGACGGTGACGGGTCCGGCCCACGCACCGCGCCCCACCTCGTCGACACCTGCAACGATCTTCGCTCCGGTCGCGGCGCGCAAGGAGCGCTCGACGGTGTGAGTAGGCGGTTCGTACGGCATGGCGCCCTTAGGGTACGCCGCCCGGAACCGCCCGCGACACTCCGGTTTCCCCGAGCCGGACCAGGGTTTCCCGCAGGACCGGGTCAGACGCCCCTCGGGCGCAGCAGCGGCAGCATGAGCTGGTCGATCATCTCCTCGAGATCCACATCGCTCCATTCACTCCCGCACACCTTCGCGCGGTACATCATCATCGCCGGGACGGCGTCGAGGACATATCCGTTGTCCGCGTCCGACCTGACCTCACCACGCCGGATTCCGCGGGTGATCACCTCGCGGAGCAGCTTGACGGTCGGCTCCACCACGCCTTCGAAGATGACGGCACGGAAGCGCTCCGCCTGCGTCGGGTCGCATTCGTGAATCACCGCACGGAGGGCGAACCCGGGCCGGGAGTACATCGCGTCACGCGCCTGCCGGCACAGCGCGAGCAGGTCCTGGCGCACGCTGCCCAGGTCGGGCGCCTTTTCCAGACGCGGCAGTCCGGCCTGCAGCGCGTCCGCGACCAGGTCCTCCTTGGAGGGCCAGCGCCTGTAGACCGCGGCCTTGCCGGTCCGGGCACCGGCGGCGACCCCCTCCATCGTGAGCCCTCTCCAGCCGACCGTACTCAACTGCTCCAACGCGGCGTCGAGGATCGCGCGTTCGAGCACAGCGCCGCGCCGGCGGGG
Source organism: Streptomyces sp. NPDC052701 (assembly GCF_040678355.1). Taxonomy (NCBI): domain Bacteria; kingdom Bacillati; phylum Actinomycetota; class Actinomycetes; order Kitasatosporales; family Streptomycetaceae; genus Streptomyces; species Streptomyces sp. NPDC052701. The sequence goes on from NZ_JBFATO010000019.1 coordinate 63,506, forward strand.
AGAGGCCGTCCGAGCGGGGGCGGCCGTCCAGCGCGAAGTTGCCATCGATGTCTCCAACAAGCAGAGGAAGCGGGGATTGCGGGGACGGGAGCGCGCCACGCGGCGGCGAAGGGGGGACGCACCGCGGAGCGACGATTCATTAAGTGAACGCTTGCGTTCACTATTGGGGACTCACTACCGTTGACGCGACAGTGAACGCAAGCGTTCACTAAGACACTCGTGGGGACCCATAGTGACAACCTCTCAACTGATCGAAAACCGGAAGCCAGGAGCGGCCCGCCGGGAGGGGCACCCCGGCATCGCGCTCACCGTCATCGCGGCCTGCCAGCTCATGGTGGTACTCGACGCGACGATTGTGAACATCGCGCTCCCGCACATTCAAGACGCGCTCGACTTCAGCACGACCGACCTCACCTGGGTCGTCAGCTCCTACACGCTCACCTTCGGCGGCCTGCTGCTTCTCGGCGGGCGGGCCGGCGACATCCTCGGCCGCCGCCGGGTCTTCATGGCCGGCATCCTGCTGTTCACCGCCGCCTCGCTCCTCGGCGGTCTCGCCCAGGAGCCCTGGCAGCTGCTGGCCGCACGCGTCCTGCAGGGCGCGGGAGGGGCCATCGCGTCGCCCACCTCGCTGGCGCTCATCACCACCACGTTTCCCGAGGGCCCGGAACGGAACCGGGCCTTCGGCGTCTTCGCCGCGGTGTCCGCGGGCGGCGGCGCCATCGGCCTGCTCGCGGGCGGCATGCTCACCGAGTGGCTCGACTGGCGCTGGGTGCTCTTCGTCAACGTGCCGATCGGTGTGCTGATCGCCGTGCTCACCCCGCTGTACATCGGCGAGTCCGAACGGCACACCGGCCGCTTCGACATAGCGGGCGCGGTGACGTCCACGGCCGGCATGGCGTCCCTCGTGTACGGCTTCATCCGCGCGGCGGACGAGGGCTGGCGGGACAGTCTGACCATCGGGTCCTTCGGTGCCGCGGTGATCCTGCTGGCGGCCTTCGCGTTCATCGAGTCCCGGGCCAAGGAGCCGATCACTCCGCTGCGGATGTTCGCCGACCGCAACCGGTCCGGCACGTACGTGATCATGCTGAGCCTGGCCGCGGCGATGTTCGGAATGTTCTTCTACATCGTCCTCTTCGTGCAGAACGTGCTGGGGTACAGCCCGATCGACGCGGGACTCGCGTTCCTCCCCGTGACGGTCGTGATCGCTCTCGGCGCGGGCCTGTCGCAGAGGTTCCTGCCGGTGCTGGGGCCCAAGCCGTTCATGCTCGTGGGCTCGACACTCGTGGTGCTCGGACTGTCTTGGCAGACCCTGCTCAGCTCCGACAGCTCGTACGCCGGCGGGATCCTCGGTCCGATGCTGCTCTTCGGCTTCGGCATGGGCCTGAACTTCGTCACGCTGACCCTCACCGCGGTCTCCGGTGTCTCCCAGCACGAGGCGGGCGCGGCCTCCGGGCTGCTCAACGCCACGCAGCAGGTGGGCGGATCGCTGGGCCTGTCCATCCTGACGACGGTGTTCGGCACGGCCAGCAGGGAGGAGGCGGAGAAGCAGCTGCCGAAGTTCATGACCGACGGCTCGGCGGAGCAGAAGGCGGAATTCGCCAGGACCCACGAGCTGCCCGCCCCCTGGGGGCACGAGGTGCTCGCGCAGGGCATATCGGCGGCCTTCGTGCCGGCTGCCGCGATGGCCGTACTCGCCCTGGCCACGGCGTGGCTGGTGATCCGGGTCCGCAAGAGCGACCTGGAGGCGCTCGCCGGCACGGCCGGACCGGGGATCGGCTGACGGACGTCCGCGACGGGCGGACCCGGACCGCTCGTCGACAGGCGCCACGAGGGCCTGCCGGCACCGGCCGGACGAGCCCGTCGCCCGCGGGGGCGGACGGCCGGCCGGCGCCCCCGGCGCGGACGGCGCGGACGGGGAGAACGGCGCGGGCGGCGCGGGCGGTGCTCCGGCCGTCCCCCTGCTCGGTGCGAGGCACGCCACCACGCCCCCCAGGACGAGCAGAACAGCGAGTGGAACCTCCATGATCACGGAACCCGTCGCCTCCTCGCGCTGCCGGACGTGCCGCCCCCGCCCGACCCCTATGGCGCACACGCGTTCGGGGCCGCACGGCTCACACGGCGGATGGCATGACAACGAGCGGCCGGTCACGCAGAGTTCCCGAGGTGCACGGAGAGTTCTGACGCTCAGGCCGGCGTCGGCACCCATCCCGGCAGTGCCTCCGTGCGCCGCACCCACTCGGCAGGCGGGGCCCCCGCCTTCCCGGAGGCGATCACTCCGCCCACAATGGCGCAGATCGTGTCCACGTCCCCACCGGCTTGGGCGGTCGTCCAGAACCCCTGCCCGTAGTCGCCGAGGGCCCGCGCGGCCGACCAGAGCGCGAAGGGCACCGTGTCGTGGGCCGTCGTGCGCCGCCCGGAGCCCAGCACGGCCGCGACGGTCGCGGCGTCACCGTAGTCGAGCATGTCCCGGGCCCGCCGCAGCCCCGCACCGACCGCGCTCCTCGCGGGCACCAGCCCGATCACCCCATCGAGAAGCGCCTCGGCGCCGGGCGGCCCGCCGGGGGCGGCGGTGAACGCGGCGGCCGCGGCGACGGCCATGGCACCGACCACCGCCTCGCGGTGCTGATGAGTGGGGTACGCCGAGATCTCCGCCTGGTGGGTGGCCTGCTCCGGGTCGTCCGCGTACCAGGCGCCCAGGGGGGCGATGCGCATCGCGGCGCCGTTGCCCCAGGATCCCTGTCCGTCGAACAGGGCGGCGGCCAGTTCCCGCCAGTCGCCGCCCTCGCGGACGAGCCGCAGCAGGCGGTTGACCGCCGGCCCGTAGCCCCGGTCGACGTCGTGGTGCTCGGCGAACGACTGCGCCAGGGCATCCTGGTCGATGCGGTGGTGGGCGGCCAGGACGGCGACGACGGAGCAGGCCATCTCCGTGTCGTCGGTCCACTGCCAGGGCCCGGGCGGCAGCTCGCGGCGCTTGAGGAGCGGGTAGTTCACCGGCACGAAGAACTGTGCGCCCAGCGCGTCCCCGACCGACAGTCCGCGCAGGCTGTCCAGGGCGCGGGCCAGGCGCCCGCCGGGAGAGGAGTCAGCGGTCATCGCCCTGCCACTCTATCCGGTGATCCCGTACGGTTCCGGGTCCCGCCACCGCTCGAAGGGACGGTCCAGCGTGTACTTCCCGTCGTCCCCCAGAACGAGCATCCGCATCTCGCCGTTCCCGGGGTTCGACAGCGACTCGAATTCCGCCACCGTCCAGTGGAACCAGCGCATGCAGAACAGCCGCATCGCCAGACCGTGGGTCACTATGAGGACGTTCGGCGGGTGGTCGGGGGCCTCGAAGCTGCGGAACAGGCTCTCCAGGAAGCCGCCGACCCGGTCGTAGACGTCGGCGCCGGACTCGCCCTGGGCGAAGCGGTAGAAGAAGTGGCCGTACGCGTTCCGGTACGCCTTCTGGAGGCGCACGTCCTCCCGGTCCTGCCAGTTGCCCCAGTCCTGCTCGCGCAGCCGCGGCTCCTCGCGGACCCGGATGAGCTCGGGGTCGAGGTGGAAGGCGCGCAGCGTCTCGTGCGTGCGGCGGTAGGGGGAGACGTACACGCTGACGCGCTCCCGGCCGAACAGCTCGCGCAGCTCCTTGCCCGTCTCCTCCGCCTGCCGCCGGCCCCGCTCGGTCAGGGCCAGCGCGTGGTCGGGCTCACGTTCGTACACGGAGTCGTCGACGTTGCCGGTTGACTCGCCGTGCCGGACAAGGACGATGCGCCGTGGTCGTGCCATGCCAAAACCCTAGATCGGACGACGGCCCGCCGGGCACTCGGGCCGGACTCCCACGGCACGGGTACCCATGTCCTGCACCACGGGTCGGGTGTCCTGCGCCCCGGGTCGGGCCGTCCACCGCGCGGGATCACACCGTCCAGCCGGGTTCCAGCTCCACGATGTCTCCCGTGAGGGCCGCGACGTCGGCCTCGATCTGGGCACGCAGTGCCAGCCGCTCCACGCGCTCGGTGCGGTACTTGCCGTGCTCGGCGGCCGACCGCCACATCGACAGGACCAGGAACTCGTTGCCGGGGGCCTCGCCGAACAGCCCGCGGACCATGCCCGGCGAGCCGGCCATCGCCGGGTTCCAGACCTTCTCCTGCATCAGCACGAAGTGCTCGGCCCGCTCCTCGTGCACACGGCAGAGCGCCACCCGCAGCAGGTCGGCGTCCGTGAACTTCGGCTCGAAGCCGGTCTTCACGTCGAAGCGGTGGTCGAAGAGCCTGACCTGGGCGTCCTTGAAGGTGCCCGACTGGGCCGCCGCGAGCCGGTCGTGGGAGCGCGCCATGAAGGAGTCGTAGAAAGCGCGGCTCTCCCAGAAGGCGAAGATGTGGGCCACGTCCGGCCGTCCCCGGCTCCAGCCACCGCCCTGCCCGCGAAAACCCGGCTCCCCCGGAAGCCCCGCCCACTTTCGCTGCCCCCGCTCGAAACCACGGCGGTCCACCACGGTGCAGCGAATCCACTTGACCAGCACCGCGCCATGGTAAGGCCACCGGGCTCGGCACCGGTCGTGCTCGGGAGGACAACTCCCCCGCGCATGTGCAGGCGCGCGTGGCAGGATGGACAACCGGCCATGACCGGACCGCAGTTGGGGTGGACCGGCAGGACGGGTACGGGGAAGGGGAACGCAGTGAACGGCCTCAGCAAGGGGATCCGCAAGGTCGAGGTCGCCGTGAGGTGGGACCCGAGCCCGGCGGGGCAGCCGCCCACCGATCTCGATCTCGTCGCCGCGACGTATCTGGCGAGCGATCCGTACGGCGACCCGGCCTATGTGGTGCACTTCGACAGCCGGTCCCCGGACGGCACCATCACGCTCAGCCGGGACAGCAGGGACGGACAGGGCTTCGGTTACGACGAGGTCATGGTGCTCGAACTCGACCGGCTCGACGGCCGCTACGCGCGCGTGGTGGTCGGTGTGGTCATCCAGCAGCGCTCCGGGCCGCGGACCTTCGTCGGCGTGGCCAACCCCGGGCTGCGCATCCGTGAGGGGTACACGGTCCTGGCCGAGGACGACTTCGGCGGTGCCCTGGGAGCCACGGCCGCCACGGTCGCGGAGTTCGTCCGGGACGGATCCGGCCCGTGGGAGTTCCGCTCCGGCGTCCACGGCTTCGAGGGCGACCCGGAGAACTTCGCGAGGACCATGGGCGCGGCACGCCGGTGAGTCCGTGACGGCGTCCGGGAGGGACGGGGCAGCGGTCCCCGGCCGCCGTGCCGTCCGGGACGGGGGCTCACGGCCTGCCTGGTCCGTGTGACTCCGGCGGCCGCACAGCGCGAGAGGGGCATCGGCCTTCGGCCGATGCCCCTCTCGTCACGCCGTCGGCGCTCGGTGGTGGCGCCGCACGCCGCGGCGCCACCCGGCCTCAGCTGCAGCCGCTGGTCGAGCCGCAGCCCTCGCAGATGTAGCAGGAACCGGCACGCTGCATCTTCGTGCCGCAGGAGAAGCACAGCGGGGCGTCGGCCTGGATGCCCAGCTGCATCTCCACCAGCTCGGCGCTGGTGTGGGCCTGCTTCGGGGCGGGCTTGGCCGCCTCGGACTCGGCCTTCGGCGTGGCGACCGCCTTCAGCTCCTGGGCGCGCGGCGCCGACTGGGCCAGGCCCTCGACGTCGACCTCGTCCTCGGACGGCTCGTACGAACCGGTCTCCAGGTGGCGCTGGCGCTCCTCGGCGGAGTGGATGCCGAGCGCGGAGCGCGTCTCGAAGGGCAGGAAGTCCAGCGCCAGGCGGCGGAAGATGTAGTCGACGATCGACTGCGCCATCCGCACGTCCGGGTCGTCCGTCATGCCGGCCGGCTCGAAGCGCATGTTGGTGAACTTCGAGACGTACGTCTCCAGCGGCACGCCGTACTGGAGGCCGACGGAGACCGCGATGGAGAAGGCGTCCATCATGCCCGCGAGGGTCGAGCCCTGCTTGGACATCTTCAGGAAGACCTCGCCGAGACCGTCGTCCGGGTAGGAGTTGGCGGTCATGTAACCCTCGGCACCGCCGACGGTGAAGGACGTGGTGATGCCGGGACGTCCCTTCGGGAGGCGCTTGCGCACGGGGCGGTACTCGACGACCTTCTCGACCTTGGGCTCGGCCGCGGCGGGCCGCTCCTCGGTCTTCTTCTCCTCTTCCTTTTCCTTCTTCTTGGCGGAGAGGGGCTGGCCGACCTTGCAGTTGTCGCGGTAGATGGCGAGCGCCTTGACGCCCATCTTCCAGGCCTCGAAGTAGATCTCCTCCACCTCTTCGACGGTCGCCGTCTCCGGCATGTTGACCGTCTTGGAGATGGCACCGGAGATCCACGGCTGGATCGCGGCCATCATGCGGACGTGGCCCATCGGGGAGATGGCGCGCTCGCCCATGGCGCAGTCGAACACCTCGTAGTGCTCGGGCTTGAGGCCGGGGGCGTCGATCACGTTGCCGTGCTCGGCGATGTGGGCGACGATCGCCTCGATCTGCTCCTCCTGGTAGCCCAGGCGGCGCAGGGCCTGCGGGACGGTGCCGTTGACGATCTGCATCGAGCCGCCGCCGACCAGCTTCTTGAACTTGACCAGCGCCAGGTCGGGCTCGACACCGGTGGTGTCGCAGCCCATGGCGAGGCCGATGGTGCCGGTCGGGGCGAGCACGGACGCCTGGGCGTTACGGAAACCGTTCCTCTCGCCGAGACGCAGCACGTCCTGCCAGGCCTCGGTGGCGGCGGCCCACACCGGGGTGTCCAGGTCGTCCATGCGCACGGCGGTGCCGTTGGCGTCGGCGTGCTGCTTCATGACGCGCTGGTGGGCGTCGGCGTTGCGGGCGTAGCCGTCGTACGGGCCGACGACCGCGGCCAGCTCGGCCGAGCGGCGGTAGGCCGTGCCGGTCATCAGGGAGGTGATGGCGCCGGCGAGGGCGCGGCCGCCGTCGGAGTCGTAGGCGTGGCCGGTGGCCATCAGCAGGGCGCCGAGGTTGGCGTAGCCGATGCCGAGCTGGCGGAAGGCGCGGGTGTTCTCACCGATCTTCTGGGTCGGGAAGTCCGCGAAGCAGATCGAGATGTCCATCGCGGTGATGACCAGCTCGACGACCTTCTGGAAGCGCTCGGTCTCGAAGGACTGGTTGCCCTTGCCGTCGTCCTTCAGGAACTTCATCAGGTTCAGCGAGGCCAGGTTGCAGGACGTGTTGTCCAGGTGCATGTACTCGCTGCACGGGTTCGACGCGGTGATCCGGCCGGACTCGGGGCAGGTGTGCCAGTTGTTGATGGTGTCGTCGTACTGGATGCCCGGGTCGGCGCAGGCCCAGGCGGCCTCGGCGATCTTGCGGAAGAGCTGCTTGGCGTCGACCTCCTCGATGACCTCGCCGGTCATGCGGGCACGCAGGCCGAACTTGCCGCCGGCCTCGACCGCCTTCATGAACTCGTCGTTCACACGGACCGAGTTGTTGGCGTTCTGGTACTGGACGGACGTGATGTCGTCGCCGCCCAGGTCCATGTCGAAGCCCGCGTCGCGCAGGACGCGGATCTTCTCCTCTTCCTTGACCTTGGTCTCGATGAAGTCCTCGATGTCCGGGTGGTCCACGTCGAGGACGACCATCTTGGCGGCACGGCGGGTGGCGCCACCGGACTTGATCGTTCCGGCGGAGGCGTCGGCGCCCCGCATGAAGGAGACCGGGCCGGAGGCGTTGCCGCCGGAGGACAGCAGCTCCTTGGAGGAGCGGATCCGGGAGAGGTTCAGGCCGGCGCCGGAGCCGCCCTTGAAGATCATGCCCTCTTCCTTGTACCAGTCGAGGATCGACTCCATGGAGTCGTCGACGGACAGGATGAAGCAGGCGGAGACCTGCTGGGGCTGGGCCGTGCCGACGTTGAACCAGACGGGGCTGTTGAAGCTGAAGATCTGGTGCAGGAGGGCGTACGCCAGCTCGTGCTCGAAGATCTCGGCGTCGGCGGGGGAGGCGAAGTACCTGTGGTCCTCACCGGCCTTCCGGTATGTCTTCACGATGCGGTCGATCAGCTGCTTGAGGCTGGTCTCGCGCTGCGGAGTGCCGACGGCACCGCGGAAGTACTTGCTGGTGACGATGTTGACCGAGTTCACCGACCAGAAGTCGGGGAACTCCACGCCGCGCTGCTCGAAGTTGACCGAGCCGTCGCGCCAGTTGGTCATGACGACGTCACGGCGCTCCCAGGCCACCTCGTCGTAGGGGTGAACCCCAGGGGTGGTGTGGATGCGCTCGATACGCAGTCCCTTGCCCGCCTTGGTGCCCTTGGCGCGGGAACTCCGTGCCGGACCGCTCGCCGTCTCTGTCATGCCGCCTCCCTGATACGGGCGAAAACGCCCTGAAGTGCCCCGTTTATTCCGTGGCACGGTGTTCTGTCTGGTGTTGCGGGCACCCACTCACTCCGCCCGCAACAGGTCTTCTCGTCGCCGCCGACCGGCCGGATCCTGGCTGCGCCGCCCGGGTCCGGCCCGCCGGTCAGTCGGCGGCGCCCGCGGGCCCGGGGACCGCCGCGGTCCCTCCCGGCCCGCGCTCGTCCTCCCGGCTCCCCGCCACAGCGCCTTCGCGCGCCCCGTCACCGTCGGCGCAGCGCCCCGCCTGCCTGAGCTCCGCGATCGCGGCCTCGAAGTCCTCGAGCGAGTCGAACGCCCGGTAGACGGAGGCGAACCGCAGGTAGGCGACGAGGTCGAGCTCCTGCAAGGGGCCGAGTATGGCCAGCCCGACGTCGTGGGCGGCCACCTCGGCACTCCCGGTGGCCCGCACCGCCTCCTCGACCCGCTGGCCGAGCAGGGCGAGCGCGTCCTCGGTGACAGGCCGTCCCTGGCATGCCTTGCGCACGCCGTTGATGACCTTGGTGCGGCTGAAGGGCTCGGTGACTCCGGACCGCTTGACCACCATGAGCGAACACGTCTCCACGGTCGTGAAACGACGGGAGCAGTCCGGACACTGGCGGCGCCGGCGGATCGACGTGCCGTCGTCGGTCGTACGACTGTCGACGACACGGCTGTCGGGGTGCCTGCAGAAGGGGCAGTGCATCGACTCCAACCCTCCTCACAGCAGACTCAACAGCCTCGCCGGACCTCTCGGGTCCCACGAAGCAGCCCCAAGCATAGGCGATCACCGTGAGTCCGAAGACCGGGGGGACCACAACTTCTGGGCCGTTGCCGCAATCCAACCACTAGATGTGGGTGTTGGCTCATACATGCAGGCGGTACGCGCGTGTCGCGCCGATACCCATGGGTGACACGGGGCCGTCCGGCCACAGGTGTCACGGCAGCGCACGTATGCCCCGCCCGGGCGCACCCATGCCAGCCCCCGCACGGGGCATGCCGCGGCGGACGCGCTCCGCCGCGCGGCGGAGCGCGCCTTGCGAAGATGCCGTGAGCACCGCACGGAGGGGAGGTGCGACTCCCGCGCACACGCGGGCCGGTCCACGAAGGACGGGGCTCCGGATGGCAGACTGGGGCCGCGGCCCACGAGGTCGCCACCCCGGCGGTGAAGAGTACAACAAAAGGCTCTTTTGTCCGCCGAAAAGCGCGGGAAGCGGTACACCAGAACACACGGCCACGTCAGGTAATTCGCGTTTTTTCACTCGAACGTGTGTTTGGCGCAACCTTTCGAAAGCAACTACCGTTGTGCAGCAGGGAGACCATCGAGAGGGGCCGACGTGACCACCACCGCAGACAGTGCCACCATCACTGCCCAGGACCGCCTCCAGGGCCGACTCGAGCCGGTGCATGCGATGAACGAAGCCGCCAACCCCGAGGGACCCAAGCGCTCCCTGCCCGGGCGACCTCCCGGTATCCGGGCCGACAGCTCCGGGCTCACCGACCGCCAGCGCCGCGTGATCGAGGTCATCAGGGACTCCGTACAGCGACGCGGCTACCCGCCGTCGATGCGGGAGATCGGCCAGGCGGTCGGCCTCTCCAGCACCTCCTCCGTCGCGCACCAGCTGATGGCGCTGGAGCGCAAGGGCTTCCTGCGCCGCGACCCGCACCGCCCGCGCGCCTACGAGGTGCGCGGCTCCGACCAGGCCGCCTCCGTGCAGCCCACGGACACCGCGGGCAAGCCCGCCGCGTCGTACGTCCCGCTGGTCGGCCGGATCGCCGCCGGTGGCCCGATCCTCGCGGAGGAGTCCGTCGAGGACGTCTTCCCCCTCCCCCGGCAGCTCGTCGGCGACGGTGAGCTGTTCGTGCTGAAGGTCGTCGGCGACTCGATGATCGAAGCCGCGATCTGCGACGGCGACTGGGTCACGGTCCGTCGCCAGCCCGTCGCCGAGAACGGCGACATCGTCGCGGCGATGCTCGACGGCGAGGCCACCGTCAAGCGCTTCAAGCGCGAGGACGGCCACGTCTGGCTCCTCCCGCACAACTCGGCCTACGAGCCGATCCCCGGCGACGACGCGACCATCCTCGGCAAGGTGGTGGCCGTCCTGCGCCGCGTCTGAGCACCGCGGCGAGCGGGCCGAGAGTGAGCCGTGGCAACAACGGGCGGAACCTCCCCGCCCTGCCCCTTGACCGGGCCCCGGGACCCCTGCGCCGGTTCCGGGGCCCTGTGCTGTCCGCGCCCGAAAGGCGCATCGGTTCCGGCCGGGCTTCGATCGCGGGGGCGGCCCGTCACGACGTCGTGACGGGCCGCCCCCGCGATCACCGCGCCGCCGCCTGCTCCGTCGCGATCACTGCGCTTCGGCCTGCTTCGCCGCCGCGTCGATCGCCGCCAGCGACTTCCTGACCTGATTACGGTCCGTGGTGTACCAGAAGTCGGGCAGTGACGCCTTGAGGTAGCTGCCGTACCGGGCCGTCGCCAGCCGCTGGTCCAGTACGGCGACCACACCACGGTCGCCCGACGCCCGCACCAGACGGCCGGCCCCCTGGGCCATGAGCAGTGCCGCGTGCGTGGCGGCGACCGCCATGAAGCCGTTGCCGCCCGCCTCCTCCACGGCCTTCTGGCGGGCGCTCATCAGCGGATCGTCCGGGCGCGGGAAAGGGATCTTGTCCATCACGACCAGCTGGCAGCTGGGACCGGGCACGTCGACGCCCTGCCAGAGGGACAACGTGCCGAACAGGCAGGTCTTCGGATCGGCCGCGAAGTTCTTGATCAGCTCTCCGAGGGTCTCCTCGCCCTGCAGGAGGATCGGGAACTCCGGGATGCGGGAGCGCAGCTCCTCGGCGGCCAGCTGGGCCGCCCGCATCGAGGAGAAGAGGCCGAGGGTGCGGCCGCCGGCCGCCTGGATCAGCTCCGTGAGCTCGTCGAGCATGTCCGCGCGGTCGCCGTCGCGCGCGGGGCGCGCCAGGTGCTTGGCGACGTACAGGATGCCCTGCTTGCGGTAGTCGAAGGGCGAGCCGACGTCGATGCCCTTCCACTGGGGAACGTCCTCGCCCTCGGTTCCTTCGGGAGCGAGGCCCAGGGAGGCGCCGACGCCGTTGAAGTCGCCGCCCAGCTTGAGCGTCGCGGAGGTCAGGATGACGGAGCGGTCCGCGAAGAGCTTCTCGCGCAACAGGCCCGAGACGGACATCGGGGCGACGCGCAGGGAGGCGCCGAAGCGGTCGTGCCGCTCGTACCAGACGACGTCCCACTCGGAGCCGTTCGTGATCCGCTCCGCCACGTCGTGGACGCTCTCCACGGAGGCCAGCGCCTGCTTGCGGACCGCGTCCTCGTCCTGGACGGACTTGTCCCGGGTGGCGCCGATCGCGGAGATGACCGTGCGGCAGGCGTCGCGCAGGGCCATGAGCGCGTAGCCGAGGTCCTCGGGGATCTCTTCCAGACGGCCGGGCAGGGCCAGCTCCATCAGCCGCTCGAAACCCTCGGCGGCGGTCTGGAGCTGGTCGGCGGCCTTCTCGTCGACCAGCTTCGCGGCGCGGCGCACCGCGCGGTTGACCTGGCCGGGGGTGAGCTCGCCGGTGGCGACGCCGGTGACCCGGGAGACCAGTTCGTGCGCCTCGTCGACGATGAGCACCTCGTGCTGCGGCAGGACCGGGGCGCCCTCGATGGCGTCGATGGCGAGCAACGCGTGGTTGGTGACGACGACCTCCGCGAGTTTCGCGCGCTCGCGGGCCGTCTCCGCGAAGCACTCGGCGCCGTAGGCGCACTTCGAGGCCCCCAGGCACTCCCGCGACGACACCGACACCTGCGACCAGGCGCGGTCGGAGACCCCGGGCGTGAGGTCGTCACGGTCGCCGGTCTCCGTCTCGTCCGCCCAGTCACGCAGCCGCAGCAGGTCCTGGCCGAGCTTGCTGGTGGGGGCGGCCGCCTCGAACTGGTCGAACAGGCCCTCCTCCTCGTCCTGCGGGACGCCCTCGTGCAGGCGGTGCAGGCACAGGTAGTTCGACCTGCCCTTGAGCATCGCGAACTCCGGGCGGCGGCGCAGCAGCGGATGCAGTGCCTCCACCGTGCGCGGCAGGTCACGCTCCACGAGCTGGCGCTGCAGGGCCAGCGTGGCGGTCGCCACGACGACGCGTTCTCCGTGCGCGAGCGCGGGCACCAGGTAGCCCATCGACTTTCCGGTGCCGGTGCCGGCCTGGACCAGCAGGTGGGAACCGTCGTCGATGGCTTCCGCGACGGCTTCGGCCATGGCCACCTGGCCGGGGCGCTCCGTACCGCCGACGGCGGTGACGGCGGCGTGCAGGAGTTCGTGGAGTGAGGGCTTCGTCATAGCGCGACCACCCTACGGCCCGGCGCTGACAAACGGGTGATCAAGGAGGGGAAGAGCGGTGTGATCAAGACGTGGGGCTCCTCGGCTGCGGGGCGGATCGGGTGTCGGACCGGGCGGGCGGATCCGGTTCCGTCGGCCGGGCGCCGGCCGTCCGGGCCCGGTGGCGCCGTGCGGAGCGGCGGGGCGCGCGTGGCGTACCGGATGCGGGGACGGTGTGACACGGCCTTACGGCAGGGTGCGCAGGGACCGGTCCCGGACCATGAGGGCGGCTCGTTTGGCGGGCAGGGCGACCTCGGCGGAGAACCGGAAACCGGCCTTGAGGAAGGCGGCGACGCAGGGGGTGTTGCGGAGGTCGGGTTCCGCGACGACGCGGGCGCAGGCGGGCCGTCTGCGCAGCACCAGGTCGGCGACGGATCCGAGCAGTGTGCCGCCGAGGCCGCGGCCGCGGTCGCCGGCGGCGCCGAGGAGGAGGTGGACTCCGGTGTCGTGGGGCCGGGCGGGATAGTGGCGGGCCAGCGGGTCGAGGTCCGCCCGGTAGATCTCCCAGTAGCTCATCGGTGCGCCGTCCAGCACGCCGATGCAGGGGACGCTGCGTCCGTCACCGGCGAGCTGGGCCCGCAGGTGGTCCTCCGTCACGTCCTGCGGCCCCGACAGCTCCCAGAACGCCGCGACGGCGGGGTCGTTCATCCAGCGGCCGACGAGCGGGAGGTCTCGCTCCAGGCGTACGGGAACGAGGCGGAAGACACCCGCGGGGGTGTCGGCCGGGCCCCAGCCGGCGACACGGTCGAGCAGGTCGCCGCCGGCCGGGCCGGCGCAGGTGCGGGCGGCGCAGGCGGGCCACTCCGCGGCGGACCCGTTCCTCCGCGCCCCGTCGGTTCCGGCCCCGGCCTGCGTGAACAGCGCGGCGGGTGCGTCCGGCAGGCGCAGGTCCAGCGCGTCCTCGCCGTCCGCGCGTGCCGCGCGCCCGGTGTCCGTGCCGGTCCCGGTCCGGCCGGTGGCCTCACCGGTGCTCGGGGCCGGGCCGCGGTCCGTCATGGCGGCATCCACGCCGGTCCCGGTGTCCGGGGCGAGGACGGTGGCGGGAGGGGTGGTGCCGGTGTCGGCGCTCGCGTCGGTGGGAGGCACGGCGACGCTCCTCTCGGGAAGCGCTCGGGGGCGGTGGGTGCGGGCGGGAAGGTCAGGAGTGCAGGGGGTTGGCGATGGTGACGTAGACGGACTGGGTGTCGACCGGGCCGACGAGTTCGTCGAGGCCGTGCAGCCGGGTCAGCAGGTTGGCCTTGCAGCGCAGCACGGGTGAGTCGAGCAGGCGGGCGGGCAGCGAGGTGCGCAGCCGGGCCGGGCCGGAGGCGGCGTCGCCGAGGAAGCGCCGGAGGGCGGCCAGGAGCAGGCGCTCGTCGGCGAGGCGCTGGGAGCCGAACGCCCCGATGAGGCCGAGCACATGGTTGATCGCGAGGTAGTAGGCGAAGCGCTCGTCGGTGACCTCGTCGCAGACGAAGGTGTCGCTGTGCTCGCCGATGCCGGGCAGCCGGGCGTCGAGTTCCGCACGCCGGGACTCACGGAAGTAGTAGCCCTGGTTGTCGCGGTAGCGGCCGCCGGCGGGCCAGCCGTCGGCGTCCAGCAGGAGCAGCGTGTTCTGCTGGTGGGCCTCCAGGGCGATCCCTGCCTCGCCGTCCAGCCACAGCACGGGCCGTACGACCTGCTGGAGGTGGCGCAGGAACCACTCGACGGCGACGGCTGAGCGGGGGCGGCCGGTCCGGACGGCGAGACGCGTGACGACCTCCGCCAGACGGGACCGCAGGGCCGGGCGGTGTGCCGGGCCGCTGTCGGCCGCGTCCGGTCGGGCGCGGGGGCGCGGCGAGACGAATCCGGCGAGGCAGGAGACGTCGTCCGAGGGGCCGAACGGGTTGTGCCGGATCATCACGTCGAGTCCGGGCACGGGCTCGCCGTCCGGCCCGTCGACGGCGAGCCAGGCCGGATCGCGGACGATGTCGAAGCCCGGGTGCGCGGCCCGCCACTGCCGGGACAGACCGGTGCGCAGCAGACGGTGGACCTCGACGCCGCGGTGGAGTTCCTTGCGGAGGTTCTCGCGGCGGGAGTTGGTGATGCGCAGGCCCAGCGACAGTTTGAGCATGGCGGGGGCGCCGGTCCGGTGGACGGTTCGTACGGAGGAGGTGGGGTGCCAGGGGGCACCGTGGGCGCCGAGGTCGCGCAGCAGCCCGCGGTCCAGCAGCGCTGCGGTCCCGGGGCGGTGCCGGAGCTCGCGTGCCTGCCAGGGGTGCAGCGGCAGGGCCGTGTACCCGTCCGGCAGCGGCAGCCCGGCTCCCGCGAGGCGTGCGGTGAGCCGGCCGGCGGGGACGGGCCGTCCGCGTTCGGTCCAGGCGGAGTCGGCGGCGAGGACCGAGGAGGAGGCGGCCATCCAATGCAGGGGGAAGGAGCCGCGCGACTCGGGCGAGTACGAGCGGGCTTCGGCCTCGGAGAGACCCTCGCGGCTCTTGGGGGTGGGGTGCAGCGGGTGTCCGAGGACGAGTGCCTGCTCCGCGGCGAGGAAGAGGTCGGGGACGTCGGCCGGTCGGTCCCGGCGGTCGCCGAGGAAGGCCGCGACGCGGCGGGCGGAGTCCGCGACACGCGCGACGAGGTCGACGGCTCCACCGGTCACGGGGACGGTCGCGACCGGGGCGGGCCGGCGGCCGGCGACGGGGTCGGAGTCGTGGCCGGGTGCCGGTACGGCGGACGGCTGTGAACCGGCCGCCGGCCGCGCGGCCCCTGCCTCCCCCGGAGCGCCCCGCCCCACGAGCGCCTCCCGGGCGAGCAGGGCGGCGACGGTGACGGCGTCGGCCGGCGGGGCTTGGCCGGGGGCGTCGGCCAGGCGGGGGAGGCCGAAGCGGTGCCAGCCCGTCGGTGACCAGTAGTGGACGGGGGCGAGGAGGGCCGTGCCGCTGGCGGGGAGGGGGATGCGGAGGAGGCCGTCGTCGGGGGCGGGGGTGCCGGTCTCGCGCACCCAGCAGCGCAACAGGTTCTCCACGGCCGCTGCCTGGGCCGCGATGTGCGGGTCGGGGTGGTCCAGCAGGTCGGTGGCGGTGGCCGGCATGCGTTCGGCGTCCGCTGTGGTGGCCCCCTGCCGGGGGACCGCTGGGCCCGCCGGCCGGTCGGGCTCCTGTGCGTCCCCGGATCGGCGGGGCTGTGTGGGGGCGCGGTCGTCGGGTGCGGGGGTGCTGGTCAAGACGGTTCCTCGAAGGGTGGTGGGGCCACGCGGTGGCGGGCCGGAGTCATGACGTCCTCGTGGTGGGCGTCCGGCCTGCCGGGGGCGCCACGGAGAAGGCGCCGGGACGGGCCGCGGAGCGGGCAGGGGCGCGGAGGGGCCGCAGGGGGAAAGCGGGGGCGGAGAGGGGCCGCGGAGGTGGGCATGCGCCGCCGCGTTCGTGAGGCGCCCACGGCGCGGGCGCACGTCGGCCGCCGTTCATCCCGCTCGCCCGGTGCGGCTGCCGCGGTGCGGGGATGCGCGGCGGGGGCGAAGCGGTTGTTGCGGCTGTTCGCGGCCGGTGTGCCCGCGGGCCGCCGCCCGCACCGCGTCGGCCAGCCGGTCCAGCACCGCGGCCGCCTGCTCGTCGGTGATGGTCAGCGGTGGGAGGAGCCGTACGACGCTCGCGTGGCGCCCGCCGAGTTCGACGATGAGGCCGCGTCGCAGACACTCCTGCTGGACGGCTGCGGCGAGCCGGGCAGCGGCGGGGAGAGGCTCGCGCGCGGCGTCCGGCCCGGCCTGCGGCCCCGTACGGGCGCCGCCGGCCCCGTCGGTCCCGGGGGCCGCCGGTCCGTCGGCCGGGGCGGCGGCTGCGGCGGTCCGCGCCCCGCCCCCGGGGGCCGCGGCGTGCGCGCGGGCGGCCGGGGAGCCGGCCGCCCGCCTGCGGTCCGCGGCCTCCCCCTCCGGATCGACCAGTTCGACCCCGATCATCAGCCCACGCCCCCGCACGTCTCCCACACAGGGGAACTCCTTGCCGAGTTCTCGCAGGTGGGACAGCATCCGGGAGCCCAGGACGGCCGCGCGTTCGGCGAGACGGTTCTCGCGGACGTAGGCGAGCGTCGCCGTGCCCGCGGCCATGGCGAGCTGGTTGCCGCGGAAGGTGCCGGCGCGGGCGCCGGGTTCCCCCACGTCGAGGTCGTCGCGGTAGACCACGACGGCCAGCGGCAGGCTTCCTCCGACGGCCTTGGACAGCACCATCACGTCGGGTGTGACACCGCTGTGCTCCACGGCCCAGAAGGCGCCGGTCCTCCCGACTCCCGTCTGGGTCTCGTCCGCGATCAGCGGGACGGACCGGGCGGCCGTGATCTGCCGCATGCGCCGCAGCCAGCCGTCGGGCGCGGGGATGACCCCGCCCTCGCCCTGCACGGGTTCGACGATCATCCCGGCCGGCAGCGGGACCCCCGACCCGGGGTCGTCGAGGAGGGACTCGGTCCAGCGGGCGGCGAGTTCGGCCCCGCGTGCGCCTCCGACGCCGAACGGGCAGCGGTAGTCCTGCGGGTAGGGCAGGCGGGCGACCCGTACGCCGTGGGCGCCGCCGGAGGCGTCGAGCGCCCCGGCGGTCGTCCCGTGGTGGGCGCCCGTGAACGCGATCATCCCGGTCCGCCCGGTCGCGGCCCGGACGAGTTCGAAGGCGGCCTCCACCGCGTCGGTGCCGGCCGGTCCGCAGAACCGGACGCGGGCGCGGTCGGCGAGCCCGGGCGGCAGGGTGCGGAAAAGCTCCGTGACGAAGGCGTCCTCGACGGGGGTCGCCAGGTCGGGGACGTGCAGCGGTGCGCCGGAGTCGATGACCTTGCGGATCGCCTCCAGCACGACCGGGTGGTTGTGGCCGAGGGCGAGCGTCCCGGCGCCCGAGAGGCAGTCCAGATAACGGCGGCCGTCCGCGCCCTCGATGGTCAGTCCGCGTGCCCGCACCGGCACGATCGGCAGGGCCCGGGCGTAGGTGCGGGCGGCGGACTCCCGCGCGGACTGGCGCCGCAGGATCCCCTCGTGCGCCGCTGCGGCCCCGGCTCCCGCCCCGCCGGCGGCGGGCGGCGGGGCGGCCTTCGCGGGCGTACGCCGCACCTCGGGCGCGGGTCCCGCAGCGGTCTCCCCCGGGACGGCTCCGTCGTCCGTACGCCCCGCCGCGCCCTCCTCGGAGGCGTACCCCCCGTACGCGGATTCGCCCACGACTCCCCGTCCTCCCACGGCCCTTCCCACTGTCCGGAGTGAGCCGGCCCGACATCTCGCATGGTTCAGGGCACAGGGGATCGCCCGCCGACAGCAGACCCCACCGCTACCAACCGCGGACCGCTCACGGGGTTACGGGTTGTTTCAAGATCCTTGCCGTGACGGAACCGTTGCCGTTCCGTCGGATGTCCCCCACGGCGAGCGCATAGGGTGTGGTGCCGTTCCCGATGCCGTGCGACCGGTCCGGGCTCCGTGCGGGGCCGGCCCGGGACCACGGTGCAAGCACCACGTTCGCCCACACCAGGGGGAGTCACATCATGCGTCCCATACGGCCGTCGTCCACCACTCGCCGGGGGAGGACGGCGCGCCGCGGAACCTCCCCCGCGCTGGCCGCCGTCGCGCTCGCCGCCACGCTCGCGCTCACCGCCACCGCCTGCGGGTCGGGCGACGCCGAGGCGGGCGGCGAGGCCTCCCCCACCGCCGCCTCCCAGGACGGCAGGATCCGGATCCCGGAGGACCTCAAGGACCGGCTGAGGGAGCACGGGATCGACATCGACAAGTGGCGGAACGGCGCCTGGAAGAACTGGGACAGGGACGACTGGCTGCGCGAGGCCAACGAGTTCGTCAACCCGATCATCGAAGGGCTCTGGGACCCGGACCGGATGCGGGGGGCCGAGGAACCGGCCGACCAGGGCGTCGACGACAGCGACCTCTCCGGTGACCAGGGGGTCACCGATCCGACGCCGCAGCCGGTCCAGGCCCAGGCCGTCCCGCCGTCCTACCACGCCAACGCGCCCACCGCCGGCAAGGTGTTCTTCGACTCCCCCGAGGGCACGATGGTCTGCTCGGCGACGGTCGTGAAGGACCCGGCCAACCCCGGCAGGTCCAACCTGGTGTGGACGGCGGGGCACTGCGTGCACGCCGGGAAGAAGGGCGGCTGGTACCGCAACATCGCGTTCGTGCCGTCGTACAACGACGCGGGCACGCCGGCCGGGGAACAGCAGAACGCCACTCCGGAGGAGATCGCCCCCTACGGTGTCTGGTGGGGTGACTGGGCGCAGACGTCCGACCAGTGGATCGAGCGGGGCGGCGCGACGGGCGGGGACGGCGCCGCGTACGACTTCGCGGTCATCCACGTGACGCCGGAGAAGGGCAGCGGCGGCAAGTCGCTGGAGGAGACGGTCGGTTCGGCCCTGCCGGTGGACTTCGAGGCCCCGCCGGTGCCGCAGGTGGAGAGCGTCACCGCGATCGGCTACCCGGCCGCGCCGCCGTACGACGGTGAGACGCTCCACCGGTGCCAGGGCCGGCCCGGACGGCTGTCGCTCAACGCGTCCGACCCGACGATGTACCGCATCGGCTGCAGCATGACCGCCGGTTCGTCCGGCGGCGGCTGGGTCGCGGCCGGCTCGGACGGCAGGCCGGCGCTGGTCTCCAACACCTCGATCGGCCCGGTGACGTCGGGCTGGCTGGCCGGCCCGCGCCTGGGCGCGCAGGCCAAGGACGTGTACGACGCCGTCAGCCGGAAGTTCGCCGGCCGGTGACCGTGGGCGCGTGCGCCGGCCGGTGACCGGCGCACGCGTACCGGCCGGCCCGCCTCATGGTCCGGCCGGTGGGCACACACCCGGCAGTCGGCAGGTGCCTTCCGCGACGCCCTGCGGGCATCCACCCGCGCACCCGGCATCACACCGGCACCCATCAGCGGGGGCCGGGACGCCGAGGCGCTGTACCGGAACATGAGCGAGACCCACGGCGGCCGGTGGGCCGGCCCGGCGGTCCGCGCACACGCGCCGAAGACGAAGGCCCGCTCCCGGTGTCACGGGAGCGGGCCTTCGGGCCGCTTGGGGAGCGACGGCTCAGGCGGCCGGTGCCGGAGCGTACGGCGTGAGTTCCGCCGCCAGTTCCTCGTGCACCCGCACCTTGAGCAGGGTGCCCTCCGGGGTGTGCTCCTCGGAGATCACCTCGCCCTCGTCGTGGGCGCGGGCGACCAGCTTGCCGTGGGTGTACGGCACGAGCGCCTCGATCTCGACCGAGGGGCGGGGCAGCTCGCTGTCGATGAGCGCGAGCAGCTCGTCGATGCCCTGGCCCGTGCGGGCCGAGACCGCGATCGAGTGCTTCTCCACCCGCAGCAGCCGCTGGAGCGTCAGCGGATCGGCGAGGTCGGCCTTGTTGATCACGACGATCTCGGGCACGTCGGTGGCGCCGACGTCCCGGATCACCTCGCGCACGGCGGCCAGCTGCTCCTCCGGAACCGGGTGCGAGCCGTCCACCACGTGCAGGATCAGGTCGGCTTCCCCGACCTCCTCCATGGTGGAGCGGAACGCCTCGACCAGGTGGTGCGGCAGGTGGCGCACGAACCCGACCGTGTCGGCCAGGGTGTACAGCCGGCCGCTCGGGGTCTCGGCCCGGCGCACGGTCGGGTCGAGGGTCGCGAACAGGGCGTTCTCGACCAGTACGCCCGCGCCCGTGAGGCGGTTGAGCAGCGAGGACTTACCCGCGTTGGTGTAACCCGCGATGGCGACGGAGGGCACCTTGTGGCGGCGCCGCTCCTGGCGCTTGATGTCGCGGCCGGTCTTCATCTCCGCGATCTCCCGGCGCATCTTCGCCATCTTCTCGCGGATCCGCCGCCGGTCCGTCTCGATCTTGGTCTCACCGGGACCACGGGTGGCGAGGCCGCCGCCCTTGCCGCCGCCCATCTGCCGGGACAGCGACTGGCCCCAGCCGCGCAGCCTCGGCAGCATGTACTGCATCTGCGCGAGCGCGACCTGCGCCTTGCCCTCTCGGGACTTGGCGTGCTGGGCGAAGATGTCCAGGATCAGGGCCGTACGGTCGATGACCTTGACCTTGACGACGTCTTCGAGGTGGATCAGCTGGCCGGGGCTGAGCTCACCGTCGCAGATGACGGTGTCCGCGCCCGTTTCGAGGACGATGTCGCGCAGCTCCTCGGCCTTGCCGGAGCCGATGTAGGTGGCCGCGTCGGGCTTGTCGCGGCGCTGGATCACGCCGTCGAGGACGAGGGCGCCCGCCGTCTCCGCGAGGGCGGCGAGCTCCGCGAGGGAGTTCTCCGCGTCCTGCACGGTTCCCGAGGTCCACACCCCGACGAGCACGACCCGCTCCAGACGGAGCTGGCGGTACTCGACCTCGGTGACGTCCTCGAGCTCGGTGGAGAGGCCTGCCACGCGGCGCAGGGCCGCACGCTCGGAGCGGTCGAACTGGTCGCCGTCCCGCTCTCCGTCGATCTCGTGGCTCCAGGCGACGTCCTCTTCCATCAGGGCATCGGCCCGAAGACCTTCGGGGTAGGCGTGCGCGAGGCGCTTGGTGTCCTGGGAAGGGGAAGAAGAGGAGGTCATTGGATCCTTAACGTAGATGGGAAACCGTTGTACGGCGACGGAGCGGAACGCGGTTGTGGATCTGGTCCGTGACGCCGGAGCCGATCCGTCACCCTGCACAACGCACGAGTACCCCGGGAGATTCCCGTATCCCGTGCCGCGCCGACCCGACGATGGTCGCACGGCACGGCACGTCTCGTCATCGTGTTATCGCACGGCCGCCTTCCCGGGGGCGGCCGGCTTCCAGTCCGGGTGGCCGGGCATGGGCGGGGTCTTGTCGCCGTACAGCCAGGGCCGGAGGAATCCGTCCAGGTCACGCCCGGTGATGTCGGAGGCGAGCCGGACGAAGTCCCCGGTCGTGGCGGTGCCGTCCCGGTGCAGGGCGACCCAGGCCCGCTCCAGGCGCTCGAAGGCCGGGCGGCCGATCTCCTGGCGCAGGGCGTACAGCACGAGCGCGGCACCGTCGTACACGTTCGGCCGGAAGAGGCCGATCTTCTGGCCGGGCTTCGGCGCCTTGGGGGCCGCGGGCGGTCCGCCGGCCGCGCGCCAGCGGTCGGAGGCGGCGTAGGCGGCCCTCATGCGCTCGTGCAGCGGCTTGCCCGCCTTCTCCTCCGCGTACAGGGCCTCGTACCAGGTGGCGTGCCCCTCGTTGAGCCACAGGTCGGACCAGGTGCGGGGGCTGACGCTGTTGCCGAACCACTGGTGGGCCAGTTCGTGGACCATGATCGACTCGACGTACCACCGGGGGTGGGACGGGTCGGTGAACAGCTCCCGCTCGAAGAGGGAGAGCGTCTGCGTCTCGAGTTCGAAGCCGGTGGAGGCGTCGGCCACGAGCAGGCCGTACGTCTCGAAGGGGTAGCGGCCGGCCTTCTCCTCCATCCAGGCGATCTGGTCGGGCGTCTTCTCCAGCCAGGGTTCGAGCGCGGCGCGGTGCCCGGTGGGCACGACGTCCCGGACGGGCAGCCCGTGGGGGCCGGTGCGGTGCAGGACGGTGGAGCGGCCGATGGACACCTGGGTGAGCTCGGTGGCCATGGGGTGCCGTGTCCGGTAGGTCCAGGTGGTCGTTCCGCCGGCCCTGCGCACGTCGGTCGCCAGGCCGTTGGCGACGGCGGTGTGGCCGTCGGGCGCGGTGACCCGGATGGTGAAGAGCGCCTTGTCGAAGGGGTGGTCGTTGCACGGGAACACCAGGTGGGCGGCGTCGGCCTGGTTGGCCATGGCGAGGCCGTCGGCGGTGCGCACCCAGCCCCCTTCGCGGTCCTTCGGCGGGACGGGGTCGCTGGTGTGCCGCACCGTGATCCGCATCCGCCGGCCCTCGGGCAGCGGCTTCCGCGGGGTGATCACCAGGTCCTCGCCGGCGCTGCCGAAGGAGGCGGGTTCGCCGTCGACCTCGACCGAGTGGACCGTGCCGTGGGCGAAGTCGAGGTTGACGCGGTCCAGGCCGGCCGTCGTCCGGGCGTCGATGGTGGTGACGGCCTGGAGGGGCTGGGTGTTGGTGCCGCGGTAGGTGAGGGCGAGATCGTACGACGCCACGTCGTATCCGGGGTTGCCCAGGTAGGGGAAGAGGCGGTCGCCGACGCCGAGCGGGACCGCCGGGGCGCTCGCGGCGACGAGGCAGACGGAGACGGCGGAGGCCAGCAGCGCCGCGACCACCCTGCGGCGGCGGGCGCGGGGGGCCTGGGCACGAGGGGCCGGGGAGTGAGGGGTCAGCAGCATGGCCCCACGGCTACCAGCGCGTGCGTGCGTCACGGCGGCGACGCGCGCCGGGCCCACCCGAACCGGGGACCGGGTCCTGCGCCGGGTGCCGGGTCAGGCGCCCGGCTGCGGCTGGGCCCGGCTCACGTCGTACACACCGGCCACGTTGCGCATGGCGCGCATGAGGGCGGGCAGGTGGGCGGCGTCCGGTAGCTGGACGGTGTACGTGTGGCGCACCTGCTGCCGGGTGGGCGGTTCCACCGTCGCGGAGACGATCTCGGCGCCCTCCAGGGCCATCGCCTCGGTGAGGTCGGCGAGCAGATGGGGCCGGACGAACGACTCGGCGACCAGTGCGACCCGGCATTCGGCGGTGTCGCCCCAGCGCACGCCGACCTGCGCGCGCCCCGCGTCCTTCATGCGCGCCACCGTGGAGCACTCGACGCGGTGCACGGTGACCACTCCCCCGCGCACGGCGAAGCCGGTGACCTCGTCGGGCGGTACGGGCGTGCAGCAGCCGGCGAGCCGCACGGTCGCGCCGGGCCGGTCGACGAGGACGTTCTCGGGGGCGGGGCGGGCGGGTGCGGCCCCCGGGGCGGACGCCTCGACGGCCGGCCGGCGGGCGGAGGCGGGTTCCTCCCCCTCGGGGACCTCGTCCTCGGGGGTCTCACCCTGCGCCGGATGGGTCGTCAGCCAGCGTTGGATGGCGATCCGGGCGGCGGGCGTGTGGGCGTGCTCCAGCCACTCCCTGGAGGGCCCGGAGGCGGGGTCCTGGCCCATGAGGAGCTGGACGGTGTCGCCGTCCTTCAGGACGGTGCTCAGGGTTGCCAGCCGGCCGTTGACGCGGGCGCCGATACACGCGTGCGCGTCCTCGCCGTACTGCGCGTACGCGGCGTCCACGCAGGTGGCGCCCTCGGGCAGGCCGAGCGTGCCGCCGTCGGGCCGGAAGACGGCGATCTCCCGGTCCTGGGCGAGGTCCTCGCGCAGCGTGGACCAGAACGTGTCGGGGTCGGGTGCGGCGCGCTGCCATTCGAGCAGCCGGGAGAGCCAGCCGGGCCGGGTGGGGTCGGCGCGCTCGCCGTCCGCCGGGTCGTCGGGCGCGGGCGCGTACGGGTTGCCCAGGGCGACGACGCCGGCCTCGGCGACCTTGTGCATCTGGTGGGTGCGGATCAGGACCTCGACCACCTGGCCGTCGCCCCTGCGCGCCACGGCGGTGTGCAGCGACTGGTACAGGTTGAACTTCGGTACGGCGATGAAGTCCTTGAACTCCGAGACGACGGGCGTCATGCAGGTGTGCAGTTCGCCGAGGACCGCGTAGCAGTCGGCGTCCTCGCTGACGAGCACCAGCAGGCGGCCGAAGTCGGCGCCGCGCAGCCTGCCGCGCTTGCGGGAGACGCGGTGCACGGAGACGAAGTGGCGCGGCCGGATCATGACGTCGGCCGGGATGTCGGCCTCCTTGAGGACCGTGCGCACCTCGTCGGCGGCCTCGGCGAGCGGGTCGTCCGCGCGGCCGGCGTTCTCGGCGATCAGCTCCCGGGTGCGCTCGTACTCCTCGGGATGCAGGATCGCGAAGACGAGGTCCTCCAGCTCGGTCTTGAGCGCCTGCACGCCGAGGCGTTCGGCGAGCGGGATGAGGACGTCCCGGGTCACCTTGGCGATGCGTTCCTGTTTCTCCGGACGCATCACGCCGAGGGTGCGCATGTTGTGCAGCCGGTCGGCGAGTTTGATCGACATCACGCGGACGTCGTTGCCGGCGGCGACGAGCATCTTGCGGAAGGTCTCGGGCTCGGCGGCGGCTCCGTAGTCGACCTTCTCCAGCTTGGTGACGCCGTCGACGAGGTAGCGCACCTCCTCGCCGAACTGCTCGCCGACCTGATCGAGCGTCACGTCCGTGTCCTCGACGGTGTCGTGCAGCAGCGAGGCCGTCAACGTGGTGGTCTCCGCGCCGAGTTCGGCCAGGATCAGCGTCACGGCGAGCGGATGCGTGATGTACGGCTCGCCGCTCTTGCGCATCTGGCCGCGGTGCGAGGACTCGGCCAGGACGTAGGCGCGGCGCAGGGGTTCGAGGTCGGCGTCGGGGTGGTGGGCGCGGTGGGCCTCGACGACGTGGCCGATGGCGTCGGGCAGGCGGCCGCGGCTCGCGGCGCCGAGCAGCGCGGCGCGGCCCAGGCGGCGCAGGTCGAGCCGGGGGCGGGCCTTCCTGCGCGGCGCGGTCGGGGTGACAGGCCCTGACGCGGTGCCTGCCACCGGGCCTGGGGTCGCGGGATTCGTGGCCTCCGCACTCATGGGCACCTCCGGCTGCGTGGACCGGCGGACGGGGTGCCCCAGGGCGGACACGGCTCCAGGGGTGGTGTCGGTCCCCCGTCCGGGCCGGTGCTTGATGCTACCGAGCCCATCACGAGCGGCTGACCGCCTCTCGCCCAGCGTGAAACGGATCACCCATTCGAGCGAAGGCCCGGAGGTTTACGTTTTCACGTCGCATGTCCTGCGGCATACCGCAGTTTTTGGCCATGTGGTGGGGAAATACCGTCGTCCGCCGGACCTCAGACCTGGCCGCGGGCCGCGTGTACCAGCCACTCCGCGTCGATCTCGCCTTCGGCGACGATCACCGCGGGGCCGGTCATCTCGATCTCGCCGTCGGGGCGTTCGGTGATGACCAGGGTGCCGCCGGGGACGTCCACGGTGTACGTCGCGGGGGTGCCGGTGACCGCCGGGTCGAGGCCGTCGCGGCGGGCGGCGGCCACGGCGACCGCGCACGCGCCCGTGCCGCACGAGCGGGTCTCGCCGGAGCCGCGCTCGTGCACGCGCATCGCCACGTGCCGCGGGCCGCGGTCGGCCACGAACTCGACGTTGACCCCGTCCGGGTAGGCGGCGGCCGGGCTGAACCGCGGCGGGGAGAGCAGGTCGCCCGCGTGCGCCAGGTCGTCCACGAAGGCCACCGCGTGCGGGTTGCCCATGTTCACGTTGCGCGCGGGCCAGCTGCGTCCGCCGACGCCGACCGTCACGTCCCCCTCGGGGAGCAGCGCCTTGCCCATGCCGACGGTGATGTCGCCCTCGGCGGAGCCGCCGGCTCCGGGCTTGGCGATGTGCACGGTCTTCACGCCCCCGCGCGTGGCCACCGCGGTGTCCCCCTCGGACACGTGTCCGGCGCGCTGGAGGTAGCGCGCGAACACCCGCACCCCGTTGCCGCACATCTCCGCGATCGAGCCGTCGCCGTTGCGGTAGTCCATGAACCACTCCGCCTCGGCCGCCATGTGCCGGGCCTCGGGGTGCGCGGCGGACCGCACCACGTGCAGCAGCCCGTCACCGCCGATGCCCGCGCGGCGGTCGCACAGGGTGGCGACGGCGGCCGGGGACAGGTCGACGGCGTTCTCGGGGTCCGGGACGATCACGAAGTCGTTCTCGGTGCCGTGACCCTTGAGGAAGGCGATCCGCGTGCTCATTCCTCGATCGTACGGGGTGGGTCCGACAGCCCGTCCCGGCCGGGCGCCGGTCAGCGCAGACGTGCCACGCGCCAGACGGCGAGCACCACCACGACGACCACCACCAGGGCGTAGGCGAGCACCACCCGCCAGTCCGGGCGGCGGCCCGAGCCGCGCTGCGGCAGGCCCGGCCAGGTGTAGCCCACCCGGCGGGCGGCCATCATGCCCCAGCCGGCCGCGCAGGAGCAGATCAGCAGTCCCAGCATGGCGATCACGGCCCCGCTGTCGCCGAAGTCGAAGGCGAGCGGGAAGGCGAACATCAGGGAGCCCACCGCGGCCAGGCCGACGATGGGAGCGAGCTGCCAGATGCGCAGCCTGCGCTGCGGGCGCAGCTCGACCTCGACCTCCTCGCCGCCCGCGAACATCTCCTCGGGCTCGGGGCCGTCGGCGGTCACACCGCCCTGCGTCTCGTCCGGGCCGTCCGGCATGAGGCCGTCCGCGCCCGGCTCCGGTTCGCCGCGGTCGGGGGCGACGGGTTCAGTGCTTCGTGCGGTGTCGCGAGGGCCGGCCTCCATCGCCACGCGCCCTCCCAACTAGGACTCCACTTGGTCGATCGAAGCTCGATGATGGCACGGCACGACAGGCCCGGATGTCGGCCTGGGCGTCCCGATGCCATGACGTGATCAGGCTGTAACCGGTCGTTCGACCAACGACAGCGCAAGCCGGGGAAGTTCCGTGAGGTCCGCCGCGGCCCCACTCAACCAGTGCACCCGCGGATCGCGCCTGAACCACGCATCCTGGCGGCGCGCGAAGCGTTTGGTGGCACGCACGGTCTCGGCCCGTGCCTCCTCCAGGGTGCACTCCCCGGCGAGCGCCGCGAGTACCTGCTGGTAGCCGAGCGCGCGCGACGCCGTACGCCCCTCGCGCAGCCCTTGCGCCTCCAGTGCGCGCACCTCCTCGACGAGACCCGCCTCCCACATCCGGTCCACCCGGCGCGCGATGCGCTCGTCCAGCTCGGGGCGGGCCACGTCGACGCCGATCTGGAGGGTGTCGTAGACGGAGTCGTGCCCGGGGAGGTTGGCGGTGAAGGGCTTGCCGGTGAGCTCGATGACCTCCAGGGCGCGGACGATGCGGCGGCCGTTGCTCGGCAGGATGGCCCGCGCGGCCTCGGGGTCGGCGGCGGCCAGGCGGGCGTGCAGCGCCCCGGAGCCGCGCAGCGCGAGCTCCTCCTCCAGCCGGGCCCGCACCTCGGGGTCGGTGCCGGGGAACTCCAGGTTGTCGACGGCCCCGCGGACGTACAGGCCGGAGCCGCCGACCAGGATCGGCCAGCGTCCCTCGGCGAGCAGGGCGTCGATCCGCTCCCGGGCGAGCCGCTGGTACTCGGCGACGGACGCCGTGACGGTCACGTCCCAGACGTCCAGGAGGTGGTGCGGGACGCCGCCGCGCTCCTCGGGCGTCAGCTTGGCGGTGCCGATGTCCATCCCTCGGTAGAGCTGCATGGAGTCGGCGTTGACGACCTCGCCGCCGAGCTGCCGGGCCAGGAAAACACCCAGATCGGACTTTCCGGCCGCGGTCGGTCCGACGACGGCGATGACACGGGGGGCGGGGGGTGCGCTGCTCACCGCCCCAGTCTCGCAAACCTCCCACCACGGTCTCGAACGAGTTACGTGACGGCGGACACCGGGGGTCGTTGCCCGCTGCGAGACCCCCGCCGCCGGATCCCGGGGCGGGGACCCGGGCGGCGCAAACGGACGCACCGGCTGACGCGGGATTTCGCCCGCACGAGTAACGTTGGAGCTGATATGGGCATTTTTGCACGGCTTTTCCGTAGGCCGAAGGCCACGGAGGAGGCGCCGGCCGCCGAGGCCCGGGCCGACGCGCCGGAAGCCGGGACCGGCACGGCCGAGAAGGCGGAGGCTGCGGAGACTGCGGAGACGAAGAGGCCGGCCGGTGCGCCGGACGCGGCGGAGCCGGCGGCGACGGGGGCCACCGGGACCGAGGGCGTCGACATCCCGAAGCAGCAGTCCACCGCGAAGGCGGCCGGCAACGAGGCCGGCGAGGGCGCCCGTACATGACCGCCCCGCGGGAAGGTGAACCATGGGTCTCCTGGACAGCGTGAAGACCAAGCTGGGCCCGGCGAAGGGCCGGATCTCCCACCTCGCGCAGCGGCACGAGGGGAAGATCCGGCACGGCCTCGACAGGGCCGCGCAGGCCGTCGACAAAAGGACCAAGGGCAAGTACAGCGACAAGATCCGGAAAGGCACGGGCAGGGCCAAGGAGGCCGTGGAGCGACTCGCGCACCAGGGCGGCACCGGGCCGGGCACGGGCGGCACCACGCCTCCGGCCGCGCCACCGCCCGTTTCCTGAACGGCACATCGGCGGACGGCCGCGGAGCACGACGGCTCCCCGGCCGTCCGCCGTTTGCCCGACGCGGGGGCCGGGCCCGGCGTCAGGACCAGGCGGCCACGACGTACCCCACCCCGTAGGGCGCGTCCTCGTAGAGGAGGGTGCCCTTGAGCGCCGTGCCCTCGGCGGCGCCCGCGAGGACCTGCCAGGGGGCCCGGCCGGACACCCCGAGTTCGCGGGCCAGACCGGTGTCCAGTGCCCTCAGGGCGGCCAGGTCCGCCGTACCGAGCGCGCGCGCCACCTCCGCGTCGAAGGGCGCCGCCCGCTCGTCGAGGTACCCCGGTGCCTTGAGCGTGCGGCACACGCTGGCGTCGCCCATCACCAGCAGTGCCACCCGCCCGGCCCGCCCGCCGGTCTCCCTGCCGATCTCCTCGCACCGCTCGGGCGCGAGGGATTCCCCCACGCCGAGTCCCTCGATCGGGGCGTCGGCCCACCCGGTCCGTTCCAGCAGCCACGCGGCCACGGCGAAGGCGTACGGCAGCCGCCGCCGGTCCCCCGTGCCCCGGTCCGCGCCCAGACGCACGTCGAGGTGTACGCCGAAGTCGCGGAACGAGCCCGGCGTCCCCTCCGGGTAGGTCGTCGGCCCCGTGCCCCGCGCGGGGCCGACGACCACGAGCCGGTCGGGCCGGGCCGCGGCGAGCACGCCCAGCGCGTCCGTGCACGCGGCACGCGCGGCGTCCAGCTCGGGTGCGGCGCCCGCGGCGACCTCGGGCACGAGCACGGGCGGGCAGGGGCACACTGCGGCGGCGACAAGCATGATCGGCAGGGTAACCCGGAGCGGTGCCGCGGTTCGCCGTCGGTCCTCGTCGCGCCCTGCCTGCCCCCACTACCGTCGCGGGCTGCCCCGGTCCTCCGTCGCGGCCCGCCCGCGGTCCCCCCTCGTGGGCTCGCCCCTCAGTCCTCGATCAGTACGTCCGTCAGATCGATCACGGTCAGGACGAGCACCACCAGCTTGCCGTCACTGATGACGTACTCGACGAAGAGGTTGCGCGAGAGGGCTATCCCGCGGGTCGACTCGTCGTCACCGACGGCGTGCGACAGCTTGTGGCGCGGGTCGGTGACGAGTATCGCCAGGCCGCGCTCCAGCACGTCGCGCCGGTCGGCGGGCAGGCTGTCCCGCACGCGTGCCGCGCGCTCGGTGAACTCCACGCTGTACGGCATGGGGGAAGCCTTCCCGCCGGTGTCCGACGTCAGTCGCAGCCGCAGCCGCTCGCCACGGCCGGCAGCGGCTCGGGCGCGCCGATCTTCGGCAGGCCCAGCATCACGCCCACCGGCTGGGCCTTCTCGGCGGCGTTGCGCTTCTCCCAGGCGTCGCCCGCGCGCGTGCGCCGCACGTCCAGCACGGGCCCCTCGGCGAGGAGGTGGTGCGGGGCGGCGTAGGTGACCTCGACCGTCACCACGTCACCGGGGCGGACCTCCTGGTCCGGCTTGGTGAAGTGCACCAGGCGGTTGTCGGGGGCGCGGCCGGAGAGGCGGTGGGTGGTGTCGTCCTTGCGGCCCTCGCCCTCGGCGACCATCAGCTCCAGGGTGCGGCCGACCTGCTTCTTGTTCTCCTCCCAGGAGATCTCCTCCTGGAGGGCGACCAGACGCTCGTAGCGCTCCTGGACGACCTTCTTGGGGATCTGGCCGTCCATCTCGGCGGCCGGGGTGCCCGGGCGCTTGGAGTACTGGAAGGTGAAGGCCTGTGCGAACCGCGCCTCGCGCACCACGTGCAGCGTCTGCTCGAAGTCCTCCTCGGTCTCGCCGGGGAAGCCCACGATGATGTCGGTGGTGATCGCCGCGTGCGGGATGGCCTCGCGCACCTTGCGGATGATGGTGAGGTACCGCTCCTGGCGGTAGGAACGGCGCATGGCCTTCAGGACCGCGTCCGAGCCGGACTGGAGCGGCATGTGCAGCTGCGGCATCACGTTCGGCGTCTCGGCCATGGCGGCGATGACGTCGTCGGTGAAGTCGCGCGGGTGCGGGGAGGTGAAGCGCACGCGCTCCAGTCCCTCGATGGTCCCGCAGGCGCGCAGCAGCTTGCTGAACGCCTCGCGGTCGCCGATGTCGGAGCCGTAGGCGTTGACGTTCTGGCCGAGCAGCGTGACCTCCGAGACGCCCTCGGCGACCAGGGCCTCGATCTCGGCGAGGATGTCGCCGGGGCGGCGGTCCTTCTCCTTGCCGCGCAGCGCCGGGACGATGCAGAAGGTGCAGGTGTTGTTGCAGCCGACGGAGATGGAGACCCAGGCCGCGTAGGCGCTCTCCCGGCGGGTGGGCAGCGTGGACGGGAACGCCTCCAGCGACTCGGCGATCTCGACCTGCGCCTCCTGCTGCACGCGCGCGCGTTCCAGCAGGACGGGCAGCTTGCCGATGTTGTGCGTGCCGAAGACGACGTCCACCCAGGGCGCGCGCTTCACGATGGTGTCGCGGTCCTTCTGCGCCAGGCAGCCGCCGACCGCGATCTGCATGCCGGGCCGCCTGGCCTTCTTCGGGGCGAGGTGGCCGAGGTTGCCGTAGAGCTTGTTGTCGGCGTTCTCGCGGACCGCGCAGGTGTTGAAGACGACGACGTCGGCGTCGCCGTCCGAGCCCTCGGGGGCGCGCACGTAGCCGGCGTCCTCCAGCAGTCCGGCCAATCGCTCGGAGTCGTGGACGTTCATCTGGCACCCGTAGGTGCGTACCTCGTACGTGCGTGTGCCGCCCACTGACTGGCTCCGGTCGATGCTGCTCATGGGGACAAGGGTAGGCGGTCCGCGGGAGTGGCCCGGGCCGCCCGTGGACGACCGGGCCCGCGGCCTCACGGTCCGGTCAGGCCCGCGCGGATCGCGCGCCGGACGAGTTGCGGGCGGTCGCGCCTGCCGGGTCCCTGCGGGAAGCCGGCGCGGTGGCGCCCGGCGGTCCGCGCGCTGACGAGGAGGAGTTCGCCGCTCTCCTTGGAGGTGCGGCCCTCGGTGACCGCGGCCTCTTCGCACCGCGGTCTTCCTCGTCCTCTTTGACCTGCGCACCGGCCCGGCGTCTGTCAGGCGCCCCCGCCCGGTACCCACCCCTGCCGCCGCAGTACGCCGGACACGTCCGGCGCCTCGTAGTGCTCGCCCTTGAGGACCTTGCCGTCGGCGCGGCGGGCGACCTGGCCGTCGGGGCCCAGTTTGGTCATGTTGGAGCGGTGGATCTCGGCGATCACCTCGTCGAGGTCGATGCCGTGCACGAGAGCCGTGCCGTACGCCACGTAGACGACGTCGGCCAGTTCGTGCGCGAGCCTGTCGAGCGGGCCGCCGACCGCCACCTCGGCGACCTCCGCGGCCTCCTCGGCGAGCAGCTCGCCGCGGTGCGCGGCCAGTTCCGGCGGCACCTCGGCCGGCGTCTCGCGGACGTCCAGCCCGAAGGCGAGGTGGAAGGCACGGACCAGGTCGGCGGGCGAGGAGCTCATGCGGCGACTGTAGCCACCCCCTCCTGCAGCGCCTTCACCGGCTCGCGACGCTCCTCCCCGAGGCATCCGCGACGCCCCTGCCTGGTCAGCGCGGCGCACGAGCTGGCAGGATCTCGCGCATGTCCATGGTGTTGTCCCGTATCGGCGGACGCCGGGTGGTGCAGGGCGCGGCCGCCGCCGTCGTGGCGCTCGGGCTGCTGCTGTGGTGGCTGCCGCCCTGGGGCGAGGAGCCGCCGGGCGGGCCGATCAGGTTCAGTACGGGCACCCTCTCGGGGGTCTACCAGAAGTACGGCGAACTGCTGCGCACCGAGCTCCACAAGGACATGCCCGACCTGAGGGTGAAGCTGCAGACCAGCGCGGGCTCGCAGGAGAACGTCAGGCGCGTGGCCACCGACGGGGCCGACTTCACCATCGCCGCGGCCGACGCGGTCGAGACGTACCGGCTCGACGGCGGTCCCGGCGCCGACCGGCTGCGCGGTGTCGCCCGTCTCTACGACGACTACGTCCAGCTCGTCGTGCCGCCGGACTCCGACGTCCGCTCCGTCTCGGACCTGCGGGGCAAGCGCGTGGCCATAGGGCTGCCCGACTCGGGGGTGCGGCTGATCGCCAACAGGGTGCTCAGGGCGGCCGGCATCGATCCGGAGAAGGACATCACGCCCTCGTCGGACGGCATCGACACCGGGCCCAAGCGGCTGGGGCACGGCCTCGACGCGTTCTTCTGGTCGGGCGGGCTGCCCACGAGCGGCCTGGAGCGGCTCGCCGAGAAGTCCGCCTTCCGGTTCGTGCCGATCGACGCCGCCCTGGTCGCCGAGCTGCACGAGCAAGGGGGTGCCACGCGGTACTACCGCGCCACCAACATGCCCGAGTCTGCGTACAAGACCGTCCAGAACGGCGAGTCCGTGCCGACGCTGGCGGTGTCCAACCTGCTGGTGACGCGCGAGGACGTGGATCCGCGGCTCACCGAGTGGCTGACCCGCGTGGTGATCAAGAGCAGGGACCGCATCGGCGAGCAGGTCCACTCCGCCCAGCTGGTCGACGTCCGCACGGCCATCTACACCGATCCGCTCCCGCTGCACAGGGGCGCGCAGCGCTACTACCGCTCGGTCAAGCCGTAGGGCGTCCCGCAGCGGGCGGCGGGCCGGGCGTCCCGGGGCGGGCGTCTCGGATCACGGCGCCGACCTCGGCACCGCCACCGTCACCTTCAGCCCGTGCGGCTCGTGGTGGTCGAACGCGATCGAGCCGCCGCCCGCCGCGAGCAGCGTCCGCGAGATGGACAGGCCGAGGCCGGAGCCCTTGACGTTCTGGTGGCGGCCGCTGCGCCAGAAGCGGTCGCCGACGCGGGCCAGTTCCTCGTCGGTGAGCCCGGGGCCGTGGTCGGTGACGACGACGGTGGAGGTGCCGCCGTCGGAGGCGACGGTGACCTCGACGGTCCCGCCCCCGGGCGTGAACTTCACCGCGTTGTCGATGACCGCGTCCAGCGCGCTGGACAGGGCGACCGGGTCGGCCCACGCGGTGGTGGGCGGGCAGTCGCCCAGCAGCCGTACGCCCTTGGCCCGGGCGGTCGGGGACCAGGCCGCGACGCGTTCGGCGGTGAGGGCTCCGATGTCGGTGACCCTCAGATCGGGCTCGGTGTGCTCGGCCAGCGCCAGGTCGAGCAGGTCGTCGAGCACCTGCGCGAGGCGTTTGCCCTCGGCCTGGACCGAGGCGATCTCCTCGTTGCCCTCGGGCAGTTCGAGGGCGAGCAGCTCGATGCGCAGCAGCAGCGCCGCGAGCGGGTTGCGCAGCTGGTGCGAGGCGTCGGCGACGAAGGCGCGCTGCTGCTCCAGCACGTTCTCCACGTTGTCGGCCATCTCGTTGAACGACCGGGCCAGCCTTCTGAGTTCCGGCGGTCCGCTCGCCACCGCGACCCGGGACTTCAGCCGCCCGGTGGCGATGTCGTGCGTGGTGGCGTCCAGGATCCGGACGGGCCTGAGCACCCACCCGGTCAGCCGCAGCGCGGCACCGACGGCCAGCAGCATCGCGGCGATCTCGCCCGCGCCGATGACCAGCCAGCCGCGCAGGGTGCGGGAGCGCATCTGGTCCGTGGGCGAGTCGGTGACCACGACCGCGACGACGTCCCCGTCCCGGATGACCGGCGAGGCGACCACGAGGGTGCGCCGCTGCCAGGGCCAGACCTGCTCGGGGTCGTGGCTGCGCCGGCTCAGCAGCGACTCCTCGAAGGCGTCGCGCACCTCGCCCTCCTCGGGCAGGAACCAGGTCCTCGGAGCCTGGGCCATGGGGGCGTCGGTGCGGTAGAAGACACCGGCGCGGATGCCGTAGACCTCGTGGTAGCTGCGCAGCTCGCTCTCCAGGATCGCCCTGCGCTCGTCCTCGACCGTCCCCGGGGAGGCGCCGGGCGAGTCGGTGACGAACTGGGCGAGGGCCGCGAAGCGTGCCGTGTCGTCGATCCGGTCGACGACGACCTTCTGCTGCTGGGCACCGGCCAGGCTGACGGCGAGCGGGATGCCGAGCGCGAGCAGTACGGCCGCCATCAGGACGATGAGCAGCGGGAGGAGGCGTGTGCGCACCCTGCCCCGCTACCCGGTGGGGGCGACGAGCCGGTAGCCGACGCCGCGCACGGTCTCGATGAGGGCGGGCATGCGCAGTTTGGCGCGCAGGGAGGCGACGTGCACCTCCAGGGTGCGCCCGGTCCCCTCCCAGCTGGTGCGCCACACCTCGCTGATGATCTGCTCCCGGCGGAAGACCACCCCGGGTCGCTGGGCCAGCAGGGCGAGCAGGTCGAACTCCTTGCGGGTGAGCGGGACGGCCATCCCGTCGACGCTGACCTGGCGTGTCGGCAGTTCGATGCGCACGGGGCCGAGGCGCAGCTCGTTCTCGCCGCCGCCCGGAGCGTCCTCGTGGACGGTGCGCCGGCTGACGGCGTGGATCCGGGCGAGCAGCTCTCCGGTGTCGTACGGCTTCACCACGTAGTCGTCGGCGCCGAGGTTGAGGCCGTGGATGCGCGAGCGCACGTCGGAGCGTGCGGTGACCATGATCACCGGGGTGCTGGTGCGTTTGCGGATCTTGCCGCAGACCTCGTATCCGTCCTGGTCGGGCAGGCCCAGGTCGAGGAGGACGACGCCGAAGCCGTCGCCTTCGGGGACGAGGGCCTGGAGGGCCTCCTCACCGCTGCGCGCGTGGGTGACGTCGAAGCCGTGCCGCGCCAGAACCGCCGACAGAGCTGCTGCGACATGGTTGTCGTCCTCGACGAGCAGCAGTCTCATCCGGGCCCCCTTCGGTTCATCGGCCGTACGATCTGGCTGTGTACAAAAACGCGTGCACGCGCGCGTGCACCTTGTGCAGTGACGCTGATGGACGAGGACGGCGTCAAGAGGGTTCCGGTTGCGCGCCGCTACCGTTATCCGGCCGATATGAGCCCTGCTCATAAGTGCTACGACACGTATCCGATTGCTATCGGATCGTGATGCTCAGATTCCCCTCAAGAGTAATGACGCAGGTCGTAGAGGGTTACTACTGTCCTCCGAAACCGAGGAGGACGGAGCCTGAGAGCGATGACCGAAGTATCGGTGGCCAAGGAAGACGTGGCCGCGACCGGCGATCTGGTCGTCCTGAAGAGCGTCAACAAGCACTTCGGCGCGTTGCACGTTCTCCAGGACATCAACCTGACCATCGCCCGCGGTGAAGTCGTCGTCGTGATCGGACCTTCCGGGTCCGGCAAGTCCACCCTGTGCCGCACCATCAACCGCCTGGAGACGATCGACTCCGGCACGATCACCATCGACGGCAAGCCGCTGCCCGCCGAGGGCAGGGAACTGGCGCGGCTGCGGGCCGACGTCGGGATGGTCTTCCAGTCCTTCAACCTCTTCGCGCACAAGACCGTGCTCGAGAACGTGACGCTGGGCCAGGTCAAGGTCCGCAGGAAGGACAAGAAGGCGGCCGAGGAGCGGGCCCGTGCCCTGCTCGACCGGGTCGGCGTGGCCGCGCAGGCCGACAAGTACCCGGCGCAGCTCTCCGGCGGCCAGCAGCAGCGTGTCGCCATCGCGCGGGCCCTGGCCATGGAGCCGAAGGTCATGCTCTTCGACGAGCCGACGTCCGCGCTCGACCCGGAGATGATCAACGAGGTTCTGGAGGTCATGCAGCAGCTCGCCCGCGACGGCATGACCATGATCGTCGTCACCCACGAGATGGGCTTCGCACGATCGGCCGCGAACCGCGTGGTGTTCATGGCGGACGGCCGCATCGTCGAGGAGGCCACGCCCGACCAGTTCTTCAGCAACCCGCGCAGCGACCGCGCCAAGGACTTCCTGTCCAAGATCCTGCACCACTGAGGCGCCCGTCGCGTCCGCGACGGCTCGCGTCACCCGCAACACGGCTTTCTCTTCACGGCAAAGGATGTTCACCATGAAGCTCCGCAAGGTTTCCGCCGCGGCCGCCACCGCTGTCGTCCTCGCCCTGACCGCCACCGCCTGCGGCGGCGACGACGGCGGCGACAACGGCGGCTCGGGCTCGGGCGGCGGCGACAAGATCAAGATCGGCATCAAGTACGACCAGCCGGGTCTGGGCCTGAAGGAGCCGGACGGTTCCTTCTCCGGCTTCGACGTGGACGTGGCGACGTACGTGGCCAAGGAACTGGGCTACGAGCCGAACCAGATCGAGTGGGTCGAGACCAAGAGCGCCGACCGCGAGAACGCGCTGTCCCGCGGCGACGTGAAGTTCATCGCGGCGACCTACTCCATCACCGACGAGCGCAAGCAGAAGGTCGACTTCGCCGGTCCCTACCTGCTGGCGCACCAGGACCTGCTGGTCAAGAAGGACTCGGACATCACCGAGGCGACGGACCTGAACGACAAGAAGCTGTGCTCGGTGACCGGCTCGACCTCGGCGCAGAACGTCAAGAACGACTTCGCGCCGAAGGCCCAGCTGAACCAGCGCGGCGGCTACTCGGAGTGTCTGTCCGCTCTGCAGAGCGGCGCCGTGGACGCACTGACCACCGACGACTCCATCCTCGCCGGTTACGCCGCGCAGGAGCAGTACAAGGGCCAGTTCAAGCTCGCCGGTCTGAAGCTCAGCAACGAGAACTACGGCATCGGTGTGAAGAAGGGCGACACCGAGACCGTGAACAAGATCAACGACGCCCTGGAGAAGATGGTCAGCGACGGCTCCTGGAAGAAGGCCGTCGAGGAGAACTTCGGGCCCGCGGGCTACAAGAACGAGCCCGCCCCGAAGATCGGCCAGATCGTCCAGTAACGCGGGACTCCGCCGACGCAGGATCCCCGCGGTCACAGCGGGGATCCGCAGGTGCGCCGCCGTCCGTCCCTTCTCCGGCGGCGGCGCACCACGTCCGCCACGTACGTCACACACCCGGAAGCGCGGGAGATCGTGTTCGACTTTCTTTCAGACTATGACGACCCGACCCTGCTGGGCGCCTTCTGGGTCACGGTGCAGCTCACCGTCTTCTCGGCCGTCGGATCCCTGATCTGGGGCACCCTGCTGGCGGCCATGCGGGTCAGCCCGGTTCCGTTGATGCGCGGGTTCGGCACCGCCTACGTGAACATCGTCCGGAACATCCCCCTGACCGTCATCATCGTCTTCACCTCGCTCGGCCTCGCCGACATCTTCGGCGTGACGATGGGCGCACCCGACGACTTCGAGGTCAAGTACTTCAGGCTCGCCGTGCTCGGCCTCTCCGCCTACACCGCGGCCTTCGTCTGCGAGGCGATCCGCTCCGGCATCAACACGGTGCCCGTCGGACAGGCCGAGGCCGCGCGCGCCATCGGACTGAGCTTCAGCCAGGTCCTGCGGCTGGTCGTGCTGCCGCAGGCGTTCCGCTCGGTCATCGGACCGCTGGCCAACGTGCTGATCGCGCTGACCAAGAACACCACCGTGGCGGCCACGATCGGCGTGGCGGAGGCCGCCCTCCTGATGAAGGAAATGATCGAGAACGAGGCACAGACGCTGCTCATCGGCGCGATCTTCGCCTTCGGGTTCGTGGTACTGACCCTGCCCACCGGCCTGATCCTCGGTTGGCTGAGCAAGCGACTGGCGGTGAAGCGATGAGCTCCGTCCTTTACGACACCCCCGGCCCGAGGGCCAAGCGGCGCAACCTGCTCCTCTCGGTGGTCTTCTTCGTCCTGCTCGCCCTGCTGCTGTGGTGGGTCTGGCAGACGATGGACGACAAGGGCCAGCTCAAGTGGTCCCTGTGGGAGCCGTTCACCACGTCCGCGGCCTGGGAGACGTACCTGCTGCCGGGCCTGGGCAACACGCTGAAGGCGGCGGCGCTGGCCATGGTGATCGCCCTCCCGCTGGGCGCCGTCCTCGGCATCGCCCGGCTGTCCGACCACCGCTGGGTGCGCGTCCCGGCCGGCGCGGTGGTCGAGTTCTTCCGGGCGATCCCGGTGCTGCTGCTGATGCTGTTCGCCAACGAGTTCTACGACCGCTCCACGAACGTCGCCAGCGGGGACCGGCCCCTGTACGCGGTCGTCACCGGCCTGGTGCTCTACAACGCCTCGGTCCTCGCCGAGATCGTCCGGGCCGGCATCCTCTCCCTGCCCAAGGGGCAGTCGGAGGCCGCCATGGCGATCGGCCTGCGCAAGGGCCAGACGATGCGGAGCATCCTGCTCCCGCAGGCCGTCACGGCGATGCTGCCGGCCATCGTCAGCCAGCTGGTCGTCATCGTGAAGGACACCGCGCTGGGCGGCGTGATGCTCGGGTTCACCGAGCTGCTGAACACGCGCAGCACCCTCGCGGCCAACTACGCGAACGTCATCCCCAGCTTCATCGTGGTCGCGGTCATCTTCATCGTGCTGAACTTCCTCCTCACCTCCTTCGCCTCCTGGCTGGAGGCCAGGCTGCGCCGCAGCAAGCGCGGCACGGGCGCGGTCGTCGGCGCCGGCGAGGTCGACGAGCTCAACGCGGCCGAGGTGGGGGGCACACACGGAACCGGTGCCAAGGGCACCGTCTGACACCCGGCCGGCTCGAACGAAGGACACGGAGGCAGTGGCATGATCGCCACTGCCTCCGTCGCTTGACGCAAGCACCGGCAATAGGTTGCATACGTTCTGTGATCGTGCACCCTGCTCCACCTTCCTGTTCACCCTCGTCATCCACGACGTCACCACGAGCAGGGGGCGCCGCACCGTGGACCCGGTGATCATCGTCGGAGCGGGGCCCGTCGGGCTCACGCTCGCCCTGGCGCTGGCGCGCCAAGAGGTGCCGTGCGTCGTCCTGGACGAAGGGCCGGGCAAGGACGAGCCGCGTCCCGCGCGCACCGTCGTCCTGCGCGAGGACACCGCGGCCCTCGTGTCACGCCTCACCGGTGCGCCGCTGACCGAGGCCGGTGCCCGCTGGGCCGGATGGCGGTCGGTGCGGCGCAAGCAGGTGATGCGTGAGATCGCGTTCGACGACGCCGAGGCCTCTCCCCTGCACATCGCGCAGCACGTCCTGACGGAGGCCCTGCGCGCGGCCGCCGCCGGCGAACCCCTCGTCGAGGTCGCCGTGGACAGCCGTCTGGACGGCCTGGAGCAGGAGTCCTCGGGCGTGACGGCCCACACCCGCGGCCCCAGGGGCACCTGGTGGCGCGGCAGCTACCTGGTCGGTTGCGACGGCCCGCGCTCGACCGTCCGCAAGCTCCAGGACATCCGCTTCCCGGGCCGCACGGCGGTGGAACGTCACGCCGTGGCCGCGCTGCGCACGGACCTCCCGTGGCAGGACGAGGCCCTGCTGCACCGGATGCCGCCGTGGCGCACCTCCGGCCCCTTCGCCGGGGAGATCACCGCACGTCCCCTCCCGGACGACGTGTGGCGTCTGGACTGGCTGCTGCCGCCGGGCAAGGACCTGGTCACGCCCGAACTGCTGCTGGCCCGGATCCGGGAGACCCTCGTCGGCTGGACCGGCGAGGCGACCCCCTGGTACGAACTGCTGGACACCGGGGTCCACACGGTCCACCACCGGCTGGCGCGCCGCTGGCGGGTCGGACGCGTGTTCCTCGCCGGGGACGCGGCGCACCTGCTCGGCGCGCTGGGCACGCACGGGCTCGACGAAGGGCTCAGGGACGCCGACAACCTCGCCTGGAAGCTGGCCGTGGCCTGGCACCACGGGCCGCACGAGGCACTGCTGGACAGTTACCAGGCGGAGCGGCGCGCGGTCGTCGCCGCCCGGCTGCGCGCCGCCGACCAGGCACTGCCGCTGCTGCGCGGCGGCGGGGGGCTGCGCGCGTACGTCCCCGGCTCGGCCCGCAACCACGACGCCCTGCTCGCCGACGGCCACCTGGGACAGGGCCCGCTGGGTGCGCCGGGGACGTACGCCGGCTCGCCGCTCGCACCCCGGCGGCCGGAGGGCGAGGTCCCCGTGGCCACCCCGCCCGGAGCGCAGGTCGTCGAC
Organism: Streptomyces sp. NPDC052701; assembly: GCF_040678355.1. Taxonomy (NCBI): domain Bacteria; kingdom Bacillati; phylum Actinomycetota; class Actinomycetes; order Kitasatosporales; family Streptomycetaceae; genus Streptomyces; species Streptomyces sp. NPDC052701. The sequence continues at coordinate 103,935 of NZ_JBFATO010000019.1, forward strand.
GTGCGGGTCACGGCGGAGGACGGCTCGTTCGTGCGGCTGCGGGACCGGTTCGGCCGCGGCGCGCTGCTCGCGGTGCTGATCGCGCCGGGCACGGGGGTGTGGGAGCGCCGGCACTGGATGAGCGCCGGCATCATGCCCCGGCTCGCCGCCGCGGTGGCGGCGCTGCCGCACCCCGCCGAGCTGCTCGTCGCCGAGAGTTACCCGGGGGCCGCCGCGCACACGGTGCTCCTGGTACGCCCGGACGGACACCTCGTCACCGCGCTGAACGGGGCGCGCCCCGACGACCTGTACGCGGCGGCGCAGGCCACGCTGGGCGGCCCGGCGGCTCAGGCCGGCGCGGAAACCGGAGCGGACGCTTCGGCCGGCTCCCGCTGACCGGACCCGCCCGCGTGCCCGCTGTGACCGTGCGTCCGCATAGTGACAGCGAGTTGACCGGTTCGCACCGGCATGGTGTACTCCGGATCGTGATCGACACCTGTGTGCGCCTGTGGCGGAGGGTCCATATGGACCTCGTCCGCTATGCGGGCTGCGTGTGTCGCCCGTCCTGCTGAATTCGCATCCCTTCTTCCGGCGCGCGCCGCTTCCGGGCCGCCGCGTGCCCGTCGCGAACCCTCTTCAGGACGGTATCCATGTCTGTGTCCCCTTCCGCGTCCCCTTCCGCGTCTCCTTCCGCGTCCCCCGCTGTCTCCGCTCCCACCCAGGCCGACCTCCTGGAATTCGTCCGGCGCACGGCCGCCGACGCCGAGCTGATCGCCTCGCTTCCGCTCGATCCGGAGGGCCGCACCTGGGTGCGGCTGGAGGGCCCCCGGGGCAGCGAGGCCTGGCTGATCGGCTGGCCGCCCGGCACGGGCACCGGCTGGCACGACCACGCCGACTCCGTCGGCGCCTTCGTGACCGCCTCGGGTGAGCTCAAGGAGAACTCGCTCGCCGCGCGGCTGCCCACCGACGGCTGGAAGACCCTGGAACTCACCGAGGGCGTGGACCGGGAACGCCGGCTGCCGGCCGGCCAGGGCCGCGCCTTCGGCCGCCACCACGTCCACGAGGTGCTCAACGACTCCCCCGACCGGCACGCGATCTCCGTGCACGCCTACTACCCGCCCCTTCCGCAGATCCGCCGCTACAGCCGCAGCGGCCCGGTCCTGCGCCTGGAGCAGGTCGAGCGCCCGGAGGACTGGCAGTGAGCGAGGAGCGGGTGGGTATCGACGCGTTGCTGGAGCGGGTCCGCGCCGGCTACCGGCGGGTCGGGGCAGGCGAGGCGTACGAGGCCGCCCGGCGCGGTGAGGCGCTGTTGGTGGACATCCGGTACGCGGCCCTGCGCGCACGCGACGGCCTGATTCCCGGCGCCCTCGTCGTCGAGCGCAACGAGCTGGAGTGGCGCCTCGATCCGCAGGGCAGCCACCGCCTCCCCGAGGCCACCGGCCACGACCTGCGCGTCGTCGTGATCTGCAACGAGGGCTACGCCTCCAGCCTGGCGGCGGAGTCCCTGCACCGGCTGGGCCTGCACCGGGCCACCGATCTGGTCGGAGGCTTCCAGGCGTGGCGGGCGGCGGGGCTGCCGGTGACGGCGGTGCCGCGGGACGGCCGGCTCGGGTCACCGTAGGCGGTGCGGCGGTGGCGACGCGGACGTGACGGGCCGCACGGCCGACGGGAGGGGCTGCTTCCCGGTGGGTTCCGGACGTGAGGAGCGGCCCTCGGCAGTCCACCGTGCCGGGCACGGGCAGCGGGCGGAGACCAGCTCGGACCGAAGCCCGGCCCGGCTGGGAGTGCCGGGCCGTCCGGCAGGGACATCCGCCCCGATCCGCCGGTCAGAACCCCTCGTCGAGGAACTCCGTGTCCTCGCCCTCCTCCTCCAGCGCCTGCCGGACCACACGCAGCGCCAGGCCCTCGGGGTAGCCCTTGCGGGCGAGCATGCCCGCGAGACGGCGGATCCGCTTGTCGCGGTCGAGCCCCCGGGTGGAGCGCAGCTTGCGGGCGACGAGCTCGCGCGCCGTCGCCTCCTCCTGCTCGGAGTCGAGCTGGGCGACGGCCGCGTCGATCAGTGTGGAGTCGACGCCCTTGGTCCGCAGTTCCCGGGCGAGCGCCCGCCGGGCCAGTCCCCGGCCGTGGTGCCGGGACTCCACCCAGGCGTCGGCGAAGGCGCCGTCGTCGATCAGGCCGGCCTCTTCGAACCGGGACAGCACCTCTTCGGCGGCCTCGTCCGGGATCTGCCGCTTGCGCAGGGCGTCCGCGAGCTGCTTCCGCGTCCGCGGGGTCCCGGTGAGCAGACGCAGGCAGATCGCCCGGGCCTGCTCGACCGGGTCCTCCGCGGCCGCAGACTCCCCCTGCTCGGCCCTCGACGAGGAGGGGGAGCCTGCGTCCTCGGCGGTCGCACGCCGGCGCCCGCGCCCACGACGCGACCCGCCGTCACGCGAGCCACCTCCTCGTGAGCCGTCCGCGCGACGCGCCCCGCCGTCATGACGCCGGCCGCCGCCCGGGCCCTCGTCGTAGTGCTCGTCCGGGGCGCAGGCGTCGTGCTGGCCGCCGTGCCCACAGGCCTCGTCACCGTCCGCGGCCGGGGCCGTACCGGGTCCGGTGCCCCTCCCCCGTGGGGCACCGGACCCGGTGTACTCGTACTCGGCCCAGTCGCTTCGCCGTGTCACGGGTCAGCTCTTGGCCGCCGCGGCCTTGGACTTGGTGGCCTTGGCCGCTGCCGGGGCGGGCACCGGCGCCGGGGCGTCGGCCGGGGCGGCGGAGACCGCGGTGTCCGTGCCCGGCTCGGCGGCCGGCTCCTCGGCGCGCACGCCGACGCCCAGCTTCTCCTTGATCTTCCTCTCGATCTCGTTGGCGAGGTCGGGGTTGTCCTTGAGGAAGTTGCGGGCGTTCTCCTTGCCCTGGCCGAGCTGGTCGCCCTCGTACGTGTACCAGGCGCCGGCCTTGCGGACGAAGCCGTGCTCCACGCCCATGTCGATCAGGCCGCCCTCACGGCTGATGCCCTGGCCGTAGAGGATGTCGAACTCGGCCTGCTTGAAGGGCGGCGCGACCTTGTTCTTGACGACCTTGCAGCGGGTGCGGTTGCCGACCGCCTCCGTGCCGTCCTTCAGGGTCTCGATGCGGCGGATGTCGATGCGCACCGAGGCGTAGAACTTCAGCGCCCGGCCACCGGTCGTGGTCTCGGGCGAGCCGAACATCACGCCGATCTTCTCGCGCAGCTGGTTGATGAAGATCGCGGTCGTCTTCGACTGGTTGAGCGCGCTGGTGATCTTCCGCAGGGCCTGGCTCATCAGACGGGCCTGCAGACCCACGTGGCTGTCGCCCATCTCGCCCTCGATCTCCGCACGCGGGACGAGCGCGGCGACGGAGTCGATGACGATGAGGTCGAGGGCGCCGGAGCGGACCAGCATGTCCACGATCTCCAGAGCCTGCTCGCCGTTGTCCGGCTGGGACAGGATCAGGTTGTCGATGTCGACGCCGAGCTTCTTCGCGTACTCGGGGTCGAGGGCGTGCTCCGCGTCCACGAAGGCGACCTGGCCGCCGGCCTTCTGCGCGTTCGCCACCGCGTGCAGGGTCAGGGTCGTCTTACCGGAGGACTCCGGTCCGTAGATCTCCACCACACGGCCGCGCGGCAGGCCGCCGACGCCGAGGGCCACGTCGAGCGCGGTCGACCCGGTCGGGATGACCTCGATGGGCTCCTTCGACCGCTCGCCCATGCGCATGACCGCGCCCTTGCCGAATTGTCGTTCAATCTGTGCGAGCGCGGCGTCCAGCGCCTTCTCGCGGTCGGTTCCTGCCATGGGTTCCACCCGATTTGCTTGAGTCGATCGCTTCACGTCAAAGACGCTAACGCCTGCCACTGACAATGCGCCCTGACGCACGTCCGGCCTGTGGATAACTGGGGCGCTTCTCCACCGAAACCGTGTCGAAACGCCCATCGGAAGCCTCACCGGAGCCTCCATAAGAATAGATGTTCGATTTTGGTGTCAAGCGCGCCACGCGGCACCCCGGAGCGCCCGCACCACCTCCGGGAAGGCCTCCGCCACCCGGTTCCCCGGGCGGTCGGCAGCACCGCGGCGAGCGGAGCGCCAGGCCGCACCGACCGGGCATGTCCTCGGGCGAGCGGAGCGCCCGGCCGCACCAACCAGGCACCTCCTCGGCGGCGTCGCGGTCCCGCCGTGACGCCCCGCCCCCACGGACTCCCGCGAGGGCCGGCGCCTCAGGAGGGGCTCTCCCCGGACCCCCCGCCCGCGGAGCGCACCGCTCCAGGCCGCCGTGCCCACAGCCGCCGCACGCCCGCGACGAGGCTCGGACCGTTCCCCGATCTGCGGTGGCCGTGCACACGCGGGTCGTCCGTGACGTCGTACCGCTTCACGTACGCGCCCAGGAACGCCTGCAGCGTGGCGATGGCGGGAATGGCGATCAGCGCGCCGACGGCACCGAGGAGCGCGGTGCCCGCGACGACCGAACCGAAGGCGACCGCGGGGTGGATGTCGACGGTCTTCGAGGTCAGCTTGGGTTGCAGCACGTAGTTCTCGAACTGCTGGTAGACGACGACGAAGATCAGCACCCACAGCGCGTACCAGGGGTCGACCGTGAAGGCGATCAGCATGGGCAGGGCGCCCGCGAGATAGGTGCCGATGGTGGGGATGAACTGCGACACCAGGCCGACCCACACGGCGAGCACGGGCGCGTACGGCACCCCCAGGACCTGCAGCAGCACGTAGTGCGCCACACCGGAGATCAGGGCCATCAGCCCGCGCGAGTACAGGTAGCCGCCGGTCTTGTCGACGGCGATCTCCCAGGCGCGCAGCACCTCGGCCTGCCGGGCGGGCGGCAGCACGGAGCAGATCGTGCGGCGCAGCCGCGGACCGTCCGCGGCGAAGTAGAACGAGAACAGCGCGACCGTCAGCAGCTGGAAGAGGCCACCGATGACCTGGGCGGACACGTCCAGGACACCGGTGGCGCTGTTCTGCACGTAGGTGCGCAGCCAGTCGGAGCGCAGCAGGCCCTCCTGGATGTCCACGCGCCTGAGATCGGTCTTGAAGTGCGTGTTGACCCAGTTGATGACGGAGTCCAGGTAATCCGGGAAGCCCTCGACCATCTTGATGATCTGGCCCGCCAGCATGGACCCGAGCAGGGTGACGAACCCCGCCGCCACGATCATCACGCCGATGAAGACCAGGAAGGTGGCCAGCCCCCGGCGCATCCCGCGCGAGGCCATCCAGCTCACCGCGGGCTCGACGGCGAGCGCCAGGAAGAACGCGATGAGGACGTTGATCAGCAGGCCGGTGAGCTGGTGGAACGCCCAACTGCCGAGCTGGAACACGGCGATGAGCGCGAGCGCGAGCACCATCGCGCGCGGTAGCCAGCGCGGCATGCGGGCGTTCGGGCCGGCGGCGCCGCCGGCCGGGGGCCGGGCGGGCGGTGTCGTACCGAACGGGGATGCGTGCGGGGCTGCTGCCTGCCCGGGCTCGTCAGTGGGTGCCACGGCTCAAGTCTGGCCCACGCCACCGGCGGCGGACCCCCGCCCCTCGATCTTCGTGACCGGTCAGCGCTTCTCCTGCGGCACGTTCATGACCGCGCACACCACACGCCACACGTCCTTGGCCTCCCAGCCCGCGTCCAGTGCCTGGTGCACCGTGTGCCCGCCGAGTTCCGTCATGACGTGATCGCGCGCGAAGGTGTCGGCGTAGCCGGGACCGAAGTGGTCCGCCATCCGCTGCCAGAAGACCGTCAACCGCATGAACCCAGTATCCCGCTCCCGGGGGTGGGCCCGGACCGGGAGCGCCTGCCGGCACCGCTTTCCGCCCTACGGTCTGTCGCATGCCCGAATCAGGAGCTTCCCCCCTCCCCTGCACGCCCCCGGCGCGCACCCCGCTCGCCCGCGCCGAACGCTTCGTGTGGCTCACCGCGCGCGTGCTGGAGCAGCGCCTCTTCGCGCACCACTTCCGGGGCGGCGGCGCCGACCCCGTGGAGACGGCGCTGGACGCCTACCGCAACGACGACGGCGGGTACGGTCACGCGCTGGAACCCGATCTGCGCGGCCCGGTCAGTCAGCCCCTGCACACCGCGCGCGCCCTGCGCGTCCTGGACGCCGTCGGGCGCTGCGGCGGTCAGCGCGCGGAGCGCGTGTGCCGCTACCTGACCTCCGTGTCCACCGCGGACGGCGCCCTCCCGGCGGTCCACCCCGGCCAGCGCGGCTACCCGGCCGCCCCCTTCGTCCCGATCACGGACGACCCTCCCGGTGAACTCCTCGCCACCGGCCCGGTGGTGGGCCTGCTGCACCGCAACGAGGTGTGGCACGCCTGGCTGTTCCGGGCCACCGACTTCTGCTGGCAGGCCGTCGAGTCCCTGAAGGAGCCGCACCCGTACGAGATCGAGGCCGCCGTCGCCTTCGTGGACTCCGCTCCCGACCGCCCGCGTGCCCAGGCGGCCGCCGACCGCCTGGGCCGCCTGGTGCGCGAGCACCGGCTCGCCGCCCTGGACCCGGACGGCCTCGACGCGTTCCCGGTGCCGCCCGGCCACGCCCCGGACGGGCATCGCTTCCCGCACGACTTCGCCAGGACACCGCACTCGCTGGCGCGCGCGTGGTTCACGGACGACGAGATGTCCCGCTCCCTGGACTTCCTGGCCTCGCAGCAGCAGCAGGACGGTGGCTGGCCCGTCCGCCGGCACCGCTGGGCCCCGGCTCCCGCGCTGGAGGCGCGCCCCATGGCGACCATCGAGGCGCTGCGCACCCTGGGGGCGTACGGCCGCGCCCTCACCTGACCGTCACGGACCCGGGCCCGCCCGGTCGTCACCCGGCCAGGGCCCGCACCCCCGCGGTCACCCCCACGGCCACCGCGACGACGACCAGGAAGGGCGCGCGCAGGACCAGTGCGACAGCGGCGGCACCGACTCCCGCGACCCGCGCGTCCAGCACCAGCTCCTGCCCGTCGCCGAAGGTCTGCTGGGCCGTGAGAGCGGCGAGCAGCGCCACCGGCAGCAGGGCGGCCAGCCGCCGGACGAGGGGCCGCTCGAGGACGCCCGGGGGCACCAGCAACCCGGCCAGTTTGACGGCGTAGCACCCGAGAGCGGTCACTGCGACGGCGATCCAGACGTTCACCGCTCTCCCCCGGCCGTGCCGCGGCGACGGCCCTGTGCCCAGAGCACGGCCGGCGCCGCGAGCGCGGCCGCCAGCACCGGCACCCCGGCGGGCAGGACGGGCAGCAGGCCGAGCCCCAGCAGGACGGCGAGCCCGGCGACCGTCCGCTCCACGCCGGTCCTCAGCATCGGCGCGAGCAGCGCCAGGAAGACGGCGGGCCCCGCCGCGTCCAGACCCCACGCGTCGGTGTCCCCCAGGGCCTCGGCCCCCAGCGCGCCGAACAGCGTGGTCAGGTTCCACAACAAATACAGGCTGAGCCCGGTCACGACGAACCCGGTCCGCGCGTTCCGCCGCGTGGGCTGCGCGAGGGCGACGGCGGCCGTCTCGTCGATGACCCACTGGGCGGCGAACGGCCGCACCGCGCGCGGGAGGGCCAGCACCTGCGACAGGCGCAGCCCGTAGAAGGCGTTGCGCACGCCCAGGAAGAAGGCCCCGGCGGCCGCCGTGAGCGGACCGCCTCCGGCCGCGAGCGCCCCCACCAGCGCGAACTGGGACGCCCCGGTGAACACCAGGAGACTGAGCGCACACGTCTGCGTCACCGAGAGCCCGCTGCCGGCCGAGGTCACCCCGAAGGCGAACCCGGACAGTCCGACGGCGACTCCGACACCGAGGGCGTCCCGGACGACGGTGCCGTCCGGTCTCGCCCCTGCCTCCGCGAGAGCTGGCTGTTCTGTCACGCACCGGAGGCTACGAGAGCCGTCCCGGCGTGTCTTGTACGTTCCTGCGCTCCCTCCGGTACGCCCCGGGAGGCACGCCGACGATCCGCGCGAAGTGCCGGTTCAGGTGCGGCTGGTCGGCGAACCCCACGGCGGCGGCGGCCTCAGAGGGCGTCGCCCCTCCGTCGAGCAGCCGCCGGGCCCGCCGCACCCGCGCGTCCGTGAGCCAGGTGTGGGGCGGCATCCCGTAGGCGTCCCGGAACGCGCGCAACAACGCGAACGGGCCGGTCCCGAGCTCACCGGCCAGGTCCTCCAGGGTCGGCGGTCCGGCCATCCGCTCCTCCAGCACCGCACGCGCGCGTGCCGCGATCCGGGCCCCCGCCGTGCGCACCTCCCGCCGCGGCAGCGCCCCGCCGTTCGACCGCAGCAGCCGGGTGACGGCGACCCGCAGCAGCGTGTCGGCGGCCAGCGCGTCGCCCTCGTCGGCGGCCCGCAGCACCCGGTGCACCAGTGCGACCGTGTGCGGATCGTCCACCACCGGGCTGACGAACCCCGGCGTGCCCCGCAGGGCGGTCGTCTCGGCGGCGATCCCGGCCACGACCTCGGGCGACGGGTACACGGCCCCGTACCGCCATCCCTCGGGCGCCCCGGCCCGCCCGGTGTGCGGCGTGTCCGGATTGACCAGGGCGAGCGCTCCGGCCCCCGCGTACCGGTCCTCCCCGCCGTGCTGGAAGACCTCCACGCCGTCGGCGATGGCGGCGATCACGAAGTTCTCGTGCGTATGCCGCACGAACGTCTTCCGGATGTACCGGGCCCGCAGCAGATCGACACCGGGCAGCCCGGCGTACCGCCAGTGCCGAGCGCGTTCCCCTCCCGCATCGGCCATACGGCCATTGTCACCGGCCGTGGGGCCGGAGCGCACCCCGCCCCCCGATGTCAGTGCCGGGGTGCACGATGGACACATGGCCAGCAACGCGCACCGAGCCCTGGACGGCTTCTCCCCCGCGACCCGCGGCTGGTTCACGGGGGCGTTCCCCGCGCCCACCGCGGCCCAGTCGGGCGCGTGGCAGGCCATCGGGGAGGGCTCGGACGTGCTCGTCGTCGCCCCCACCGGCTCCGGCAAGACCCTGGCCGCCTTCCTCGCCGCACTCGACCAGCTGACCTCGACGCCTCCGCCCGCCGACCCCAGGAAGCGCTGCCGCGTCCTGTACGTCTCCCCCCTGAAGGCCCTGGCCGTCGACGTGGAGCGCAACCTGCGCAGCCCGCTGACCGGCATCCGCCAGGAATCGGTACGCCTCGGCCTGCCCGAGCCGGAGGTGAAGGTCGGCATCCGCTCCGGCGACACCCCCGCCGCCGAGCGCCGCGCCCTGTCCACCCGCCCGCCGGACATCCTGATCACGACGCCGGAGTCGCTGTTCCTGATGCTGACGTCGGCCGCGCGCGACGCGCTGACCGGCGTGGAGACGGTGATCCTCGACGAGGTGCACGCGGTCGCGGGCACCAAGCGCGGCGCCCACCTCGCCCTCTCCCTGGAGCGGCTGGACGATCTCCTCCCCCGGCCCGCCCGCCGCATCGGCCTCTCGGCCACGGTCCGCCCGGTCGACGAGGTCGCCCGCTTCCTCTCCCCCCGCCGCAAGGTGGAGATCGTCCAGCCGGAGTCGGGCAAGGAGTTCGACCTCTCGGTCGTCGTCCCCGTGGAGGACATGGGCGAACTGGGCGGCTCCCCGGTCGCCGACGGCCCGGAGGGCGCGGACCGTCCGTCGATCTGGCCGCACGTCGAGGAGCGGATCGCCGACCTCGTCCAGTCCCACCGCTCCACGATCGTCTTCGCGAACTCCCGCCGCCTCGCCGAACGCCTCTGCAACCGCCTCAACGAGATCGCCTACGAACGGGCCACCGGCCGCCCCCTCGACGAGCACCACGCCCCCGCCGAGCTCATGGGCGGCTCGGGCGCGGCCCAGGGCGCCCCGCCCGTCATCGCCCGCGCCCACCACGGCTCGGTCTCCAAGGAGCAGCGCGCCCTGGTCGAGGAGGACCTCAAGGCGGGCCGCCTGCCGGCCGTGGTCGCCACCTCCAGCCTCGAACTCGGCATCGACATGGGCGCGGTGGACCTGGTCGTCCAGGTCGAGTCCCCGCCCTCGGTGGCCTCCGGACTGCAGCGCGTGGGCCGCGCGGGCCACCAGGTCGGCGCGGTCTCCACGGGCGTGGTCTTCCCCAAGTACCGCGGCGATCTCGTCCAGGCCGCCGTCGTCACCGAGCGGATGCGCACCGGCGCCATCGAGTCCCTGAAGGTCCCGGCCAACCCGCTGGACGTCCTGGCCCAGCAGCTCGTCGCGATGACCGCGATGGACACCTGGCAGTTCGACGACCTGCTCGCCCTGGTGCGCCGCGCCGCGCCCTTCGCCTCGCTCCCCGAGTCGGCCTTCACGGCCGTCCTGGACATGCTCGCCGGCCGCTACCCGTCCGACGCGTTCGCGGAGCTGCGCCCGCGCGTGGTGTGGGACCGCGTCACCGGCACGATCACCGGCCGCCCCGGCGCCCAGCGGCTCGCCGTCACCTCCGGGGGCACGATCCCGGACCGGGGCCTGTTCGGGGTGTTCCTGGCGGGCGCCGACCCGAAGAAGGGCGGCGGCCGGGTCGGCGAGCTCGACGAGGAGATGGTGTACGAGTCCCGCGTGGGGGACGTCTTCACGCTCGGCACCAGCTCCTGGCGCATCGAGGACATCACACGCGACCGCGTCCTGGTCTCCCCGGCGCCGGGCGTCCCCGGCCGGCTCCCGTTCTGGAAGGGCGACCAGCTGGGCCGCCCGCTGGAACTGGGCCGGGCGCTGGGGGCGTTCCTGCGCGAGGTCGGCTCGCTGGGCAAGGAGGACGCCCGCCTGCGCCTGCTGGCGGCCGGCCTGGACGCCTGGGCGGCCGACAACGTGCTCTCCTACCTGGACGAGCAGCGCGAGGCCTGCGGTCACCTCCCGGACGACCGCACGATCGTCGTGGAGCGCTTCCGCGACGAGCTCGGCGACTGGCGCGTCGTCGTGCACTCCCCGTTCGGCGCCCAGGTGCACGCCCCGTGGGCCCTCGCCCTGGGCGCCCGCCTCGCCGAGCGGTACGGCATGGACGCCCAGGTCATGCACGCCGACGACGGCATCGTGCTGCGCCTGCCCGACGCGGACCTGATGGGCCTGGACCTCCTCGACCAGGAGCCGGGCGCGGCCGGCACGGAGTACGACGCGGACCGGTCCCCCGTGGGCGCCGCGGACGTCGTCTTCGACAAGGGCGAGGTCGACCGGATCGTCACCGAGCAGGTGGGCGGCTCGGCCCTGTTCGCGTCCCGGTTCCGCGAGTGCGCCGCCCGCGCGCTGCTGCTGCCGCGCCGCAACCCGGGCAAGCGCACCCCGTTGTGGCAGCAGCGCCAGCGCGCCTCCCAGCTGCTGGAGGTGGCCGGCGAGTTCGGTTCGTTCCCGATCGTCCTGGAGGCGGTCCGCGAATGCCTCCAGGACGTCTTCGACGTCCCCGGACTCGTGGAGCTGATGGGCGACCTGGAGTCCCGCAGGGTGCGCCTGGTCGAGGTCACCACCCCCGAGCCGTCGCCCTTCGCGCGCTCCCTGCTGTTCGGGTACGTCGCCCAGTTCCTGTACGAGGGGGACTCCCCGCTCGCCGAGCGCCGGGCCGCCGCCCTGTCGCTGGACTCCCGGCTGCTGGCGGAGCTGCTCGGCCAGGCGGAGCTGCGCGAACTGCTCGACGCGGAGGTGCTGGCCGAGCTGGAGCGGGAGCTGCAGTGGCTCACCGAGGACCGCCGCGTCAAGGACGTCGAGGGCGTCGCCGACGTGCTGCGCGTCCTCGGCCCGCTCACGGACGCCGAGCTGGCCGAGCGGGGCGCAGAACCGCACTGGGCGCGGGAACTGGCCTCGGCCCGCCGCGCGATCCGCGTCCGGATCGCGGGCACCGACCACTGGGCCGCGATCGAGGACGCGGGCCGTCTGCGGGACGCGCTCGGCACGGCGCTCCCGGTCGGCGTCCCGGAGGCCTTCACGGAACCCGTCAAGGACCCGCTGGGCGACCTCCTCGCGCGTCATGCCCGTACGCACGGCCCGTTCACGTCGGCCACGGCGGCGGCCCGCTTCGGACTGGGCGTGGCGGTCACCGAGGGCGCCCTGCAGCGGCTGGCGGCGTCCGGGAAGGTCGTCCAGGGCGAGTTCCACCCGGCCGGGATCGGCCAGGAGTGGTGCGACGCGACCGTCCTGCGCCGGCTGCGCCGCCGTTCCCTGGCCGCCCTGCGGCACGAACTGGAGCCGGTTCCGCCGCCCGCGCTCGCCCAGTTCCTCCCCCAGTGGCAGCACGTCGGCAAGGGGCACTCGCTGCGCGGCGTCGACGGGCTGGTGCGCGCCGTCGAGCAGTTGCAGGGCGCGTCCGTCCCCGCTTCGGCCCTGGAGAAGCTGGTGCTGCCGTCCCGGGTGGCGGACTACGCCCCCGGGATGCTGGACGAGCTCACCGCCGCCGGAGAGGTGGTGTGGGCCGGAGCGGGCTCCCTGCCCGGCAAGGACGGCTGGATCAGCCTCTACCTGGCCGACGCGGCCCCGCTGCTCCTGCCGCCCCCGCATCCCCTGGAACCGACCGCACTGCACCGGTCCGTCCTGGACGCCCTCTCCGGCGGCTACGGGCTGTTCTTCCGGCAGATCGCCGACCAGGTCCGCGCCACCACCCACCCGGAGGCCACCGACCCCCAGCTGGCCGACGCCCTGTGGGACCTGGCCTGGGCCGGGTACCTGACGAACGACACGCTCGCCCCGCTGCGCTCCCTGCTCGGCTCGGGCCGCACGGCGGGTTCCACGGCCCACCGTGCCAAGCGCACCGTCCCGCGCGGGCGCTACGGCTCGCTGACGGCAGCCGCCCGCCCCGCCTCGCGCAGCGGCCCGCCGACGGTCGCCGGCCGCTGGTCGCTCCTGCCTGACCGGGAGGCGGACCCCACGGTGCGCGCCCACGCGCTGGCCCGCACGCTGCTGGACCGCCACGGCGTGGTGACCCGGGGCGCCGTCTCCGCGGAAGGGGTCGAGGGCGGCTTCTCGGCGACGTACCGCGTCCTGTCCGCCTTCGAGGAGACCGGCCAGGCCCGCCGCGGCTACGTGGTGGAGGGCCTCGGCGCGGCCCAGTTCGCGATGGACGGCGCCGTGGACCGGCTGCGGGCGGTGGCCGCCGCCCGCGACCGCGGCGACGACCTGTCCGGCCCGGACCACGGCACCGGCACGTCCGCCGACGGTTTCGTCCCGGGCGCCTTCGGCGCCGCCGGCCCGTTCCCCGCCGGCGACGACCCGGTCCCCGCCCACGGCCGGCCGGACGGTTTCGGCGCACCCGCCGACCGCGCCCACCCGGCCGACCCCGGGTACGACGGCTTCCCCGCCCTCGACGGTGGCCTCGCCCTCCCCGAACCGCGCCCTGAGGCGCACCGCCCACCGGCCCACCGGCCGCGCAGGACGAACCCGGACGAGTACGTCTCACCGCGCGACCTCGCGCCCCCGCCCTGGCAGAGCGGCGGCCGCACCGGGTACGACCCCGGCTTCCGCCGCAGCCGCCCCGACCCCGTCTCCCGGGCGGTCGTCCTGGCCGCCGCCGACCCGGCGAACGCGTACGGCGCGGCCCTGCCTTGGCCGGAACCCCCCGCCGGCGCCGGGCACAAGCCCGGCCGCAAGGCCGGCTCCCTGGTGGTGCTCGTCGACGGTGAGCTGATGCTGTACATGGAGCGTGGCGGCAAGACACTGCTGGCCTGGCCCTCCGACCCGGAACGGGAGCCCGCGGACGATCCGCGCCTGCGGGCGGCGGCGGACGCCCTGGCGGCGGCCGCCCGCGCGGGTTCCCTCGGCACGGTCACGGTGGAACGCGTCAACGGCACCTCGGCGCTGACCTCCCCCCTCGGCGCTCTCCTGGAAGGAGCGGGCTTCATCGCGACCCCGCGCGGGCTGCGGCTGCGGGCCTGAGGACCCCGGCGGAGCACCCCGCCGCCGACGAAGCGGTCCGCCCACCACGGCCCCTCCGGGGCTCAAGCCGCGGGACGCGTGAGACCCCACCCGTGCCACCCTTGACCCATGCCCGAAGGAGACACGGTCTGGCTGACCGCGCGACGGCTGCACGGCGCCCTCGCGGGCAGGACGCTGACCCTCAGCGACCTGAGGGTCCCCAGGTACGCCACCGCCGACCTCACCGGCCGCACCGTCCTGGACGTCACCCCGCGCGGCAAGCACCTCCTCACCCGCATCGAGGGCGGTCTGACGCTGCACTCGCACCTGAAGATGGACGGCTCCTGGAAGATCTACGCGCCCGGGCAGCGCTGGAGCGGCGGTCCCGGCCACCAGATCCGTGCGGTCCTCGGCACCGCCGAGAAGACCGCCGTCGGCTACCGCCTGCCGGTGCTGGAACTCCTGCGCACCGCCGACGAGGAGCGCGTCGTCGGCCACCTCGGCCCCGACCTCCTGGGCCCAGACTGGGATTCCGGCCGGGCCCTGGCCAACCTCCTCGAGGCCCCCGCCCGACCGCTCGGCGAGGCCCTGCTCGACCAGCGCAACCTCGCCGGCATCGGCAACGTCTACAAGTGCGAGCTGTGCTTCCTGCTCGGCGTGACCCCGTGGCTCACCGTCGGCGAGCTGCCTCCCGAGCGCGCCGCACTGCTCCTGGCGCTCGCCGAGAAGCTCCTGGACGCCAACCGCGACCGGCCCGTCCGCAGGACCACGGCCCAACCCGGCCAGAACCTGTTCGTCTACGGCCGTGCCCTGCGCCCCTGCCTGCGCTGCGGCACGTCCGTCCGCGTCGCCGACCAGGGCGACGGCTCCCGCGAGCGGCCCACGTACTGGTGCCCCACCTGCCAGAAGGGCCCGGCCCCGGCGCCGCGCCGCGGGGCCGGGTTCCGCTGACGGGAATCAGGCGGCGAGCAGGGCGTCGATCTGACCGACCGCCTGCTGCAGGCCTTCGACCATGCCCATGTTCACCAACTGCTCCATCTGCTCCCGGGAGTCGAAGGCCGAGCGCAGTTCCATCCGCGTGCCCCCCTCGTGCTCGGTGAGCCGCACCCGCGCCGTGGTGGTCGGCATGTCGGCGTTCGGCCTGCCCTCCTGGTCGGCGAACCCGTCGACGAACTCCAGGGAGGTCGGCGGGTCGACGGACGTGATCCGCCACCAGCCCCGGTACTTCTCGCCCTCGGGACTGGTCATGAAGTAGGCGACCTCCCCGCCCGGGGTCAGGTCGTGCTCCTCCACGGTCGCCGGGTAGGCCGGCGGGCCCCACCAGCGCTCCAGCTGCCGCGGGTCGGCCCACAGCTGCCAGACGCGCTCCACCGGTGCGGAGAACTCGGCGATCAGCGTCAGGGTCAGGTTGTCGAGGTCCTTGTCCACGCTGGTGACAGTCATCCGTCCAGTCCTTCCGTCGGATTGTTCACTGCGGGGCCGGCGGCCGAGTCGACGTCCTCCTCAAGGAGGCGGGACATCCGGTCCACCCTCCCGCGCCAGGACGTCTCGAGCTCGTCGAGGGCCTGCCTCGCCCGGCCCACGGCCTCGGGGTCGGTACGCACGAGCTGCTCCCGCCCGCGCCGCTGCTTGGTGACCAGACCGGCCCGCTCCAGCACCGCGACGTGCTTCTGCACCGCGGCGAAGCTCATCGGATAGGCCTCGGCCAGCCGCGACACGGACAGCTCGCCCCGCACGCAGCGCCGCAGTATGTCGCGGCGGGTGGCGTCGGCCAGGGCGTGGAACAGTCGGTCCACGGTCTCGTCGGCCAATTCATCTACAACCATTTGGTTGTATGTTATCTCCGGCCTCATCCCGCGTAAAGCGTTCGCCCGATGCGGGCCTCCACCCGGCGCAAAGCGGCTCACCCGATCCCGCAACCGCCGCATCGACCGACGGCCCGCCGGAAACAGCCGTTCAGCCCCCGCACGCCCTCACGGCACGACCCCGCCGACGAGGACGCCGGAAGACAGCGGCGGAAGAGGCCGGCCGGTACGGCATCCGCATCGGAGCGATCACTCCGAGCCGGACGCACACGTCCACGACCGGCACGTTCACGACCGCACGTCCACGACCGGCCACCACGAGGGCGAGAGACGGGCACACGCCGAAGCCCCGGCGCCCGCATGCCGCCGCCCGGCCGGATCCACGGAGAATCCACGGAGAAAGGGCGTCCGCGCCCGGCCCCGCACCCGGCGCCCGGGCGTTCACGACGGACCGGCCCCACCGTCCGAACGCGGGCACGGCGACGGCCTGACGACCGGGACAGCACACCGGCGGCCGGGACGGCCGGAGCGGTCATCGGATCATTCGGGGGCCGAGCCCGCCCGCCAGGCCCGCCGCCACCGCCCGGTGGCCACGGCCCCCGCCGCCCGTTCCTTGGGCATGCAGTGCACCGGCAGCAGGCTCAGCCCCCACCCCCCGGCAGCGACCACCCCCTCCAGGGCTCCGGCGTCGGGCGCCAGCGCGAGCCGCAACGCGGCCCACCACCACAGCACCGCGACCCCGAGAACGGCCCCCCACCGCGCCGTCCGCCCCGTCATGGCCGTCCACCTCCAGGCGGACGCTATTCGGCTGCCGACGCCCCCGGGAAGGGCGCACCGACGGCACACGGGCGCATCGCGGGCCATCACCCGGCGCAGGCCGGCGAAACCCCCGGAACACCCCCGCGGCCCCGCGGGCACGTCACCCGTTCTCGGCCTGGAACATCCAGTGGTGCTTCTCCAGATCCCCCGTGATCGCGATGAGGATGTCCTGGCTCACCGGGTCCGCCTCCGCGGTCGCCCCGATCCGCTCCCGCATCCGCACGATCACCGCGCCCAGCGCCTCCACGAAGGTGGCCACGGCGGTTCCGTCGTCGACCCACCCCTCGGGTGTCACACCGATGCCGCTGCCGACGGCGACGGTCGCCGCACGCCCGTCGGGCGGGACACCCAGCGCCGCGGCGCGCTCCGCGACCGTGTCGGAGTACGTCCGCGCGGTGGTCACGACCTCGTCGAGCTGGAGATGCACGGTACGGAAGCGCGGTCCGACCACGTTCCAGTGGATCTGTTTCGCCACCAGCGCAAGATCCACCAGGTCGACGAGGGCGCCCTGCAGCGCCTCGGACACGGTGTTCAGCTCGGCATCGGACAGCGGGCTCTTCACGACGTACATCGCGCCTCCGTCGGCTCACCCCCGGCATGTCCCTCAACGATGACCGCCGCACGCCACACCGGCAAACGCACGCACACCGGGCGGCCCGGGGCAAGCGAAAACCCCGGGAGTACCCCTCCGGTTCTCCGCAGAGGCCCCGACCGGGGCATCACCACATGTTCTCGGCGTCCCGCGGGCGCCCCGTGCGCAACGCGCACGCCGCGTGCGCTCAGGCGGCGACGACGTCCACCGCTTCGGCGGGTGCCTTGATGGTCACCCGTTCCGGTGGCACGCCGGTCACCGAGACGGAACCCAGCATCGGGCGAACCGGCGTGGGCACAGGTTCGCTGGGGGTGGCCGCAGCAGACTGGGCCAGCTCGGCGAGGGCGAGTTCGTCGCTCACTTCCCGCATGAGCTCGGACATCCGTACGTCCAGCGCGTCGCAGATGGCGGCGAGCAGTTCGGAGGAAGCCTCCTTCTGCCCCCGCTCCACCTCGGAGAGATAGCCGAGTGAGACTCGGGCGGACGAGGAGACTTCGCGCAGAGTACGGCCCTGGCGTTGGCGCTGCCGACGCAGCACGTCACCCAGCAGGCGACGGAGCAGAATCATCGGTGGCTCCCTCCTCGGACCGCGTAGCCGCATCCTTCTCGCCCCACCGTACCGCCTCGCGCCGCGGCCGTGCGGGGAGCGATGTCGTGTTCACTCAGGGCTGCAAACATCAAAACCCCCCGTTCCGTTCCGTATCCTGTGCCCGCTCATTCCCGGTCTGTTCGCCCGCAAGCTCCTTCAAGAGGAGTGCGAGTACGCTCCGTACACTCTCCATACGAATTTCCGCGCGGTCGCCGTTCAACCGCAGGGGCTCCACTTTTCCGCCAGCGGCAGAACCGGAATCCGCCCCGAACGGCCCGTCCACGGCCACGAAAACCGTCCCGACGGGCTTCCCGTCCTGGGGGTCCGGACCCGCCACACCGGTGGTCGCGACACCCCAGTCGGCACCGAGCGCCTTGCGCACGCCGGCCGCCATCTGGGCCGCGACCTGCGGGTCCACCGCTCCGCGCTCCGCCAGCAGGGTGGCGTCCACGCCGAGCAGACCGGCCTTGAGACCGGTGGCGTAGGCCGTCACCGAGCCCCGGAAGACCTTCGACGCCCCCGGAACCGAGGTGATCTCCGCCGCGACGAGGCCACCGGTCAGCGACTCGGCGACGGCGAGCGTCTCACCCTTCACCGTGAGTAGTCGCACCACGTCGGTGGCCGTGGAACTCAACCTTCCGTCTCCTTCAACGCCGCCTTGCGCTCGGCGATTCCCCTCCGGCGCAGCACAATGGCCTGTCTCACATAGTCGAGACCGGTCGCGACGGTCAAAACGACCGCCACTGCCATCACCCAGAACCTCAGGGTCGCCAGCCACCCCGTCAGTGCCAGCACGTACATGCCGACGGCCACGCCCTGGGTGAGGGTCTTGAGCTTGCCTCCGCGGCTGGCGGGGATGACGCCGTAGCGAATGACCAGAAAACGCAACAGGGTGACGCCGAGTTCCCGTCCGAGGATCACGCCCGTGACCCACCACGGCAGGTCGCCCAGGGCCGAGAGGCAGACCAGTGCCGCCCCCATGATCGCCTTGTCGGCGATAGGGTCGGCGATCTTCCCGAAGTCGGTGACGAGGTTGTAGGTGCGCGCCAGATGACCGTCGAACAGGTCGGTGATCATGGCGATGGCGAAGGCGGCCCAGGCGAGCGCCCGCCACGCCGGGTCGTTTCCGCCGTCGGCGAGCATCAGCGCGACGAAGGCCGGTACGAGGACCAGCCGGAGCATGGTCAGGAGGTTGGCGACGTTCCAGACGCTGGCCTGGTCGACGGCGGCCGCCGCCAGCTTCCCGCCCCGCGGCGGTTTGGCGTCGCCCTGCGCCCCGGGCGCCTCGTCGGACACGGCATCCGCCCGAGCACCCGAAGCCCCGTCGCCGGCCGCCGCGGGCCCGCCGCGGGCGGCCCCCCGGGTCCCGGAAGCACCCTGCCCGGCCGCCCGCGCCGCCGCACGACCGGCCGCCGTCCCCGGACCACCGCCCGGGGCCGCACTCGCCGCTGCCCTCCGCGCGCCGGAGGCGCCTCCCGCCGCGGATGCCGGGACACCGGTCATCTGCCCGCCTCCTCACTGCACCCGGGCGAACCCGCAAGCGGCTCGGCCACCAGGTCGACACCTTCCGTGCCGACCACCTTCGCCTCGACCATACGGCCGACGCTCAGACCTTCGCCGCTCGTGAGCAGCACCTGGCCGTCCGTCTCGGGCGCCTGGTGCGCGGCACGGCCGTGGACGCCCTCCTCCTCGTCCACGGACTCCACCAGCACGTGCACGGTCTCCCCCACACGCTCCTCCGCGCGCTGCGAGACCAGTTCCTCGGCCAGGCGGGAGACCCGCGCCAGCCGCTCGGCGACCACGTCGTCGTCGAGCTTGCCGTCGTAGGTCGCCGCCTCCGTGCCCTCCTCGTCGGAGTAGCCGAAGACGCCGATGGCGTCCAGCCGCGCGTGGTTCAGGAACCGCTCCAGCTCGGCGAGGTCCGCCTCGGTCTCGCCGGGGAAGCCCACGATGAAGTTGGAGCGCACCCCGGCCTCGGGAGCCTTGCCGCGGATGGTGTCGAGCAGTTCCAGGAAGCGGTCGGTGTCCCCGAAGCGGCGCATGGCGCGCAGCACGTCGGGCGCGGAGTGCTGGAAGGACAGGTCGAAGTACGGGGCGACCTTCGGCGTCGAGGTCAGCACGTCGATGAGGCCGGGCCGCATCTCGGCGGGCTGGAGGTAGCTGACGCGCACCCGCTCGATGCCGTCGACCTCGGCGAGCTCGGGCAGCAGCGCCTCCAGCAGACGGATGTCGCCGAGGTCCTTGCCGTAGGAGGTGTTGTTCTCGGAGACCAGCATGATCTCCTTCACGCCCTGCTCGGCCAGCCACCGCGTCTCGTTCAGCACGTCGCTCGGGCGGCGCGAGATGAAGGAGCCGCGGAAGGACGGGATGGCGCAGAACGAGCAGCGCCGGTCGCAGCCGGAGGCGAGCTTCACGGAGGCGACCGGGGAGCCGTCCAGACGGCGCCGCAGGGGCGCACGGGGGCCCGAGGCCGGCGCGAGGCCCTCCGGCAGGTCGGTGGGCGCGCCGTGGCCGGGAAGCGCCACGTCCTCCGAGACCGACTGCCGCTCCACCGGGCTGATCGGCAGCAGCTTGCGCCGGTCGCGCGGGGTGTGCGCGGCGTGGATGCCGCCGTTCAGGATGGTCTGGAGCCGGTCGGAGATATTGGCGTAGTCGTCGAAGCCGAGCACACCGTCGGCCTCGGGCAGGGCCTCGGCGAGCTCCTTGCCGTACCGCTCGGCCATGCAGCCCACCGCCACCACGGCCTGAGTTCTGCCGTGGTTCTTGAGGTCGTTGGCCTCCAGGAGGGCGTCGACGGAGTCCTTCTTGGCGGCCTCGACGAAGCCGCAGGTGTTGACGACGGCGACGTCCGCCTCCGCGGCGTCCTCCACGAGCTGCCAGCCGTCCGCCTCCAAACGGCCTGCGAGCTCCTCCGAGTCCACCTCGTTACGGGCGCAGCCAAGGGTGACCAGTGCGACGGTACGGCGTTCAGGCATGGGCTCAAGACTACTTCGTTCCGCTGACGGCCCCTGTCGACGGGGTTGGCCGGGACTGGCCGGCCCCGTGCGGACGCGTCCTTCGAGGCCGCTTGTCCGGCCGTCCCCCCGCGTCTCAGCCGGCCTGCGGGTCGCCCTTGGTGTAGGTCAGGCGCTCCACGGAGCCGGGCTGGAAGTCGTCCTCGATCTTCTTGCCGTTGACGTACAGGTCGATCACGCCGGCGTCGCCGAGGACCAGGTTGATCTTCGAGCTGTCCTGGAAGGTCTTGGACTCGCCCTGCTTGAGCAGCCCGTCGAACAGCAGCCGGCCGTTGTGGTCCTTGGCGGAGATCCAGCTGCGCCCGTCGGCGGCGCTCACCTGGACCGTCACCTTGTCCTGGGGCGCGGCCGCGATGGCGCTGTCGGACGGTTCCGGCTTCGGGTCGGAGGGCTTCTTGGACTTGGGGGTCGGAGAGGCGGACCCGCCGGTCGCGGGCGTGGCGCCCTCGGCGACGTTCGCCCCGGCGCCGTCTTCGTCGCCGCCGTTGAACAGCGTGAACCCGACGAAGCCGATCACGGCGACGATCGCGGCGACCATGGCCGCGGTCCAGTTGGGTCCGCGCCGCTCGGGACGGATGCGTTCCGCCTCGAACAGGGGCGCGGCGGGAGTCGGGGCCGGGCGCCCGCCGTGCTCGGCCTCGTACCGGGCGAGCAGCGGGGCCGGGTCGAGGTGGACGGCCTTGGCCAGGGTGCGGATGTGGCCGCGCGCGTAGACGTCGCCGCCGCAGGGCGCGAAGTCGTCCGCCTCGATGGCGTGCACGATGGCGATACGGACGCGGGTGGCGGTACTGACGTCGTCGACGGTGAGCCCGGCGGCGATACGAGCCTGCTGCAGGGCTCGGCCGACCGACGGGCGGGCTTCCTCGCGGTCGTCTTCGAACGGACGCTCGTCTTCAGGGGAGTTGCCGATGGACACGGGGGCGCCTTTCGAGCGTGTAGCCGCCTGTGCTGGACGTTCAGTCTAGGGGGGGTGCAAAAGGGTGGGGCAACCGGGCGGTCGTACTTTGTACGCCATCGGAATGGCCCGGCATCCCGATGGTGGAACAGGTGTTTGCCGATTCCCTCAACTTGACGTACGGGGAAGGGAAACGGTTGCTCAACGATCCCTTACGGGTGGGTCACGATCCGGACACCCGGCTGCCGTGACCGCCCCGCGAGGCGACCGTCCTGTTCGGCTTCCCTACCCTTCAGACTCCCCCCGGATCAGCGCGAGCACGCCATCCAGTTCGTCAGGCTTCACAAGAACGTCACGAGCCTTCGAACCCTCGCTCGGTCCGACGATGTTGCGCGACTCCATCAGGTCCATCAGCCGCCCGGCCTTGGCGAAGCCGACGCGCAGTTTGCGCTGGAGCATGGACGTCGACCCGAACTGCGTGGAGACCACCAGCTCGGCCGCCTGGCACAGCAGGTCGAGGTCGTCACCGATGTCCTCGTCGATCTCCTTCTTCTGCTTGCCGCCCACCACGACGTCGTCCCGGAAGACGGGCGCCATCTGGTCCTTGCAGTGCCGGACGACGGCCGCGACCTCCTCCTCGGTCACGAACGCGCCCTGCATGCGCACCGGCTTGCTCGCGCCCATCGGCAGGAACAACCCGTCGCCCTTGCCGATCAGCTTCTCGGCGCCCGGCTGGTCGAGGATGACCCGCGAGTCGGCGAGCGAGGAGGTGGCGAAGGCGAGCCGCGAGGGCACGTTCGCCTTGATGAGCCCGGTGACCACGTCGACCGACGGCCGCTGCGTGGCGAGCACCAGGTGGATGCCGGCCGCGCGCGCGAGCTGCGTGATCCGCACGATCGCGTCCTCGACGTCCCGCGGCGCCACCATCATCAGGTCGGCGAGCTCGTCGACGATCACCAGCAGGTACGGGTAGGGCTGCAGTTCGCGCTCGCTGCCCTCCTGCGCCTTCACCTTGCCGGTCCGCACGGCCTCGTTGAAGTCGTCGATGTGCCGGAACCCGTACGCCGCCAGGTCGTCGTACCGCAGGTCCATCTCGCGCACGACCCACTGGAGCGCCTCGGCGGCCCGCTTCGGGTTGGTGATGATCGGCGTGATCAGGTGCGGGATGCCCTCGTAGGCGGTGAGCTCCACGCGCTTGGGGTCGACGAGGACCATGCGCACGTCCTCCGGGGTCGCCCGCATCATGATCGAGGTGATCAGGCAGTTGATGCAGGACGACTTGCCGGAGCCGGTCGCACCGGCGACCAGGATGTGCGGCATCTTCGCGATGTTCGCCATCACGTAACCGCCCTCGACGTCCTTGCCGAGCGCGACCAGCATCGGATGGTCGTCCTCGGCCGCGGCCGCGAGACGCAGCACGTCACCGAGGTTGACCATCTCCCGGTCGGTGTTGGGGATCTCGATGCCGACCGCGGACTTGCCGGGGATCGGGCTGATGATCCGCACGTCCGGGCTGGCGACGGCGTACGCGATGTTCTTGGTCAGCGCGGTGATCCGCTCGACCTTCACGGCCGGTCCGAGCTCGACCTCGTACCGCGTGACCGTCGGCCCGCGCGTGAAGCCGGTGACCCGGGCGTCGACCTTGAACTCGGTGAAGACCGTGGTGAGCGCCTCCACGATCGCGTCGTTGGCGGCGCTGCGCGCCTTGCCCGGCCCGCCGCGCTCCAGCAGGTCAAGCGACGGCAGCGCGTACGTGATGTCGCCGGACAGCTGGAGCTGCTCCGCGCGCGCGGGCAGGTCACGCGTCTCGGCGGGCGGGGCCTTGGTGAGGTCCGGGACACCCGCCTGCGGGTTCCCCCGCCGGTCCTCCTCCTGCCGGGCCCCCTCCTGCCGGGGGCGGGCCGCCGCCGGAACGGGTGCCGGGCTGGGCGTCGTCGGCTCGCGGTCGCCGACGCGCACGCCCTGGGTGAGGTCGGCGACGACCGGCGACGGCGGCATGCCGTGCAGCACGGCACCGTCGAGCGCCGCGGCGGCCTCCGCGGCGACGTCCACGGCGTCCCTGCGCCGGTCCGTGCCGGGCTGCGGCACGGCGGCGGGGCGCCGGGGCCGCCCGCGCCGCTGCGACAGGGCCTCCTGCTCGGCGTCGTCGGGGTCGTACTCCCCGGAGCCGCCCCGGCGCCGGCGGGGGCGCGCGGGCAGCGCCTCGCGCCACTGCTCCTCGTAGCGCTCGTCGTCCTCGCCGAACTCGTCCGCCCCCGGGTCGTGGACGATCCCGAGCTTCACGCCGAGCGTCCGCAGCCGCTGCGGGATGGCGTTGACCGGGGTGGCCGTGACGACGAGCAGCCCGAAGACCGTGAGCAGCACCAGCAGCGGCACGGCCAGGACGTCGGTCATGGTGTGCGACAGCGGAGTGGCTGCCGCCCAGCCGATGAGGCCGCCGGCGTCCCTTATGGCCTGCATGCCGCCGCTGCGCGCGGGCGAGCCGCAGGCGATGTGCACCTGCCCGAGCACACCGATGACCAGCGCGGACAGGCCGATGACGATGCGTCCGTTGGCCTCGGGTTTCTCCGGATGCCGGATGAGCCGTACGGCGATGACGGCGAACAGGATCGGCACGAGCAGGTCGAGCCGGCCGAAGGCGCCCGTCACCAGGATCTCCACGAGGTCGCCGACGGGTCCCTCCAGGTCGGCCCAGGTGCCCGCGGCGACGATCAGCGCGATGCCGAGCAGCAGCAGCGCCGTGCCGTCCTTGCGGTGCGCGGGGTCCAGGTTCCTGGCGCCCTGCCCTATGCCCCGGAACAGGGCGCCGACGGCGTGCGCGATGCCGAGCCACAGGGCGCGCACCAGCCGGTAGACGCCCCCGGTCGGACTCGGCGCCGGCTTCGGTACGGGCTTCCTCGCCGCGGCCTTCTTCGCGGGCGCCTTCCGCGCGGGGGCCTTTTTGGCAGCGGCCCTCTTCGCCGGAGCCTTCGCGGAAGCGGCCGCCTTCTTCGCGGGCGGCTTCTTGGCTGCGGAGGGACGTGAGGCCATGGGGGTGAGGTTACCGGGGGAGACGACCGGGGACACGTGTGTCGGGTGCTTCACCCATTCGTGTCGCCCTCGCGGGGCCGGAAAACTGACGCGGGCTTACGTGCCGGACACCGGGCGGCCCGCGCCCCGGCCCGGCCGGCGGCACACCGGGCACCGCCGGCTCCGCCGGACGGGCCGTCAGCTCTGCGAGGGCACCGAGGACGTGCTCCCGGTCCCCGGCTCCAGCGCGTCCAGCGCCCGCCGCAGCCCCGTGAGCTTCCGCTCCAGGTGCGCCGCCGTGGCCACGGCCGCCGCGTCCGTCGACTCGTCGTTCAGCTGCTTGGTCAGCGCCTCGGCCTGCTCCTCGACCGCGGCGAGCCGCGCGGAGAGCTCGGCGAGCAGCCCCGCCGGTTCCTTCGCCTCACCGCCCGCGTCCTTGCCGCCGCCCTCCAGCTGGAGCCGCAGCAGCGCTGCCTGCTCCCTGAGCTGGCAGTTCTTCATGTACAGCTCGACGAAGACCGAGACCTTCGCGCGCAGCACCCACGGGTCGAACGGCTTGGAGATGTAGTCCACGGCACCCGCCGCGTACCCGCGGAACGTGTGGTGCGGGCCGTGGTTGATCGCGGTGAGGAAGATGATCGGGATGTCCCGGGTCCGCTCCCGCCGCTTGATGTGCGCCGCGGTCTCGAAACCGTCCATGCCCGGCATCTGGACGTCCAGCAGAATGACCGCGAAGTCGTCCGTGAGCAGCGCTTTGAGCGCTTCCTCCCCGGACGATGCCCGCACCAGCGTCTGATCGAGCGCAGAGAGGATCGCCTCCAGCGCCAGCAGATTCTCCGGCCGGTCATCGACCAGGAGGATCTTGGCCTTCTGCACCATGGCCCGCCCTCCTCGCCCCGGCTTGGGGCCTCCCCTGTCCGCAGGACCTGGGGAAGCACCGGCGGGTGCCGCCCCAGGGGACGACTCCCTTGCGCCGCCCGTCCTTGTGCCGGTCATCGTAGCCGCACCCCGCCCGTCGCCACACCCTGTCACCGCGATGTCACTGTGCACGTAGCAGAAACGCAGCAGGAGACCAGAAGGTTCCCCGGATCCCGTACTTCTACACGGCCCCGGGCACATCGCGTCAGCGACCCGGCACGCCCGCCGAACCCTCCCGTCACGTGCGCGTGACGGCCACGCCTCCCCCTCACGCCCCGCGCATCCACTGCTCCATCACCGTCAGCAGGTGGTCGGGGTCGACCGGCTTGGTCACGTAGTCGGAGGCGCCCGACTCGATCGCCTTCTCCCGGTCGCCCTTCATGGCCTTCGCGGTGAGCGCGATGATCGGAAGCCCGGCGAACTGCGGCATCCGGCGGATCGCCGTGGTCGTGGCGTAACCGTCCATTTCGGGCATCATGATGTCCATCAGGACGACCGCCACGTCGTCGTGCTGCTCCAGCACCTCGATGCCCTCGCGGCCGTTCTCCGCGTACAGCACGGACAGGCCGTGCTGCTCCAGCACGCTGGTCAGCGCGAAGACGTTGCGGATGTCGTCGTCGACGATCAGTACCTTCTGCCCGCCGAACCGGATGCCGCGGTGCGACTGCGCCGCCTCCTGCTCCGCGGCCGGCCACTGCTCCGGCTGCGCCGGACGCCGCTCCGGCTCGGGCACGGTCCTGCGGCGGCGCCGGAACAGCGCGGCCGGCCCGTTCTGCGTCTCCTGGTACGACTTCACCTCGGCCGGCGTCTCGACCTCCACGTCGGACAGCTCCGACGAGGAGGCCACCAGATCGCCGGCCTCCAGGGCCGGCACGGGCTGCTGGTAGCCGTGCGGCGGCAGTTCGCCGGGGTGCAGCGGCAGGTACAGCGTGAACGTCGAGCCGCGGCCCGGCTCGCTCTGCGCGTGGATCTCACCGCCGAGCAGCTGGGCGATCTCCCGCGAGATGGACAGCCCGAGGCCGGTGCCGCCGTACTTGCGGCTGGTGGTGCCGTCGGCCTGCTTGAACGCCTCGAAGATCACCCGCATCTTGCTGGCCGCGATCCCGATGCCGGTGTCCGTCACGGAGAACGCGATCAGTTTCGCGTCCGCATCGGTCAGCGACCCGGCCTCCAGCAGCTGCTCCCGGATCTGCTGCGGCACGTCGTCCCGCGCGGGACGGATGACCAGCTCGACCGACCCGGAGTCGGTGAACTTCACCGCGTTGGACAGCAGGTTGCGCAGCACCTGCAGCAGCCGCTGCTCGTCCGTGTGCAGCGTGGCGGGCAGCTCCGGGGAGACCCGTACCGACAGGTCCAGGCCCTTCTCCGCGGTCAGCGGCCGGAAGGTGGCCTCCACGTAGTCCACGAGCTGGACGAGCGCGATGCGCGTCGGGGAGACGTCCATCTTGCCCGCCTCGACCTTCGACAGGTCCAGGATGTCGTTGATGAGCTGGAGCAGGTCGGAACCGGCGCCGTGGATGGTCTCGGCGAACTCGACCTGCTTCGGGGAGAGGTTCCCCTCGGCGTTGTCGGCCAGCAGCTTGGCCAGGATCAGCAGCGAGTTCAGCGGCGTGCGCAGCTCGTGCGACATGTTGGCCAGGAACTCGCTCTTGTAGCGCATGGAGACCGCGAGCTGCTCGGCGCGCTCCTCCAGGACCTGCCGCGCCTCCTCGATCTCGGTGTTCTTCACCTCGATGTCACGGTTCTGCCGGGCCAGCAGCTCGGCCTTCTCCTCCAGCTCGGCGTTGGACGCCTGCAGGGCCTTCTGCCGCTGCTCCAACTCGGCGGACCGCTCGCGCAGTTGCTCGGTCAGCTCCTGCGACTGGGCCAGCAGCCGCTCGGTCTTGGTGTTGACCGAGATGGTGTTGACGCTGGTGGCGATCATCTCGGCGATCTGGTTGAGGAAGTCCTTCTGGATCTGCGTGAACGGCGTGAAGGACGCCAGCTCGATGACGCCGAGCACCTTGCCCTCGAACAGCACCGGCAGCACGATCACCTGCGCGGGCGGCGCCTCCCCGAGCCCCGAGGAGATCTTCAGATAGCCGCTGGGCGCGTTCTCCACCAGGATCGTGCGCTTCTCCTTGGCGGCCGTCCCGATCAGCGCCTCACCGGGGCGGAACGACGTCGGCATGGAGCCCATGGAGTAGCCGTACGAGCCGAGCATGCGCAGCTCGTACTGGTCGTCGTCCGCCGAGCTCAGGTCCTCCCCGTCGACCAGCGGCATCGCGAGGAAGAACGCGCCGTGCTGCGCCGAGACCACCGGGGTCAGCTCGCTCATGATCAGCGAGGCCACGTCCTCCAGGTCGCGCCGGCCCTGCATCAGCGCGGAGATGCGGGCCAGGTTGCCCTTGAGCCAGTCCTGCTCCTTGTTGGCGATCGTGGTGTCGCGCAGATTGGCGATCATCTTGTTGATGTAGTCCTGGAGCTCCTGGATCTCGCCGGAGGCGTCGACGTCGATCTTCAGGTTCAGGTCGCCGCGGGTCACCGCGGTCGCCACGCGCGCGATGGCACGCACCTGCCGGGTCAGGTTCCCGGCCATCTCGTTCACCGACTCGGTCAGGTCCCGCCAGGTGCCGTCGACGTCGCGCACCCGTGCCTGGCCGCCGAGCTGGCCCTCCGTACCCACCTCGCGGGCCACCCGGGTGACCTCCTCGGCGAAGGAGGACAGCTGGTCGACCATCGTGTTGATGGTGGTCTTCAGCTCCAGGATCTCGCCGCGCGCGTCGATGTCGATCTTCTTGGTCAGGTCGCCCTTGGCGATGGCCGTGGTCACCATGGCGATGTTGCGCACCTGGCCGGTCAGGTTGGACGCCATCTGGTTCACGGACTCGGTGAGGTCCTTCCAGGTGCCGGCCACACCCGGCACGTGCGCCTGACCGCCGAGGATGCCGTCCGTGCCCACCTCGCGGGCCACCTTGGTGACCTGCTCGGCGAACGAACTCAGCGTCTTCACCATGGTGTTGATGGTGTCGGCGAGCTGCGCGACCTCACCGCGCGCCTCGATGGTGACCTGCCGCGTCAGGTCGCCGTTGGCGACGGCGGCCGAGACCTGGGAGATGTTGCGCACCTGCATGGTCAGGTTCTTGGCCATCAGGTTGACGTTGTCGCTCAGGTCCTTCCAGATGCCCGTGACACCCGGTACGTGCGCCTGGCCGCCCAGGATGCCCTCGGTGCCCACCTCACGGGCCACCCGGGTCACCTGCTCGGCGAAGCTCGACAGCTGGTCGACCATCGTGTTGACGGTGGTGACGAGCTCCAGGATCTCGCCCTTGGCGTCGACGGTGATCTTCTTCGACAGGTCGCCCTTGGCGACCGCGGTGGTGACCTCGGCGATGTTGCGCACCTGCATGGTGAGGTTGTTCGCCATGCCGTTCACGGACTGCGTGAGGTCCTTCCAGGTGCCGGAGACGCCCTGCACCTCCGCCTGGCCGCCCAGGATGCCCTCGGTACCCACCTCACGGGCCACCCGGGTGACCTCCTGGGCGAAGGAGGACAGCTGGTCGACCATCGTGTTCAGGGTGTTCTTCAGCTCCAGGATCTCCCCGCGCGCGTCCACGGTGATCTTCTGGGACAGGTCGCCCCGGGCCACCGCGGTCGCGACCTGCGCGATGTTGCGGACCTGCGCGGTGAGGTTGCCGGCCATGCCGTTCACGGAGTCGGTCAGGTCGCGCCACACGCCGGCGACCCCGGGCACCTGCGCCTGACCGCCCAGCCGGCCTTCCGTCCCCACCTCACGGGCCACCCGGGTGACCTGCTCGGCGAAGGAGGACAGCTGGTCGACCATCGTGTTGATGGTGTTCTTCAGCTCCAGGATCTCCCCGCGCGCGTCCACGTCGATCTTCTGCGACAGGTCCCCCCGGGCCACCGCGGTGGTGACCTGGGCGATCTGCCGCACCTGGGACGTCAGGTTGCCCGCCATGAAGTTGACGGAGTCGGTGAGTTCCTTCCAGGTGCCGGAGACGCCGTCCACGCGGGCCTGGCCACCGAGCCGGCCCTCCGTCCCCACGTCCCGCGCCATCCGGGTCACCTGGTCGGCGAAGCTGGACAGCTGGTCCACCATCGTGTTCACGGTGTTCTTCAGCTGGAGCATCTCGCCGGAGACGTCGACGGTGACCTTCTGCGACAGGTCGCCGTTGGCCACCGCCGTCGTCACCTGGGCGATGTTGCGCACCTGCCCGGTGAGGTTGCGGAACGCGGTGTTGACGGAGTCGGTGAGGTCCTTCCAGGTGCCCGCCGCGCCCGGCACCTGCGCCTGACCGCCCAGCTCACCCTCGACACCGACCTCGCGGGCCACCCGCGTGACCTCCGCGCCGAAGGCGGAGAGCTGGTCGACCATGGTGTTGACGGTGTTCTTCAGCTCCAGCATCTCGCCTGCCACGTCGACGGTGACCTTCTGCGACAGGTCGCCGTTGGCCACCGCCGTCGTCACGGCGGCGATGTCGCGCACCTGCCCGGTGAGGTTGCGGAACGCGGTGTTGACGGAGTCGGTGAGGTCCTTCCAGGTGCCCGCCGCGCCCGGCACGTTCGCCTGACCGCCGAGCCGCCCCTCGGCCCCGACCTCGTTCGCCACCCGCGTGACCTCGTCCGCGAAGATCCGCAGCGTCTCGGTCATCTGGTTGATCGTGTCGGCGAGCTGCGCGACCTCGCCGCGCGCCGGCACGGTCACCTTGCGCGACAGGTCGCCGCTGGCGACCGCCGTCGTCACCTCGGAGATGCCCCGCACCTGGGCCGTGAGGTTCCCCGCCATGGTGTTGACGGAGTCGGTGAGCTCCTTCCACACGCCGTCGACCCCGGGCACCCGCGCCTGCCCGCCGAGGATGCCCTCGGTGCCCACCTCGCGCGCGACCCGGGTCACCTCGGAGGAGAACGCCGAGAGCTGGTCCACCATCGTGTTGACGGTGTTCTTCAGCTCCAGCATCTCGCCGGCCACGTGCACCGTGACCTTCCGCGACAGGTCGCCCTTGGCGACCGCCGTCGTCACCAGCGCGATGTCCCGCACCTGGGCCGTCAGCCGGTACGCCATCGTGTTGACGGACTCCGTGAGGTCCTTCCAGGAGCCGGACATGCCCCGCACGCGCGCCTGCCCGCCCAGCTTGCCCTCGGTGCCCACCTCACTGGCCACGCGCGTGACCTCGTCGGTGAACGTCGACAACTGGTCCACCAGGTTGTTCACGGTGCGCGCGACCTTCAGGAACTCGCCGCGCAGCGGATGCCCGGTCCCGTCCGGGGCCTGCGTCCGCAGCTCCATGCGCGGCGACAGATCCCCCTCGGCCACCGCGGACAGCACCCGGCTGACCTCGGAGACGGGCCGCACGAGGTCGTCCACCAGCGCGTTGGAGTTGTCGATCGCGGTCGCCCAGGAGCCCTCGCAGGCCCCCGTCTCCAGCCGCTCGGTGATCTTCCCCTCACGGCCCACCATGCGCCGCACCCGCGCCAGTTCGCCCGTCAGGTGCAGATTGCGGTCGGCCACCTCGTTGAAGACCGCCGCGATCTCGGACATCACGCCGTCGCCGGAGACCGTGAGCCGCTTGCGGAAGTTCCCGTCCCGCATGGACACCAGAGCCGCCAGCAGTCGGTTCAGCGCTGCCGTGTCCACCTCGGTGGTGCCGTTGCGCGCCCTGCCCTGGTTGCTCGGGGACTGTCCGCCCTTCGCGCGCGTCCTCGTACCACGCGTCGCTGCGCCAGACTCCACTGTGTCCCTCCCGCAGGGGTCGACCATTACTGCTGTGCTCGGGTACCACCGCTCGGCGTACCGGTTACTGCTGCGTGTTCCTGCCTGCTGCCGCGCGCTCGTGCCGCACGCACCAGACCGCTTCCAGTGGGCTGCTGCCCGGCGTATGCACAGGACACTCGGCCTGTCCGTACTTTCACAAGAAGCCTGCCCAGTGTTTCACCCCGCCCGAACCAGGCCATAACAGTTCGGCAGCTTCGCACATCGTCCGCACACCCTCCGGACGGAAACACTGCGGACCGGCATCCGCAGGAACCGCGAAGGTAAGTAACCTTGCATCCGGCTGTCCAGCCGCGCCGGCCCGTCCGGTCTGGGCGGTGGCACGAGAACGAGCGGGCATCGGAGGGGCGGCCGCACACATGACCACCGGACTGATCCCGGGGGACCAGCCCCCGGACCCACGGCCGACGGGCGGCCTGCCGCAGCAGCGGCACGAGCCGGTCGGCCAGGGAGCCCTGTACGTCGAGAACCGGTCGAGGAGTTCTGTGATCACCGCGCGCGCGGCCGCCAGCTTCGAGCCCGTCGGACGATCGGTCGCCAGCGCCCGCTCCTTCGTCCGCGACACCCTCCAGGGCTGGGGCTTCGCCGACATCATCGACGACGCCGTGGTCCTCACCAGCGAACTCGTGACCAACGCCGTGGTCCACGCCGGCACCTCCGCCGACGTGCTGTGCCTGCGCAGCGACGACGGCGTCCGCATCGAGGTGGCCGACCGGTACCCGGAACGCGAGATCCCGCTCCAGGGCTCCGCCGTCACCATGGGCAGCCCCGACCGCGAGGGCGGCCGCGGCCTCCAGCTGTGCGCGGCCCTGGCCGGCCGCTGGGGCGTCGAGTACACCCCCACCCACAAGACCGTCTGGTTCAACCTCGATCTGCCCGGCCGACCGGTGGGCACCCGCGCCGCGGGCCCCTCCCTCCCCGCCGACCTCCTCCCGCTCGCCGACGGCCGGGTCCGCGTCGCCGTCATCCAGATCGACCGCGTCGGCAGCATCGCCGCCTGGAACGAGGACGCCGAGGAGCTCTTCGGCTACCCGGCCGACCAGGTCACCGGCAAACCGCTCACCGACCTGGCCGCCTGGCCGCACACCCCGGGCACCGGCACCGGCATCGCCGAAGCCCTCCGCCTCTCCCGCTGGGAGGGCAGCTACGGCATCCGCGGCGCCAACGGCCGTGTGACGCCCGTCTACGCCTCCCACCTGCGCGTGCGCGACGCGGACGGCGAGCCGTCAACCGTCTGCCTCCTCGTGAGGGACCACGAACGGGCCGTTCTGCAGACGCCGCTGCGCGTCCCGGCCTCCGACACGGCCGCCTCCTCCGAGGGCCAGAGCACCGACCCCTTCGAGGTCTTCATCGGCTCCCCCGCCCCCGACGACCTCGACGGCCTCCTGCAGCGCACGGTGGAGCGCGCCCGCGACATGC
Organism: Streptomyces sp. NPDC052701; assembly: GCF_040678355.1. Lineage (NCBI taxonomy): Bacteria > Bacillati > Actinomycetota > Actinomycetes > Kitasatosporales > Streptomycetaceae > Streptomyces > Streptomyces sp. NPDC052701. The sequence goes on from NZ_JBFATO010000019.1 coordinate 136,486, forward strand.
TCGACGGCGACTCCGCCTTCCTCCTGCTGGCCACCGACGACGAGACGGAGCTGGAGGTCCGTGCCTCCACGGGCCTGCCCTCCGCCCGCCAGCGCTTCGCCCGCGTCCCCGTGGAGGCGGGCCCCGGACGCTACGGCTCGGCCCGCATGCCTGCCGTCCACGACGACCTCACCGCCGTCCCCGGCGCGGTGCCGTTGCTGAACGGCACGGGCATGCGCTCGGTCGTCACGGTCCCGCTCAAGGTCGAGGGCCGGCTCACCGGCTCCCTCGGCGTCGCCGCCGAAGCCCCGGGGCGCTATTCCAACGAGGAGGCGCTGCGCCTGCAGTTCGCCGCCGACCGCATCGCCCTGGCCGTCGAGTCGGCCCGCCTGGGCGAACTGGAACGCCTGCGCCGCGGCTCGCTCAGCTTCCTGGTCGAGGCCTCCGACCTGCTGGCCGGCACCCTGGACCGCGACCAGACCCTGGCCCTGATGGCCCAGATGACGGTCCCCACCCTGGCCACTTGGTGCGCGGTCTACACGATCGCCGACCAGGCCTCCGAGCCGTACCTGTCGTACGTCCTGCACGAGGACGAGGAGCTCATCGACGGCATCAAGTCCCTGCTGTCGAAGATTCCCCCGCCCGACCCGGTGCCCACCCCCGGCGCCCGCGTCTGGACGGCCCCCGGCGAGGTGGCCCACCAGGCGGCCCTGCGCAGTTCCATGCGCAGCCTTGGCCTGAGCGGCGGGTCGGTCCAGCAGGCCCCGAGGAGCATCGGCCCGACCCTCGCCACCGCCTCCGCGGTCGGCGGCGAGACGGTCGTCCTGCCCCTGGTCGCCCGCAACCGCGTCATCGGCATGCTGACGCTGGGCAAGCCGGCCGACGAGCACTTCCGCCAGGAGATCCTGGAACTCGCCGAGGACCTGTCCCGCCGGGCCGCCCTGGCCCTGGACAACGCCCGTCTCTACTCGGAGCGCACGGCGATCAGCCAGTCCCTCCAGCGCAGCCTCCTGCCACCCGAGCTCCCCCAGATCGAGGGAGTCGAGGTCGAGGTCATCTACCGCGCCGCCGGCGAGGGCAACGAGGTGGGCGGCGACTTCTACGACGTCTTCCCGATCCGCGACGGCGCCTACGGCTTCGCCATCGGCGACGTCTGCGGCACGGGTCCGAACGCGGCCGCCGTCACGGGCCTGGCCCGCCACGCCCTGCGTCTCCTGGCCCGGGAGGGCCTCAGCGGCCCGGCGGTTCTGGAGCGCCTGAACTCCGCGATCCTCGACGAGGGCGCCCGCAGCCGCTTCCTCACCCTCCTGTACGGCGAGATGCGTCCCCAGGAGGACGGCAGCGCGGAACTGAAGGTGGTCTGCGCCGGCCACCCCCTCCCCCTCCGCCTGCGCCAGGACGGCACGGTCGAACCGGCCGCCGAGCCCCAGCCGCTGCTCGGCGTCATCGACGACCTGGAGCTGTACGAGCAGACGGTCACCCTGGACCCGGGCGACGTCCTGCTCTGCGTCACGGACGGCGTCACCGAACGCCGCGAGGGCACCCGCATGCTGGGCGACGACGGCCTCGCGGACGTCCTGACGACCTGCACGGGCCTGACGGCGGGCGCGGTCGCGGCCCGCATCATGCGCGCGGTGGAACGCTTCGCCTCGGACGCCCCGTCCGACGACATGGCGATCCTGGCGATGCGCGTCCCGGAGCCCCACAAGGACTGAGGACATGCGAAAGGCCCCGCCCTGGAGGGCGGGGCCTTTTCTGCTGGAGCCCCCAAACGGAATCGAACCGTTGACCTTCTCCTTACCATGGAGACGCTCTGCCGACTGAGCTATAGGGGCCTGTCGCCTTTTCGAGGTTTCCCTCGCGGCAACGAAATAGATCATACCCCGAACGAACCCGTGCTCCCAACCACGGCCTCCGGGGCCGGCCCGGCCGTTCAGAAAGCCGGCTGCAGCAGCCCGCCGAGCGCGTTGCACGCGGCCACGATGCGCTGCATGTCCCGCTTCGTCAACGAGGCGTCCACGGGCAGCGCGAGCGTCTCGTCGGCGGCCCGCTCGGTCTCCGGCAGCGACACGCACCGCCGGAACTCCGGCAGCCGGTGCACAGGCGTCTTCACCGGCACGCTGCACTCGACTCCCCTGGCCTTCAAGGCCCGTGCGAAAGCGTCCCGGTCGGGCCGCCCGTTCCCCAACACCCGCACGACGTACTGCTGGTAGGTGTGCCCGTCGCCGCCGTCAGGCGTCCGCACACCCCTCAGCTTGGCGTCGAGATAGGCGGCCCGCTGCCGACGCCGGGCTATCTCGTCGTACGGCGCCTCGGACTCCCCCACCTGCAGCACGAGCAGGCCGTGCCGTTGCCCGACCGCGTGCAGCCCCACCATGTCGGCGGGCCGGCCGAAGCGGTGCACGGCAACGACGGCCGCGGTCCGCGCGGTCACGGCCGCCTCCACGGCAGACGCGTCAAGGCAGTACGTCACCGGGTCTATGTCGGCGAACACCGGCAGCGCGCCCGTCATGGCCACGGCCTCGGCGACTTCGGCGTTCCCGAAAGCCGGTACGACGACCTCGTCGCCGAGCCCGACACCGGCGGCCCCGAGCATTGCAGCAGTACCCATGCCGGCGATGCTGGTTGCGCAACGTGAACTTCAAGTGACGCAGAACAAAAGAGGGTTGGACCCGGAACCGAAGTTCCAGGTCCAACCCTCTGAATGATTGTTCGGCGGTGTCCTACTCTCCCACAGGGTCCCCCCTGCAGTACCATCGGCGCTGTAAGGCTTAGCTTCCGGGTTCGGAATGTGACCG
>NZ_JBFATO010000020.1:0-126405 GCF_040678355.1 Streptomyces sp. NPDC052701
CCCAGCGCGTGCAGCGGGGCGTCGCGGTACAGGTCGAGGGCCTCCTCGGGGGTGATCCGCCCACCGGCGGCGGCACGGTCGAGGACGGACTGGAGACCGGACTGGGGAGGTCGGGACATCGGACGGGCCTTTCGGGTCTCGGGGGAGGGGGGAGGACGTGGCCGGGGAGGCCGGAGGCCCGGCGGGCCTGTCCGGGGGACGTACGGCCGCGGCCCGGCCGGGGTCAGACGGCGCCGTCGGGATCGAGCAGCCGTACCCGCACGTCGGGCGGGAACCCCTCGGCGTCACCGCCCACGCGGCGGGCGAACTCCCGGATCCCGGCGAGCTGCCGCGGGCCCAGCCGGAAGTCGAGAGCCGTCGTGTAGTAGCGCTCCAGCGTCGCGGCGTCGAACTCCTCCCAGCGGGAGGCCTGTTCGCACACCTCGGTCACCTCGGCGAGCGACAGGTCGCGGGAGGCGAGCAGGTCGGCGTGGACCCGGCGCACCAGGCCGGGCTCGCGGTCGAGGAAGTCCCGGCGGGCCGCGAACACGGCGAACACGAACGGCAGTCCGGTCCACGCCTTCCACATCCCGCCCAGGTCGTACACGCGCAGCCCGAGCCGGGGCGCCTCGTGCAGCGCGGCGCGCAGCGCGGCGTCACCGATGACGACGGCGGCGCGCGCCCGGCTCATCATCGCCCGCAGGTCGGGCGGGCACACGAAGTACTCGGGTCGCACCCCGACCCGCTCCGCCAGCAGCAGCTGTGCCAGGCGCACGGAGGTGCGGCTGGTCGAGCCGAGCGCCACCGGCTCGCCGTCCAGCCGCTCCAGCGGCACCTGGCTGACGATGAGGCACGACATCACGTCCCCGTCGCTGCCGACCGCGATGTCCGGCAGCGCCACCAGGTCGTCGGCGTGCCGCAGGAACTCGACCAGGCTGATCGGCCCGATCTCCAGCTCGCCCGCGGCGAGCGCGTCGTTGAGCCCGTCCGGGGTGTCGGTGCGCAGGTCCATGCCGAGGAGGCTGCCGGTGCGCGCCAGTCCCCAGAACAGCGGCAGGCAGTTGAGGAACTGGATGTGCCCCACCCGGGGCCGGCGGCGCCTGCCGACGGGGGGCGCGGACGCCTGGGCGGCGAAGAGGTCGGTCATCGGTGCGCAGCTCCGGGAGGACGTGGGGCGCAGGGCGGGGGCCGGGCGGCCCGGTTCAGCCCGCGCGGGAGGCGGTGGCGGCGAAGTGCTCGGTGAGGACGGCGAGGACGTCCGCGGGACGCTCGGACAGGAAGAAGTGGCCGCCGGGGAAGACCCGCACGTCCGCTCCGGCCAGGGTGTGCCGCTCCCAGTCGCGGGCCTCGTCCAGGGAGGTCTTGGGGTCGGCGTCGCCGGTCAGGACGGTGACGGGGCAGCGGACGGTCGCGCCCGGCTCGCACCGGTAGGTCTCCACGGCCTGGTAGTCGCTGCGGATGGCGGGCAGCACCATGCGCAGCAGCTCCTCGTCCTCCAGGAACTGGGTGTCGGTGCCGTCGAGGGCGCGCAGCTCGGCGACGACGCCGTCGTCGTCCAGGGTGTGCACCGTCTCCTCCCGGACCCGGGACGGGGCGCGCCGGCCGGAGGCGAACAGCCGTACCGGCCCGGACCCGGCGCGTTCCATGCGGCGGGCCACCTCGAACGCCACGACGGCGCCCATGCTGTGCCCGAAGAAGGTCAGCGGCCGGTCGGTCCAGGCGGCCAGCGCCTCGGTGACCCGGTCGGCGAGTTCCGCGACCGACGTCAGTCCCGGCTCCCGGCGCCGGTCCTGCCGCCCCGGGTACTGCACGGCGACGACGTCCACGCGGGGGCTGAGGGCGGTGGAGACGGGGAGGTAGAAGCTGGCGGAACCACCGGCGTGCGGGAAGCACACCAGGCGCTCCGGCGCGTCGGACGCCGGCCGGAACCGGCGGATCCACAGGTCGTCCGCGGGGCTGGGACTCATGGGACGTGCATGTCCTTCCGAATGAGGCGACGCGCGGGCCCTGGGGGGGGGGCGCCGAGGGCCGCGGGGGTGCGGGGAGGGGGCGGCCGCTACTCGGCCTCGGGCCCGTAGACCTCGGTCCCGTCGGTGACCCGGCGCACGTGGATGCACTCGCCCGGGCACTCCTTGGCCGAGTCCACGACGTCGGTCAGGAGGTCCAGGGGGATGCGGCGGGTGGCGCCCGGCTCCTGGAGCAGCTCGTCCTCGGTGTCCTTCACGTAGGCCAGGCCGTCGATGTCCAGTTCGAAGATCTCGGGGGCGTACTGCGCGCAGATCCCGTCACCGGTGCACAGGCTCTGGTCGATCCAGACCTCGAGGTCCTGGTCGTTGCTGGTCTGCGGGGTCATTTCCACCTGCCTGCCGAATCGGTCGGGGAGCGCACGGGGACGCACGTGCGCGGGGACGAGGGGGAGAGGAGAAGGGGGGCGGGGGGGCGCCGGTTCACACCCGCATGGGCTGGGGCTGGTCGCGGCGGGCGGGGTCGGGGCCGTCGTACTCGCGGATGATCTCGTAGCGGGTGTTGCGCTCCACCGGCCGGAAGCCGGCGTCGCGGATCAGTTCCAGCAGGTCCTCGCGGGTGAGCTTGCTGGGCGTGCCGAAGTTGTCGGCGTCGTGGGTGATCTTGTACTCGACGACCGAGCCGTCCATGTCGTCGGCGCCGAACTGCAGGGCGAGCTGGGCGGTGTTGATGCCGTGCATCACCCAGAAGACCTTCACGTGCGGCACGTTGTCGAACAGCAGCCGGGAGACGGCGAAGGTCTTCAGCGCCTCCGCGCCGGTGGCCATCCGGGTGCGGGCCTGCAGCCGGTTGCGGACCTTGCCGTCCTTGACGTCCACGAAGTCGTGCTGGTAGCGCAGCGGGATGAAGACCTGGAAGCCGCCGGTCTCGTCCTGCAGCTCGCGCAGCCGCAGCACGTGGTCCACGCGGTGGCGGGGCTCCTCGATGTGCCCGTAGAGCATGGTGCACGGGGTCTTCAGGCCCTTTTCGTGGGCCAGCCGGTGGATGCGCGACCAGTCCTCCCAGTGGGTGCGGTGGTCCACGATGTGCTGCCGCACCTCCCAGTCGAAGATCTCCGCGCCGCCGCCGGTCAGCGACTCCAGGCCGGCGTCGATCAGCTCGTCGAGGATCTCGCTCGCGCTCAGCCCGGAGATGGTCTCGAAGTGGTGGATCTCGGTGGCGGTGAAGGCCTTCAGGGAGACGTCGGGCAGGGCCTTCTTCAGCTCCCGCAGCGAGCGCGGGTAGTAGCGCCACGGCAGGTTGGGGTGCAGGCCGTTGACGATGTGCAGCTCCGACAGGTGCTCCGACTCCATCGCCTTCGCCAGGCGCACCGCCTCCTCGATGCGCATGGTGTAGGCGTCCTTCTCGCCCGGCTTGCGCTGGAAGGAGCAGTACGCACAGGAGGCCGTGCACACGTTGGTCATGTTGAGGTGACGGTTGACGTTGAAGTGCACGACGTCGCCGTTCTTGCGGGTGCGCACCTCGTGGGCCAGACCACCCAGCCAGGCCAGGTCGTCCGACTCGTACAGCGCGATGCCGTCCTCGCGGGACAGCCGCTCGCCCGAGCGGACCTTCTCCTCCAGCTCGCGCTTGAGCCCAGCGTCCATCGCCGGGAACCTCCTCGGTCAGTGCCCTGGGGCACACGTAATGAGTGGGAGCACGCGGCAGGGCACGTGACTCGTCCGCGGCCGCGCCGGCCGACGGGCCGCCCGCCCGGCCAGGGACGGGGCGGCCGGGCGGGCGAAGCTCCCCACCCGGTGCGGCATCGGCGGGCCGTCCGCTCCCGGACGGCACCCGGGCCACGCGGGAACCGCACCGCGGGACCCGAGGGGCCGACAGGCATCGGTGCCGCGCCCGGACGGGGCGCTCCCATCCTCGCGGAGGCCAGTCTGGGGAAAACCCCACACCCGCACCGGGTTTCCTGGAAGCGGCCGGCGCCCATCCCACGCCCGCCCCCACGAGCGGAAGCGGCCGTCCGTCACCGCCGGGCGCGGCGCCGGCCGCCGGAGCCCCACCCCTCCCACCCGGCAGAAAGAGACGACCGCATGACGCCGCGACTGACCCTGGCGCACTCCCCGTGCCCCAACGACACGTTCGTCTTCCACGCCTGGACGCACGGCCTGCTGCCCGGCGCCCCCGGGACGGAGGTGACCCTCGCCGACATCGACGTCACCAACGGGCTGGCCGAACGGGCGCAGTTCGACGTCCTGAAGGTCTCCTACGGCGTCCTGCCGTACGTCCTGGACGACTACGCCCTCCTGTCGAGCGGCGGAGCCCTCGGCCACGGCTGCGGGCCGCTCGTCCTGGTCCGGGAGCCGGCCGAGCCCGCCGCCCTGGCCGGCGCCCGGATCGCCGTACCCGCCACCCGGTCCACGGCCTACCTGCTGTTCCGGCTGTGGGCGGCCGACGCCGTGCCCGGCGGCTTCGGCGACATCGTCGTCCTGCCGTTCCACGAGATCATGCCCGCCGTGCGCGACGGCGCGGTGGACGCCGGGCTCGTCATCCACGAGGCCCGCTTCACCTACGGCCGCTACGCCCTGCACCGCCTGGCCGACATGGGGGAGGAGTGGGACAAGCGGACCCGGCTGCCCATCCCGCTCGGCGCCATCATCGCCCGGCGCTCCCTCGGCGACACGCTCCTGCGGCGCCTGGCGGACACCCTGCGCGCCTCCGTCCGCGCCGCGCGGCGCCGCCCCGAGGCCTCCCGCGCCTACGTCCTGGCCCACGCGCAGGAGATGGAACCGGACGTCGTCGACCGGCACATCGACCTGTACGTCAACTCCTTCACCGAGGACCTGGGCACCGAGGGGCGCCGCGCGGTCGGCACCCTCCTGGAGCGCAGCGCCGCCCAGGGCCTCCTGCCGGCGGTGCCGCCGGACGCCCTGGAACCGTACTGAGACCGCACCGGGCCCGCCCCGGGAGCAGGGCGCCCCGCTCCCGGGAGACCGGCGACCGCCAACGCTAGAAGATCTCTTAGACCTGCTCCGCGCTGGTCCGCGGGCCCGGGCACCCCTCCCGATAATCGGCTTCAGCGCACGTGCCCCGTCCACCCCGGCGGGGCACCGCGGGCCCGGACCGCCCACGCCCCCCACCCGCCCGACGGGGGACGCCCCCCGTCCGGGCCGCCCCCCGTGCGACCACCGGCGCCACCGCGTGCCCGCTGTCGAAGGGAAACCGACCCGTGAGCTCCGTGAGCGAGGACAGGCTCCGCGACTTCCTGACGCGCGTCAGCCACGACCTGCAGCGCACCCGCAGCCGCCTGCGCCAGGTCGAGGCGAGGGCCACGGAGCCGATCGCCGTCGTCTCCATGGGCTGCCGCTACCCCGGTGGCGTGCGCACCCCCGAGGACCTGTGGCGACTCGTCGACACCGGCACCGACGCCGTCTCCGGCTTCCCCGAGGACCGCGGCTGGGACGTCGACGCGCTCTACCACCCCGACCCCGCGCACCCGGGCACCTGCTACACCCGCGAGGGCGGCTTCCTGCACGACGCCGCCGACTTCGACGCCGACTTCTTCGGCATGTCGCCGCGCGAGGCCCTCGCCACCGACCCGCAGCAGCGCCTCCTGCTGGAAGTCGTCTGGGAGACCCTGGAACGGGCCGGGCTGCGCCCGGCGGACCTGCGGGGCAGCGACACCGGGGTGTTCGCCGGCGTCATGTACAACGACTACGGCTCCCGCTTCCCCGAACCGCCCCCCGGCCTCGACGGCTACATCGGCAACGGAAGCGCCGCCAGCATCGCCTCCGGCCGCCTCTCCTACACCTTCGGCTTCGAGGGGCCGGCCGTCACCGTCGACACCGCCTGCTCCTCCTCCCTGGTCGCCCTCCACCTCGCCGTCCAGGCACTGCGCTCCGGCGACTGCTCCCTCGCCCTGGCGGGCGGGGTCGCCGTCATGTCCACCCCGGTCACCTTCCTGGAGTTCAGCCGGCAGCGCGGGCTGTCCCCGGACGGCCGGTGCAAGTCCTTCGCCGAGGCCGCCGACGGCACCGGCTGGTCCGAGGGCGCCGGCGTGCTGCTGCTGGAGCGGCTGTCCGACGCGCGCCGCAACGGCCACCCCGTGCTCGCCGTGATCCGCGGCACCGCCGTCAACCAGGACGGCGCCAGCAGCGGCCTGACCGCCCCCAACGGGCCCGCCCAGCAGCGCGTCATCCGCGCCGCGCTGGGCGCCGCGGGGCTCGCGCCCGCCGACGTCGACGCGGTGGAGGCGCACGGCACGGGCACCACGCTCGGGGACCCGATCGAGGCCCAGGCCCTGCTCGCCACCTACGGCCAGGACCGGCCCGAGGACCGCCCGCTGTGGCTGGGCTCCCTGAAGTCCAACATCGGGCACACCCAGGCCGCCGCGGGTGTCGGCGGCGTCATCAAGATGGTGCAGGCGATGCGCCACGGCCGGCTGCCGCGCACCCTGCACGTCGACGCCCCCTCCCGGCACGTCGACTGGAGCGAGGGCAACGTCCGGCTGCTGACCGAGCCCGTCGCCTGGCCCGGCACCGGCCGGCCGCGCCGCGCCGGCGTCTCCGCGTTCGGCGTCAGCGGCACCAACGCCCACGTCGTCCTAGAGGAGGCGCCCGCCGAGGAGCCTGCCGAGGAGCCCGCCGCCCAGGAGCCGGAGGGCGGACGCCGGCCGGCCGGCTCCCGGCTGCCGGTCGTCCCGTGGCTGCTGTCCGCCCGCACCCCCGAGGCCCTGGCCGCACAGGCCCGCGGCCTGCTCACCCACCTCGGCTCCCACCCGGTGGACGACGACCACACCGTCGCCCACACCCTCGCCACCCGGCGGACCCTCTTCGACCACCGCGCCGTCGTCCTCGGCGACGGCCACGACACCCTCGTCGGCGGCCTCAAGGCCCTCGCCGCCGGCGAGAGCGCCGCCCACGTCGTCACGGACACCGCCCGCCGGGGCGGCAGGACCGCGTTCCTGTTCTCCGGTCAGGGCGCCCAGCGGCCCGGCATGGGGCGGGAGTTGTACGAGGCGTTCCCGGTGTTCGCCGAGGCGTTCGACGCGGTGGTCGCCGAAGTGGGGGAGGAGCTGCGGGAGGTCGTCTTCGGCGACGAGACCGGGCCGCTGGACCAGACCCGCTGGACGCAGCCGGCGCTGTTCGCGGTGGAGGTCGCCCTGTTCCGGCTGGTGGAGTCCTGGGGCATACGCCCGGACTTCCTGATGGGCCACTCCGTCGGCGAGCTGGCGGCGGCGCACGTGGCCGGGGTGCTGTCCCTGCCCGACGCGTGCCGGCTGGTGGTGGCCCGCGGCCGGCTGATGCAGCAGCTCCCGCCGGGCGGGGCGATGGTGGCGGTGGAGGCCTCCGAGGACGAGGCCGTGGCCCTGCTGGCCGGCCGGGAGACCCAGGTGGCCGTCGCGGCGGTCAACGGCCCGCGCGCCACCGTCGTCGCCGGCGTCACGGAGGCGGTCGAGGAGGTGGCCCGGGAACTCGCCGCGATGGGCCGCCGCACCACCCGGCTCCGCGTCAGCCACGCCTTCCACTCCCCGCTGATGGAGCCGATGCTGGCCGACTTCCGCCAGGTCGCCGAGAGCATTTCCTACGCGGCCCCGGCCGTCCCGGTGGTCTCCAACGTCACCGGAAAGGCCGCCACCGCGCAGGAACTGACCTCGCCGGAGTACTGGGTGCGGCACGTGCGCGAAGCGGTCCGGTTCGCGGACGGGGTGCGCCGGCTGGAGGAGCAGGGTGTCACCCGGTTCGTGGAACTCGGCCCGGACGGCACCCTGACCGCGCTGGCCCGCACCGCACTCACCCGGCCCGACGCCGACCCGCTGCTCGTGCCGGTGCTGCGCAAGGACCGCGAGGAACCCCTCGCCGCCCTCGGCGCCCTGGCCGCGCTGCACGCCCGCGGCGCGCACGTCGACTGGACGGCCGTCCTGCCCGGCGACCCGCCGCCGGCCGGTCTGCCGACCTACGCCTTCCAGCGCCGCCGCTACTGGCTCGACTCCCCGGCCGGCGGCGCCACGGGCCGGAGCGGGCACCCGCTGCTGACCGCGAGCATCGGCCTCGCCGTCTCGTCCTCGCTCGTCTGCACGGGACGGCTCTCCCCGCGCACCCACCCCTGGCTCGCCGGCCACACCACCTTCGGCCGCCCGCTGCTGCCGTCCGCGGTGTTCACCGAACTCGCCCTGCACACAGGACGGCTGGTCGGCGCCCACCACCTCAGCGAGCTGACCGTCGACGTCCCGCTGCCGCTGCCGGACTCCGGCGGGATCGAGATCCAGACCGCGCTCGACGCCACCGGCGAGGAGGGCCACTGGACCGTCAGCGTGCACGCCCGGCCGGTCGGCCCGTCCGACGCCGACTCGGACACCGACCCCACCGAACGCCCCTGGCGGCGGCACGCCCACGGTGTCCTCACGCGCTCCGACCACTCCCGGCCCCCGGCGGAGCCCGCCGCCTGGCCGCCGGCCGGCGCCGTCCCCCTCGACGCTGACGAGCTGTACCGGACCCTCGACGAGCACGGCACCGTCCCCGGTGCGGACCTGCGCTCCCTGACCGCGGCATGGCGCCTGGGCGACGACATCCTCGCCGAGGCGGCACTCCCGGAACCGCAGCGCATCGACGCCGCCCGGTACGCCGTCCACCCGGCGCTCCTGGACGGCGCCCTCACCGCCCTCACCGCGCTCGGACACCCCGCACCGCACCTGGTCACCTGGTCCGGCGTCACCCTGCACGCCACCGGCGCCGAGGCCGTACGCGTCCGCCTGAGGCCGCACGCCGACGGCGGCACCGCCCTCAGCCTGCTCGACGGCACCGGTGCCCCCGTCCTGACGGCCCGCGCCGTCACCGCACGGCCGCTCGCGGAGGCCGACCTGCCCGCCGCCCCGGCCGTCGCCCTCAGCGACCTCTACACCGTCGCCTGGGTGCCCGCACCCGACGCACCCCGCCCCGGCCCCGCCGACCTCGCCGTCCACACCGGCCCGCAGGACCTCCTCGACACCCTGCGGCGCGCCACGGACCTCCCCGGCGTCGTCGCCGTGCCCTGGATCACCCCCGACGCCTCCCGCACCGACCTGCCGCAGGCCGTCCGCACGGCGGCCACCGACGCCCTCGCCCTCCTCCAGCGCTGGCTGTCCGACGACCGCTGCGCCCACTCCCGCCTGCTGTTCCTGACCCGCGGCGCGGTCGCCACCACCGACGACGAGACCGTCACCGACCTCCCGGCAGCCGCCGTCCGGGGCCTGGTCCGCTCCGCGCAGTCCGAGAACCCCGGCCGCTTCCTGCTCCTGGACACCGACACCGACACGCTCACCGCCGCCGACATCGCCGGTGCCGTCGACCCCGAACGCCCCGAGGCCGCGCTGCGCCGCGGACGCGTCCTGGAACCCCGCCTGATCCGCCCCACCCCCACCGACGCCCGCCCCGCCGCACCGGCCTCCTTCGACCCGGACCGCACCGTCCTGGTCACCGGCGGCACCGGCGCCGTCGGCCGGGCCGTCGTCCGCCACCTGGTCGCCGAGCACGGCGTACGGCACCTCGTCCTCGCCGGACGGCGCGGCCCCGACGCACCCGACGTCGCCGACCTCGCCGCGGACCTCGCCGCGTCCGGAGTCGACCTGACCGTCACCGCCTGCGACGTCGGCGACCGCGCCGCCCTCGCCGCCCTCCTGGACGCCCTGCCCGCGGACCGGCCGCTGGGCGCGGTGGTGCACGCCGCCGGCGCCCTCGACGACGGCGTGATCACCTCCCTCACCCCGGACCGGCTCACCGCGGTGCTGCGGCCCAAGGCCGACGCGGCCGTCCACCTCCACGAACTGACCCGCACCCGGAACCTGTCGGCGTTCGTGCTGTTCTCGTCCGCCGCCGCCACCTTCGGCAGCCCCGGCCAGGGCAACTACGCCGCCGCCAACGCCTTCCTCGACGCCTTCGCCGGCCACGCCCGGGCCGCGGGGCAGCCCGCCGTGACCATCGCCTGGGGCCTGTGGGACCAGGCCGGCGCCATGACCAGCCGCATCGGCACCGCCCGGCGCGGCCGTATCGGCCGCAGCGGCATCGGGGCCCTGCCCACCCCGGACGCCCTCGCCCTCTTCGACCGCTGCCTCTCCGCCACCACCGGCCCCACCCCCGTCCCGCTGCGCCTCGACGTCACCGCCCTGCGCGGCAGCGACAGCGAACTCCCCGCGCTCCTGCGGTCCCTGGCAGGCCGCCCCCTCCTCCGCCGGGCCGCCCCCGGGCCCGGCAGCGGCGGCCCGGCCGCCCTCCCGGCCGCCCGACGGGCGGACGCCGTCAGGGAGTCGGTACGCCGCACGGTGGCGACCGTCCTCGGCCACGACCCCGCCACCCCCCTGGACCTCGACCGGCCCTTCCGCGACCTGGGCTTCGACTCCCTCACCGCGCTGGAGCTGCGCAACGCCCTGACCCGGGCCACCGGTGTGCCGCTGCCGGCGACCCTGGTCTTCGACCATCCGACTCCGGCGGCGGTCGCCCGGCTCGTACTGGACGAACTGAACGGGAGCGGGTACGCCGCCCCGGCACCCGACCACCCGGCCACCGCGGCCGACGTCACGCACGATCCGATCGCCCTCGTCGGCATGGGCTGCCGCTTCCCCGGCGGCATCGACGACCCCGACCAGCTGTGGGACCTCCTCCTGCGCGGCGACGACGCCATCACCGACTTCCCGCGCGACCGGGGCTGGGACCTGGAACGCCTCCACGACCCCGACCCCGACCCCGCGGCCCGCCGCGAAGGCACCTCCGCCACCCGCCGCGGCGGCTTCCTCAGCGGGGTCGGCGCCTTCGACGCGGACTTCTTCGGGATCTCCCCGCGCGAGGCCCTGGCGATGGACCCGCAGCAGCGACTGCTGCTGGAGACCGCGTGGGAGGCGGTGGAGCGGGCCGGGGTGGACCCGCGGTCGCTGCGCGGGCGCCAGGTCGGCGTCTTCGCGGGCACCAACGGCCAGGACTACGCCCAGCTCCTCGGCACCGCCGAGGAGAACACCGAGGGCCACCTCGGCACCGGCAACGCGGCGAGCGTGGTGTCGGGCCGGGTGGCGTACGTGCTGGGCCTGGAGGGTCCGGCGGTGACGGTGGACACCGCGTGCTCGTCCTCGCTGGTCGCGCTCCACCTGGCGGTGCAGTCGCTGCGCTCCGGCGAGTGCGAGATGGCCCTGGTCGCGGGCGCCACCGTCATGTCGACCCCGGCCGCCTTCGTGGAGTTCTCGCGGCAGGGGGGTCTGGCCGGGGACGGACGGTGCAAGGCGTTCGCCGAGGGCGCGGACGGCACCGGCTGGGGCGAGGGCGTGGGCGTGCTGGTGGTGGAGCGTCTGTCGGACGCGCGCCGCAACGGACACCCGGTGCTGGCCGTCGTCCGTGGCACGGCGGTCAACCAGGACGGTGCCTCCAACGGGCTGACCGCCCCCAACGGGCCCTCCCAGCAGCGGGTCATCCGGGCGGCGCTGGCCAACGCGGGTCTCGCACCGCAGGACGTGGACGCGGTGGAGGCGCACGGCACGGGCACCAAGTTGGGCGACCCGATCGAGGCGCAGGCGCTGCTGGCCACCTACGGGCAGGACCGGCCGCAGGAACGGCCGGTGTGGCTGGGGTCGGTGAAGTCCAACCTGGGCCACACCCAGGCGGCGGCGGGTGTGGCGGGTGTGATGAAGATGGTGCTGGCGATGCGGCACGGTCTGCTGCCGGCCACGCTGCACGTGGACGCGCCGTCCTCGCACGTGGACTGGCAGGCGGGCGCGGTACGGCTGCTGACCGAGGCCAGGCCCTGGCCGGCCACGGAGCAGCGTCCGCGGCGAGCCGGAGTGTCGTCGTTCGGATTCAGCGGCACCAACGCCCACGTCGTCCTCGAAGCGGCGCCCCCGGAACCGGCCGAGACGGACGCCGAGGGAACCCCGGTGTCCGTGCCGGTGGTGCCGTGGGTGCTGTCCGGGCGGGGCACCGACGCCCTGCGCGCCCAGGCGGCCAGGCTCGTCGACCATGTCCGTGCCCACCCCGACCTGGACGTCGCCGAGGTGGCCGCGGCGCTGGCGACCACGCGTTCGGCGTTCGAGGACCGGGCCGTGGTGCGCGGCGCGGACCGTGCGGAACTGCTGGCCGGACTGGCGGCCCTGGCGGCCGGTGAGGCCGCGTCCAACGTGACCCGGGGCGCCGTCTCCGAGGGCAGGACGGCCTTCCTGTTCTCCGGGCAGGGCGCCCAGCGGCTGGGCATGGGTCGGGAGTTGTACGAGGCCTTCCCGGTGTTCGCCGAGGCGTTCGACGCGGTGGTGGCCGAGGTGGGGGAGGAGCTGCGCGGGGTCGTCTTCGGAGACGAGGCCGGGCTGCTGGACCAGACCCGCTGGACGCAGCCGGCGCTGTTCGCGGTGGAGGTGGCGCTGTTCCGGCTGGTGGAGTCCTGGGGCGTGCGCCCGGACTTCCTGGTCGGTCACTCCGTCGGTGAGCTGGCGGCCGCGCATGTGGCCGGGGTGCTGTCGCTGGCGGACGCGTGCCGGCTGGTGGTGGCCCGCGGGCGGCTGATGCAGCAGCTCCCGCCGGGTGGGGCGATGGTGGCGGTGGAGGCCGCCGAGGAGGAGGTGCTGGCGCTGCTGGAGGGCCGTGAGGGTGAGGTGGCGGTGGCGGCGGTCAACGGGCCGCGCGCCACCGTGATCTCCGGCACCGAGGAGGCCGTCACCGCGGTCGCGCAGGAACTGGCGGGCCGGGGCCGGCGCATCACCCGGCTGCGGGTCAGCCACGCCTTCCACTCCCCGCTGATGGAGCCGATGCTGGCCGACTTCCGCCAGGTCGCCGCGGGCATCTCCTACAGCCCGCCGGTGATTCCGGTGGTCTCCAACGTGACCGGCCGCCCGGCCGAGGGCGACGATCTGACCACCCCGGAGTACTGGGTGCGGCACGTGCGCGAGGCGGTCCGTTTCGCCGACGGCGTGTCCTGGCTGGCCGGGCACGGCGTCACGCGCTTCGTGGAGATCGGTCCGGACGGCACGCTGACCGCCCTGGCCCAGACGAACCTCCCCGACACCACCGGCCTGCTCCTCACCCCCACCCTCCGCAAGGACCGCGACGAAACGGACACCGTGATCGATGCCTCGGCCGGCGTGTTCGTGACCGGTGGGCGGGTCGACTGGGCGGAACTGCTGCAGGGGGCCGACGCGACGGCCGTCGAGCTGCCGACCTACGCCTTCCAGAGGGACTGGCTGTGGCCCGGGCAGCGGCCGGTTCGGACGGGCGGCGGCGACACCGATGCCGCGTTCTGGGAACTCGTCGAGCGCGACAACGCCCACGATCTGGCGGTCGCGCTGGGAGTGGACGAGTCCGTGCTCGACGGTGTCGTACCGGCGCTGTCCGCCTGGCGCCGGAGGCAGGCCGAGCGGACGGCGGTCGACGCCTGGCGCTACCGGGTCGGCTGGGAGCCGGTTCGATGCGTGCCCGCGGGCGTGCTCGAAGGACGGTGGCTGCTGCTGCACGCGGACACCGGCACGGAGGTGCCCGGGATCGAGGAGTACGTCCCCGGCGTGGAGCGGCTGGCGCTCCCGTCGGACGCCGACCGGCGGGAATGGGCACGCATCCTCGGCGAGGCGATGGCGGGCGGTCCCGTCGCCGGAGTCCTGGCGGTGCCGGGCCGGCCGCAGACGGCGCTCGCCCTGGCGCAGGCGCTGGGGGACGGCGGGGCCACCGCTCCGGTCTGGTGGGTGACCCGGGGCGCGGTGGCCGCGGGACACCCGGCCGACGGCCCCGTGGATCCGGAACAGGCCGCCGTGTGGGGCCTGGGCCGGGTGGTGGCGCTGGAGCACCCCGACCGGCTCGGCGGCCTGGTCGACCTCCCCGCGCGCGTCGACCGCCGCTCCGTGGGACGGCTGGCCGCGGTGGTGGCCTCGGGTACGGAGGACCAGGTCGCCGTGCGCGGCGAGCAGGTCCTCGCCCGACGTCTGCTGCCGGCTCCCGCCGCGGCGGGAGCCGCGTCCGGCCGGCCCGCCACGCCCGCATGCGCCCTGGTGACCGGCGGAACCGGCGCGCTGGGCGCCCGGGTGGCCCGGTGGCTGGCCCGGCGCGGGGTGCCGGAACTGGTGCTGGTCAGCCGGCGGGGCGCGGACGCGCCCGGTGCCGCCGGACTCGTCACCGAGCTGGAGGCGCTCGGCGCCCGGGCCGTGGTCGAGGCGTGCGACATGGCCGACGGCCAGGCGGTCGCCGCCCTGCTGGAGCGGCACCCCGTGGACGGGGTGTTCCACTGCGCGGGTGTGCCCGACGCGCGGGCGCTGGACGAGGTGGACGCCGAGTACTTCGCACAGGTGTGGGGTGCCAAGGCGGCCGGTGCGGCGCACCTGGACGCCGCGTCCGGGGAACGGCCCCTGTCGGCGTTCGTCGTGTTCTCCTCCATCGCGGGCGTCTGGGGCAGCGGCGGCCAGGCCGCGTACGCGGCGGCCAACGCCTACCTGGACGGACTCGTGGAAGCCCGCCGGGCCCGCGGGCTGGCGGGAACCGCCGTCGCCTGGGGCCCGTGGGACGGCGGCGGCATGGTGACGGACGCGGGCGCCGTGGAGGTGGCGCGCCGCGGTCTGCGGGTGATGGACCCGCAGCGGGCGCTGACCGCCCTCGACCGGGCGCTGGAGTGCGGGGACACGTCCGTCGTGGTGGCGGACGTGGACTGGGAACGGTTCGTGCCGACGTTCACCAGTCGGCGCCCCAGCCCACTGCTGTCCGCGCTCGCCGACACCCCCACCGGCCACCACCCTGGCGGCGAAGCGCCGGACGACTCGGCCGCCGCCTCGCTCGTGCGGCGCCTGTCGGGCCTGCCCGAGCAGGAACGCCGCCGCACCCTGCGGGAGTTGGTGCGCGACCTGGCCACCGAGGTGCTCGGCCGCTCCGCCGACCGCGCCATCGGCGTCGACCGCGCGTTCCGCGACGTCGGGTTCGACTCGCTCACCGCGGTGGAACTGCGCAACCGTCTCAACTCCGAAACCGGGCTGCGCCTGCCGCCCACCCTCGTCTTCGACCACCCGACCCCCCGGCACCTGGCCGACCGGCTCCACACCGAGCTGTTCCCGCAGGCGGCCACCGCGCCGGGCGGCACCCCGGCCGGCGCCCCGGAGCCGGCGGACCCCGACGAGGCCGCGGTACGCGACCGGCTCGCCCGGATCCCGCTGTCCAGGCTGAAGGAGAGCGGCCTGCTGGCGGCTCTGTGGGCGCTCACCGAGCCCGAGGGGGCGGACGAGGCGGCCACCGACCCCGCCACCGGCCGGGGAACGGCGGACGCCATCGAGGAGATGGACGTCGACGACCTCGTGCAGCTGGCCCTGGGCGACACCTCCGGCTGAACCGCCCGCCTCCCACCCCTTGCGAAGCCCTGAGTACAGACAGTGGAGCTGAGTATGGCCACCTCCGAGGAGCGCGTCGTCGCGGCGCTGCGCGCATCGCTGCTCGAGAACGAGCGCCTGCGCAAGCAGAACGAGCAGCTTGCACGCGCGGCGACCGAGCCCGTCGCCATCGTGGGCATGGCGTGTCGCTATCCGGGCGGCATCGACTCCCCGGAGGACATGTGGCGACTGCTGGCCGACGGCGCCGACGCCATGACCGACTTCCCCGCCGACCGCGGCTGGCAGTCGTACGACGACGAGGCGGGCCCGGTCACCACCCGGGGCGGATTCGTCCTGTCCGCCGCGGAGTTCGACGCCGGGTTCTTCGGCATCTCCCCGCGCGAGGCGCTCGCCATGGACCCGCAGCAGCGCCTCACCCTGGAGAGCTCCTGGGAGGCCCTGGAACGCGCCGGCATCCCCGCGGCCGACGTCCGCGGCAGCCGCACCGGCGTCTTCATGGGTTGTAGCAACCAGAACTACGGCGCCGCCACCGGCCGGGACCTCCCCGAGGGGATCGAGGGCCACCTCCTCACCGGGAACGCGGCGAGCGTGGTGTCGGGCCGGGTGGCGTACGTGCTGGGCCTGGAGGGCCCGGCGGTGACGGTGGACACCGCGTGTTCGTCCTCGCTG
Organism: Streptomyces sp. NPDC052701; assembly: GCF_040678355.1. NCBI lineage: Bacteria > Bacillati > Actinomycetota > Actinomycetes > Kitasatosporales > Streptomycetaceae > Streptomyces > Streptomyces sp. NPDC052701. Next base: position 15,908 of record NZ_JBFATO010000020.1, read on the forward strand.
GTCGCGCTCCACCTGGCGGTGCAGTCGCTGCGCTCCGGCGAGTGCGACCTGGCGCTCGCGGGCGGCGTGACCATCATGTCCACCCCCGACGTCTTCGTCGAGTTCTCACGGCAGGGGGGCCTGGCCGGGGACGGGCGGTGCAAGGCGTTCGCGGAGGGCGCGGACGGCACCGGCTGGGGCGAGGGCGTGGGCGTGCTGGTGGTGGAGCGGTTGTCGGACGCGCGCCGCAACGGGCACCGGGTGCTGGCGGTGGTGCGCGGTTCGGCGGTCAACCAGGACGGTGCCTCCAACGGGCTGACCGCGCCCAACGGCCCCTCCCAGGAGAAGGTCATCCGGGCGGCGCTGGCCAACGCGGGTCTCGCACCGCAGGACGTGGACGCGGTGGAGGCGCACGGCACGGGCACCCGGCTGGGGGATCCGATCGAGGCGCAGGCGCTGCTGGCCACCTACGGGCAGGACCGGCCGCAGGAACGGCCGGTGTGGCTGGGGTCGGTGAAGTCCAACCTGGGCCACACCCAGGCGGCGGCGGGTGTGGCGGGTGTGATGAAGATGGTGCTGGCGATGCGGCACGGTCTGCTGCCGGCCACGCTGCACGTGGACGCGCCGTCCTCGCACGTGGACTGGCAGACGGGCGCGGTGGAGCTGCTGACCGAGGCCAGGCCCTGGCCGCAGACCGGGCAGCAACCCCGCCGAGCGGCGGTCTCCGCCTTCGGCGTCAGCGGCACCAACGCCCACGTCGTCCTGGAACAGGGCACGGCACCGGACGACGAGGGCATGGACTCCGGCCGCACGGCTCCCCCCGCCCTCGTCTGGGCCCTCTCCGGCCACACCGAGGAGGCCCTGTACGCCCAGGCCCGACGCCTCGGCGAATTCCTCACCACCCGGCCCGAAACCGACCCGGCCGACGTCGCGTGGTCACTCGTGGCCACGCGCACCGCCCTCACCCACCGCGCGGTGGTCCTGGGCGCCGACCGCGAGGACCTGGTGCGGGGACTGCGCTCCCTGGCGGCTCGCGAACCCGCGACGCAGGTGGTGACGGGGCAGGCCGGTGAAGAAAGCCGACTGGCGTTCCTGTTCTCGGGGCAGGGGGCGCAGCGGCTGGGCATGGGTCGGGAGTTGTACGAGGCGTTCCCGGTGTTCGCCGAGGCGTTCGACGCGGTGGTGGCCGAGGTGGGGGAGGAGCTGCGGGAGGTCGTCTTCGGCGACGAGGCCGGGCTGCTGGACCAGACCCGCTGGACGCAGCCGGCGCTGTTCGCGGTGGAGGTCGCCCTGTTCCGGCTGGTGGAGTCCTGGGGCATACGCCCGGACTTCCTGGTCGGTCACTCCGTCGGTGAGCTGGCGGCCGCGCACGTGGCCGGGGTGCTCACGCTGGCGGACGCGTGCCGGCTGGTGGTGGCCCGCGGCCGGCTGATGCAGCAGCTCCCGCCGGGCGGGGCGATGGTGGCGGTGGAGGCCGCCGAGGACGAGGTGCTGGCGCTGCTGGAGGGCCGCGAGGGCGAGGTGGCGGTGGCGGCGGTCAACGGGCCGCGCGCCACCGTGATCTCCGGCACCGAGGAGACCGTCACCGCGGTCGCGCAGGAACTGGCGGACCGGGCCCGGCGCACCACCCGGCTGCGGGTCAGCCACGCCTTCCACTCCCCGCTGATGGACCCGATGCTCGCCGACTTCCGCCAGGTCGCCGCGGGCATCTCCTACAGCCCGCCGGTGATTCCGGTGGTCTCCAACGTGACCGGCCGCCCGGCCGAGGGCGACGATCTGACCACCCCGGAGTACTGGGTGCGGCACGTGCGCGAGGCGGTGCGCTTCGCCGACGGCGTGTCCTGGCTGGCCGGGCACGGCGTCACGCGCTTCGTGGAGATCGGCCCGGACGCCACGCTGACCGCCCTGGCCCAGACGAACCTCCCCGACACCACCGGCCTGCTCCTCACCCCCACCCTCCGCAAGGACGCCTCCGAGCCCCTCGCCCTCCTGAAGGCGCTGGCCCGGTTGCACGTGGACGGTGGGGAAGCCGACTGGCGCAGTTGCTTCGCCGGATCGGGTGGCAGGACCGTGGACCTGCCGACGTACGCCTTCCAGCGGCAGCGCCACTGGCTGGACCCCTCGACGCCGAATCCGCAGCCGTCGGCGGGCCGGAACCTCACCTCGGCGGTCGTGGACTCCGAGTTCTGGGCGGCCGTGGAACGCGGGGACGTCGGGACCCTGGCCGCCGACCTCGACGTGGAACGCGAAGCGCTGGACGCGGTGCTGCCCGCGCTCTCCCGCCGGCACCGGGAGCGGATCGAGCGGCACGTGACCGACTCCTGGCGCTACGAGGTCTCCTGGCACCCCCTGACGGCGGCCCCGGAGACCCGGAAGACGCCCTCGAGGACGGACGGTACGGCCCCTTGGCTGGCGGTCGTGCCCGCCTCCCCGCCCGACGACGTCGACGCCGTCGTCCGAGCGGTGTGCTCCGGCCTGGAACGGCACGGCGTGCTCCTGCGTCCCGTCGCTGCCGACGGCCTGGACAGGGACCGGACGGCCGACGCCCTGCGTGCGGCACGCGAGGACCTCGGACCGGTGGGCGGAGTGCTGTCCCTGCTGTCTCTGACCGGATCGCCGAAGGAGGTGACGGCAGCCACGGCGACGCTGCTGCAGGCGCTGTCGGACGGCGAGGTGTCCGCACGCCTGTGGACGGTGACCCGGGGTGCCGTCCGCGTGGGCCGCTCCGACCGCCTCCCGGCGCCGGAGCAGGCCGCGGCGTGGGGGATCGGCCGGGTGGCGGCCCTCGAGCACCCCGAGCTGTGGGGCGGACTCGTGGACCTGCCCGCCGACCTCGACACCCGAGCCCTGGCCCGCCTCGGTGTCGCCCTGACCCGCCCCGCCGACGGCGAGGACCAGATCGCCGTCCGCAGCAACGGCCTGTTCGCCCGCAGGCTCGTTCCCGCCCGGCCGGTGCGGGAGCCGGACGCCGCGTGGCGGCCTCGCGGCACCGTCCTGATCACCGGCGGTACGGGCGCCCTCGGCACCCGCGTGGCGCACTGGGCGGTCGACCGGGGCGCCCGGGACGTCGTGCTGGTGAGCCGGCGGGGTCCGCACGCCCCGGGGGCGGCTGAGCTACGGGACGCGCTCGCCGCCAAGGGGGCCGCCGTCACCGTGGAGGCCGTCGACGTCTCCGACCGCGACGCGCTGGCCGCGCTGCTGGAGCGGTACCGCGTCGACGCCGTCCTCCACACGGCGGGCGTCGTGGACGACGGGGTACTGCACACCCTCGACCACGAGCGCGTCGAACCCGTCCTGCGTGCCAAGGCGGACGCGGCGCTCCTCCTGGACGAACTGACCAGGGACCGCGACCTGTCCGCCTTCGTGCTGTTCTCCTCGCTCGCCGGAGCGATCGGCAGCGCCGGCCAGGGCGCGTACGCGGCCGCCAACGCGGTCCTCGACGCCCTGGCCGAGCGGCGGCGCGCGGAGGGGCTGCCCGCCACCTCCGTCGCCTGGGGACCGTGGGCCGGGGGCGGCATGGCCGCGGAAACCGCCGGGGCACGAGGACGCGGCCGGGACGCCGTGGCAGCCCTCGATCCGGACCTGGCCCTCCTCGCCCTCGGCACCGCCGTCGACTCCGGCCGTCCCGTCACCGTCGTGGCCGACATCGACTGGAGCCGCTTCGTCCCGGCCTTCACCGCCACACGGCCCGGCGCACTGCTCACCGGCCTCCTGGCCGCACCGGCGGCGGGCGGTACGGCTGCGCACACCACTGCCGGACCTCCTTCCGCGCACGCCGACGACCTCGCCACCCGCGTCCGCGCGCTCTCCCCGGAAACCGCGCTGCACCTGGTCCTCGACGTGGTGCGGGCGCGGGCGGCTTCGGTGCTGGGGTATGCGGGTGCGGGCGCGGTGCCGGCGGAGCGGGCGTTTCGTGATCTGGGTGTGGATTCGCTGCTGGCGGTGGAGCTGCGCAATGTGCTGGCGGCGGAGTGCGGGGTGGTGCTGCCGGCGACGGTGGTGTTCGACCGTCCGACGCCGCTGGCGCTGGCGCAGTGGCTGGTGCGGGAGCTGGGCGGGGGGAACGGTGCCCCCGCTGCGGTGGAGCCGTCGCCCGGCGGGTCGGCGGCGGTGGACGATCCGGTCGCGATCGTGGGGATGGCGTGCCGTTTCCCGGGGGGCGCGGACTCGCCGGAGGCGTTGTGGCGGCTGCTGGCCGAGGGCGGTGACGGCATCGGCGGCTTCCCCGACGACCGCGGCTGGGACGGACTGGACCCGCTGTACGGCCTGACCGCGGAGGAGACGTCCACACCCCGGTACACGCGTCGCGGCGGCTTCCTCGAGGACATTGCCTCCTTCGACGCGGAGTTTTTCGGGATTTCTCCGCGTGAGGCTGTGGCGATGGATCCGCAGCAGCGTCTGTTGCTGGAGGCGGCGTGGGAGGCGGTGGAGCGGGCCGGGGTGGATCCGCGGTCGTTGCGCGGGCGCCGGGTGGGTGTCTTCGCGGGCACCAACGGCCAGGACTATCCCGCCTTGCTGACGGCTTGGGGTGGTGACTACGCCGATTACGGCGGTTATGTGGGCACCGGCAACGCGGCCAGTGTGGTGTCGGGCCGGGTGGCGTATGTGCTGGGCCTGGAGGGTCCGGCGGTGACGGTGGACACCGCGTGTTCGTCCTCGCTGGTGGCGTTGCACTGGGCGGTGCGCTCGCTGCGCTCGGGTGAGTGCGAGATGGCGCTGGTCGGTGGTGTGACGGTGATGTCGACGCCGGGGGCGTTCGTGGAGTTCTCCCGGCAGGGGGGTCTGGCCGGGGACGGGCGGTGCAAGGCGTTCGCGGAGGGCGCGGACGGCACCGGCTGGTCCGAGGGCGTGGGTGTGCTGGTGGTGGAGCGGTTGTCGCAGGCGCGCCGCAACGGGCACCGGGTGCTGGCGGTGGTGCGGGGTTCGGCGGTCAACCAGGACGGTGCCTCCAACGGTTTGACCGCGCCCAGCGGGCCTTCCCAGGAGAAGGTGATCCGGGCGGCGCTGGCCGATGCGGGGCTGGCACCGCAGGATGTGGACGCGGTGGAGGCGCACGGCACGGGCACCCGGCTGGGGGATCCGATCGAGGCGCAGGCGCTGATCGCCACCTACGGGCAGGGCCGGGACGCGCAGCGGCCGGTGTGGCTGGGGTCGGTGAAGTCCAACCTGGGCCACACGCAGGCGGCGGCCGGGGTGGCGGGTGTGATGAAGATGGTGCTGGCGTTGCGGCACGGTCTGCTGCCGGCGACGCTGCACGTGGACGCGCCGTCCTCGCACGTGGACTGGCAGGCGGGCGCGGTGGAACTGCTGACCGAGGCCAGGCCCTGGCCGCAGACGCAGGGGCGTCCGCGGCGGGCGGGGGTGTCCTCCTTCGGCCTGAGCGGCACCAACGCGCACGTCATCTTGGAGGCCGCCCCCGCGGAACCGGCCGCCCCCGACACCGACGACACCCCCATGCCCCTGCCGGTCGTGCCCTGGGTGCTGTCCGGCCGCAGCACCGACGCCCTGCGCGCCCAGGCCGGGCAGCTGCTGGCCCGCGTCCGGAGCGGATCCGACGCCACCCCCGTCGACGTCGGCTTCTCACTGGCCACGACCAGGCCGGCCTTCGAACACCGTGCCGTCGTCCTGGGAGAGGACGGGGACACCCTCCTCGAAGCCCTGGAACAGCTGGTCGACGGTGCGTCCAGCCCGTATCACGTCACTGGTACGGCGACCGGACCCGCCGAACTCGCCCTGCTCTTCTCCGGGCAGGGCGCCCAGCGGCTGGGCATGGGGCGAGAGCTGTACGAGGCGTTCCCGGTGTTCGCCGAGGCGTTCGACGCCGTGTGCGCCCACCTCGACCTGGAACTCGACCGGCCTTTGCGGGAGGTCGTCTTCGGCGAGGACGCCGGGCTGCTGGACGAGACCCGCTGGACGCAGCCGGCGCTGTTCGCGGTGGAGGTCGCCCTGTTCCGGCTGGTGGAGTCCTGGGGCATACGCCCGGACTTCCTGATGGGCCACTCCGTCGGCGAGCTGGCGGCCGCGCACGTGGCCGGGGTGCTGTCGCTGGCGGACGCGTGCCGGCTGGTGGTGGCCCGCGGGCGGCTGATGCAGCAGCTCCCGCCGGGTGGGGCGATGGTGGCGGTGGAGGCCGCCGAGGACGAGGTGCTGGCGCTGCTGGAGGGCCGTGAGGGCGAGGTGGCGGTGGCGGCGGTCAACGGGCCGCGCGCCACCGTGATCTCCGGCACCGAGGAGGCCGTCACCGCGGTCGCGCAGGAACTGGCGGGCCGGGGCCGGCGCACCACCCGCCTGCGGGTCAGCCACGCCTTCCACTCCCCGCTGATGGAGCCGATGCTCGCCGACTTCCGCCAGGTCGCCCAGAGCATCTCCTACAGCCCGCCGGTGATTCCTATGGTCTCCAACGTCACCGGACGGGCTGCGACCCCCGGCGAGCTGGAGTCGGCGGAGTACTGGGTCCGGCACGTGCGCGAGGCGGTGCGCTTCGCCGACGGCGTGTCCTGGCTCGCCGGGCACGGCGTCACGCGCTTCGTGGAGATCGGCCCGGACGGCACCCTGACCGCCCTCGCCCAGACGAACCTCCCCGACACCACCGCCGGCCTGCTCCTCACCCCCACCCTCCGCAAGGACGCCTCCGAGCCCCTCGCCCTCCTGAAGGCGCTGGCCCGGCTGCACGTGAGCGGCGCGGCGGTCGACTGGACGGCGTACTTCGGGCGTACCGGACGGAACACCGTCGAGCTGCCGACCTACCCCTTCCAGCGGCAGCGGTACTGGCCCGAGACCACCTCCGCCCGGCAACGGCCCGGTACGGCCGACTTCGCGGACGCGGCGTTCTGGGACCTCGTGGAGAACGAGAAGGCGAACGAGCTGGCGTCGGTCCTGGGCGTGGAGGAGGCCGCGCTCGGGGAAGTGGTGCCGGCGTTGTCGGCATGGCACCGCGAGCAGGTGGAGCGGGCGGCGATCGACGGCTGGCGCTACCGCGTGTCGTGGGAACCGGTCGCCGAAGCCGCCGCCCCGACCACGGTGCCGGGCCGCTGGCTGCTGCTCCACCCCGAGCACGACGAGGGCGTCCTCGCGGGGATCGAGGAGTTCGTGCCGGGTGTCGAGCGGGTGGCCTGCCCGCTGGACGCCGGCCGCGAGGAACTGGTCGCTCTCCTCGGGGCGTTCGCCGGCGGCGAGGACATCGCCGGGGTGTTCTCCCGCCCGGACGACGTGGCAGCCGCCTTGGCGCTCGTACAGGCGTCGGGCGAGGTGGGCCTGTCGGCTCCGCTGTGGTTGCTGACGTGCGGGGCGGTCGGGGTCGGTGTGGCCGGTGAGGGCGTCGTCGACCCGGAGCAGGCGGCCGTGTGGGGTCTGGGCCGGGTGGCCGCGCTGGAGCACCCCGAACGCTGGGGCGGCCTGCTGGACGTGCCCCGCTCGCCCGAGCGCCGGACGCTCGCGCGGGTCGCGGCCGTCCTGGCGTCCGGTGCCGAGGACCAGGTCGCCGTCCGCGGTGGCCGTGCCTTCGCCCGCCGTCTGCTTCCCGCCCCGGCCTCTGGCCGTGCCCCGGCCACGTCGTGGCGTGCTCCGCGCCGGGTCCTGGTCACCGGCGGCACCGGTGCCCTGGGGGCGCGGGTGGCGCGCTGGCTGGTCGGCCACGGTGCTCGCGAGCTGGTGCTGGCCGGCCGCCGCGGCCCCGAGGCCCCCGGCGCCACCGCCCTGGCCGCCGAACTGGAGGCCCTGGGTGCCCGTGTCGCTGTGGAAGCCTGTGACCTGGCCGACCGTGAGGCGGTGGCCCGCCTGCTGGCCGCGCACCCCGTCGAGGGCATCGTCCATGCCGCCGGCGTCCTGGAGGACACCGCCCTGGCCGAGTTGACTCCCGACCGGCTCGGCCGCGTGCTGGGGGCCAAGGCGAAGGCCGCCGCGCATCTGGACGAGCTCACCCGCGGGACGGATCTGTCGCTCTTCGTGGTGTTCTCCTCCATCGCGGGCGTGTGGGGCAGCGGCGGTCAGGCCGCCTACGCCGCGGCCAACGCCTACCTGGACGGACTCGTGGAGGCCCGCCGGGCCCAGGGGCTGCCCGCCACCGCCGTCGCCTGGGGGCCCTGGGACGGTGGCGGCATGGTGTCCGACGAGGCCGCCGTGGAGCTGGCGCGCCGCGGCCTGCGGACGATGGACCCGCAGCGGGCGCTGGCGGCCCTCGGCCGGGCGCTGCAGCTCGGCGACAGCGCGGTCGTCGTGGCCGACGTGGACTGGGAGCGGTTCGTCGCGGCGTTCACCAGCCGGCGCCCCGGCCCTCTGCTGTCCGCGCTCCGCGCGGCCCCCGCCGGCCGCCCGTCCGAGGACGGCGACCACCCCGGCACGGCGACGCCCCCGCTCGTCGCCGAACTGGCGGACCGCTCCGCCGACGAGCGGGTCCGCCTCCTGCAGGACCACGTACGGGGCGCCGCGGCGCTCGCGCTGGGCTTCGGCGACGCCGCCGCGGTGGACGCCGGCCGCGCCTTCCGGGACATGGGCTTCGACTCCCTGACCGCCGTGGAGCTGCGCGACCGGCTGTCCCGCGACACCGGTCTGCGGCTGCCCACCACCTTGGTGTTCGACCATCCGACGCCGGCGGACCTCGCTCGGTTCCTGGCCGGTGAGCTGGCCGACGGCGACCGGTCCACCGCGACGCAGCTGCTGGCCGAGATGGACTCGGCGGTGTCGCGGCTCCTGGAGTCCGGGCCGGACCAGGACGTGAGGTCCCTGCTGCGGACGAGGCTTCGGGCGCTGCTGGCGGAGGTCGAGGAGCCCGGGGAAGCGGCCGCCGACGACGGTGCGTCGGTGACGGACCGCCTTGCCGAGGCCACCGACGAGGAGCTGTTCGACTTCATCAGCCGGGAGCTGGAGCAGCCGTAGCGGGTGGGAGCCGGACCGGTCGTGGCGGAGAGGGGAGGTGCCGGCACCGCGCTCCGGCGGTGCCGGCACCTCCCGAAGGCACGGCGAGGGCCGCGCCGCCTCTGGCGGCACGGCCCTCGTAGGACAAGGAATTACCGGTATTCGGTTACTTGATGAACTCGGGCAGAACGCGCGGAGGCCAGTGGCCCACCGTGAACATGCCCATCGCGTGCGCACGAGCCACGAGCGCGGCACGGTTGGGGGCCTTGAGCTTCCGCAGCATCAGGCCGACGTGGTACTCCACGCCTTGGCGGCTCAGATAGAGCCGTGCGGCCAGCTGAACCGTGGACGCCCCGCTCGCAACACCCTCCAGGACCTGGGCGTCGAGTTTGCTGAGCATCCGCTCACGGGATCTGACCGGCTCGTCGTCCTGACCCGGGCCGCGGACGTCCTCGTCCGGACGCAGGAGGATGACGATGCCGGCGAGCTCCCCGGCCGTGTCCTTCACCGCGATCCCGGTCAGTTCGCCCGAGAAGGCCTGGCCCGCGTCGTCCCGGCCGATCACCCGCTCCGCGAAGCGGTTGCACCGGCCCTCGGACAGGCGCTTGAAGTGCCGGTCCAGGACCACGGGAGAGCTCGGATGGAGCAGTTCATACAGACTGCGGCCGCACGTCTCGGCCGGAGTACGGCCGAATTGATGCGTGAAATCCGGCTCCGCGGCGGTAATTCTGATCTCAGGGGAGACGTGAGCCGTGTAAGTGCGACGATGAAGCGCTGGGGTGTTCGTCCTGCCCTCCAGGATGTTTCTCCGTGGGGTGGAAGGCGGGTCGGCGACTACCTGTCCTCTGCTGATCGGGGCGCCAGTGATTCTCGTAGTCACTACGGACGTACCGTCTTTCTTTGTATGCGGGGGGATAGGGGGGTGGCACCGCTGACGCGGCGCCGATGAGGGCGGTCCCCAGCGCAGACGCAGGGGGTGTTGGCCGCTGGGGGCCGCTCCTGATCGGCTGTGACTGAGGCTAAAAAGCGCGCAGGAGGGGGTCAAGCAAACTTTTGCACGTCGGCAAAACACTGTGGTTCGGGGGTTCGGTGACCCGGCTCACACGACGGTGGGCAGGCCCCGGACCAGTGAGGACCCTTCGAGGGAGGCTTCCCGGCCCGTCGGTCGGAGGCCCACGCGAGGTGTCGGCGCCTTGAGCGCTTGTTTGCTTTGTGAGCCAATGGCACGAGGCCGATGTGGCGCAAACCATTCGGGCGCCGCGGATGCCCGAATGGAGCTTCGCGTGTGCCCGTTTGTTGCCCGCTTTATCGTGCGTCTCCGCTGTCGGGATCAGTGTCCGCGGTGTGAGCGGGAGTCGCGTTCCGCAAGCGCTTCCCGAAGGTGCGGCCGGCCGCTTATGCCGAGCTTTCGATAACAGCTCGTCAGATGCTTCTCGACCATACGGGAAGAGATCGAGAGCTCGGCCGATATCCCCTGGTTGCTCATCCCGGCCGCGGCGAGACGGGCGACCTTGTCCTCGGACGGCGTCAGCGCAACCGGTTTCCGGGGGGAGGCGAAGCCCTGCCGGCGGAGAAGGCGGAGAACCTCCGTCTCCAGTCCGGGCGCGTCGCATTCGGTGGCGAGGTCGAGGGCGCGCCGCAGGATCTCCTCCCGGCGCGTGTGATCCGTTTCCGCCCGTGTGCCCAGGGCGTGCAGGGCACGTCCCAGTTCGTAACTGTTGGGGCTCTTCTCCAGGACGTCGACGGCCTCTTCGAGCACGGTGGCGCCGTCCTGCCCGGGGGTGACCCGGCCGAGCACGACGAGAGCGCGGCCCAGCACGACCGGGCCGCCCCAGGCGCGGGCCCGCTCGGCCTCCGACCGGGCGGCGGCCACGGCCTGCTCGGTCTCGCCCAGGCGGTGGTGCATCAGGGCCGCCGCGGACGACCAGGGGAGGGCGGCGGGGTTGCGCCAGCCGATGCGCTCCATGCGCCGGCCGGCGACGTGGAAGTGGTCCAGGGCCACGCGGAGTTCGCCCCGCCGGGCGGCGAGGACCCCGCCGGCCATGTCGAGCAGGCCGGCCAGGAAGGGGTTGCGGTCACTGAGCCGGTGCCGGGTCAGGACGGCGTGGGCGAGCCCGGGCTCGCCGGTCTCCAGCGCCACCATCGCCAGAACGGCCGCGCACATGGCGGGCAGCCCGCTCATCTCCGGTCCGGAGAGCGCGTCCTCGTGCAGGACGCCGGTCCGGGCGGCGGCCGGGCTGCCGTCGGCGAGGGCGAGCAGCGCCTGCTCCGCCCGGATGACGGCCTGCTCGACGTGGTCGCCGCACCGCTCGGCGATCCGCTGGGCCTCGCGCAGCCAGCCGGCGGCGCCGTCCGTCCGCCCGGCCGCCACCAGGACGTTGACGGCGAGGGGCAGCGCGGTGTGCACGTGGTCGGGGTGGGCGGGCTCCTGCGCCAGCAACCGGGACGCGAGAGGGGCCAGTTCGTCGGCGGGGACGGTGTTGGTCACCATGGCGACGTGGACGAGCGCGCTGAGCAGTTCGCGTTCGCCCATGCTGCGCGCGGGCGGGTTCGGGCCCAGATCGCGCAGCCGGCGCAGCGCCGCGCGCTGATGCGCCGGATGCTGGGAACCCAGGAAACGCTCCCGTGCCTCGATGCGCAGGGCCAGTTCCCGGTCGAGCACGTCGGGCGAGGGGACGGCGTCCAGGTCGGCGGAGACCTGGCGCAGCAACTCGTCGAAACGGAAGACGTGCGGGTCCATCAGGAGGGGGCCCAGCCGCGACAGGGCCGCCGCCCGCTCCCGTACCGCCTCCAGCAGCGGGACCGCTTCGGCGACGTGGCGCTGCGAGGCCGCGGTGGCGAAGCTGCGCTCGGCGTTGGCCAGGTCGATCAGCAGGCTCGCACGGCCCGCGCCGGCCGGCGCGGTGTCCAGCAGCGCCCGGCCCAGGTAGCGGGCCGCGTCCCGCGGCGAGCCGCGCCGCAGCGCGCTGTCCGCGGCCCGGCGCAGGATGGCGACCGCCTCCCGGCCCTGCGGGCTGACCACGGACATCAGGTGCTCGGCGGCCTGCTCGGCGGGGTGGCCCGTGCGGTGCAGCAGCTCCGCCGCCATGACCCGCATCGCCGCCCGCTCCTCCAGGGGCAGCCCTTCCTCCAGCACGTCCCGCAGCATGCTGCCGACCCGGACGCGCCGCTCGGGGTCGTCGACCAGCCCGGCCGGCCGCAGGACGCGCAGCGCGTCCGCGTACCGGGGCGGGTCCACCTGGGCCAGGCCGGCCACCAGCCCCGGTTCGGCGTGCGCGCCCAGCAGTGTCAGCGCGCAGGCGGTACGGCGGACGTGGTCCGGCAGCGAGTGCAGGTACTGCAGCAGGCGCCGGCGCACGCGCAGGGGGCGCAGGACGCCGGCCACGGCGGCGTCGCGGGCGGTGGGCCGCAGGCCGTGGAAGCGCGCGTCCTCGGCGACGGCGTGCAGCAGGAAGGGGTTCCCGCCGCAGAGGTCCTCGCAGGCCGCCATGAAAGCGGCGTCCGGGGCCTCCTCGAAGACGGCCTCCAGCACCTGCCGCGTCCCGGCGGCGCTCAGCCCGTTCAGCTCCACCGTCCGGTTCCCCAGCGTGAGGAGCTCGCGTACGCAGGGGCGGGCGGTGCGCACGTCCCCCGCGGCCAGGGAGCACACCAGCAGCGTCCGCCGGCGGCCCGCCCGGGCCGTGCGCAGCAGCGCCTGCAGCGACTCGGAGTCCGACCAGTGCAGGTCGTCGACGACGATCAGCACCGTCCGGTCCCGGGCCATGCCGTCGACCAGGGCGTCGAACCACACCACCGACTGCTGCACCCGGACCGCCGACCCGGGCAGTTCGCGGACGAACCGGCCGCTGTCCGGCAGCCGCGCCCGCTGCCCCGCCTCTTTCAGCCACCGCGTGTGATCGGCCTCGTCGGCCAGGGCCAGCACCGGGTCGAGGAGCTGACGGGCCACGCCGAAGGCGAACTGCCGCTCCGTCGGCGCGGCCTGTGCCTCCAGCACCAGTGCCCCGTGCGCCCGGCCGAGGTCGGCGACGGCACGCACGAACGCCGACTTCCCGATCCCGAAGGATCCGTGGACGACCGCCAGGAGTCCGCCGTCGTCCGCCTGTTGCAGAGCATCGGCCATCAGGGCCAGTTCACGCTCGCGCTCCAGCAACATCGCTTCGTCCCTTTCGCTCCCGGGTCACACCGACCGGCGGTGGCGGGACCCGACACTCCGTACGCGGCACCGGGCCGCTGTGAGCCTGCTGGGGCCCCGTGGAGGGGCCGTGTCTAACCGTCGGCGACGTCGTGGCGGGAGCAAGGTGGCCAAGGTGGTCCGGGAGAGGCGGAGAGGGTGATCCGATGGGACCGGTCGGCGGTGGCGCGTTCGTTGCGGTGCCGTGGCTTTCGCGGGCACGGCGCCGCAGCGCTTCGGCCAGACCGGCACCGGCGCGCGGGCCGGTGGGAGCAGGACGGAATCCGCGGCTCTCTTTCGCCGAAGCACAAGGGTTCGCACATGTCAAGCGGCCCCAGGAAGTTCCTATAAAACTTGAACTCTTGAGCAGGAGGACATCACAACTGGCATTATTCGGCAAGAGGTTGCCGAGCAGGGGTGGCCAGATCTCGCCCTTCTGAACGCAATGTGTCGGCCGGGCGGCACCTGGACGGCCGCCTCACCCGCTCGGGCATCCCCCGTCGTCCGCGAGCGGCAGTACGGCGCCGGCCTCGGTCAGCGCCCCCCGCAGCCCCCGACGGCCCGACAGGTCGAGTTTGCGGTAGACGTTGGTCAGATGCGCCTCGACCGTGCGCTGGGTGACGAAGAGCGCCTCGGCGATGTCCAGATTGCTCAGCCCCTGCGCGGCCAGCCGGGCCACCTGCATTTCACTGGGCGTCAGCGCGGCCAGTCCGCTGGAGACCGGCCGGCGGGGCCGGGCACCGGTGGCCACCAGCGCCTGGCGCGCCTCGCCGTAGAGCGGGCCCGCGTCCAGGGCGTACGCCGTCTCCAGCGCCTGCCGCAACACCTTGCGCGCCGCCTGGGTGAACCCCTGGGCGTACAGGGCCCGGCCCCGGGCCACGCGCACCCGGGCGAGGACGAGAGCCGCAGGCGTGCCCGCCAGCACCGTCTCCGCCTCCTCCAGCAGCGGCAGGACGCGCCGGCCGCCGTGCGCGGCGGCCAGCAGCTCCAGGCCCGCGCCCAGCGCGCACGGCAGGCCGGCCCGGCGCGCCGCCGCCACCGCCTCCTCGGCCAGGGCGCCGCAGGCCGCCGTGTCCCCCAGCACGGCGTGGGTCCGGCCCGCCCAGTACCACCAGGGTGACACCGCCGGGTTGAGGCGCTGCCAGGCCCGCTGCAGCCCGCCCGCTTCGAGCAGGTCGGGGAGGGCGGCGCGCGGATCACCCGCGGCCAGCCGCAGCCGGCCCCGGGCGGCGAGGTACTCGTTCCACTGCCAGCCGCCGCCGTCCGGCCCGAGGCCGGGGACACGGGCGGCGAGGGCGGCCGCGTCGGCCTCCTCGCCCCGGTCCAGCAGGGCGTGCAGCCGTACGGCCGCGGCGAGCGTGTGGTAGGGGCCCATCCGCTCCGGCGGCGTGCCCTCCAGAGCGGTCGCCGTGGCGGCCAGCGCGCGGTCCACCGCGCCCTGCCGCTCGCAGGCCTCCGCGCACAGCGCCAGCAGCGCGACGTACTGCAACTCGCCCGCCACCTCCGCCCCGTCCACCAGGCGCCGCAGGACGACCTCGGCCTCGTCCGGGCGGTCCCCGTACAGCAGCACCGTGGCCGCGGTGCCCAGCGCGCCCGGCGCGTCGGCGGGCACCGCGCCGCGCGCCAGGACGGTCCGGGCCGCGGCGACGGACTCGGCCACCCGGTCCATGCGGGAGACGCGGACCACCGCGCGGACCGCGAGCATGGCCCGCTCGCCCGGCGTGTCCCCCGGCAACGACAGGTCGAAGGAGGCCGTCCCCAGCATTTCCACCAGCGCCCGGCGGTTGGTGAGCGAGGCGAGCACCAGATGCGCCTCCAGCAGCTGCGCGCCGGTCGGTTCCTCCCCGGCCCGGGCGGTCTCCTCCCGGAAGCACCGCAGCAGTTCCATGGCCCGCGGCACCCGCCCGGTGCGCACCAGCGCGCCGACCAGGGCGGTGAGCGCGGTCAGGCGCTGCTCGGCGTCCGTCAGCCGCGGTAAGGCACGCATCAGGTGCTCGATGCCCGCCTCGACGTCCAGCCGTATCTGCGCCAGTCCCAGTTCGAGCAGCAGCCCCGGGTCGTCGGCCGTGCCGGGGTCCTCGGATATACAGTGCCGCAGCAGCTGCACGGCCTGCTCGTACGCCTCCCGCCGCACCGCCGCGCGGGCCGTCTCGCGCAGCACGGCACGTGCCCAGGGTTCGATCGCGGGCGCGCCGGAGCGCAGCAGGTGCTCGGCGACCTGCTCGGCCGGGGCGCCCCGGTCGTGCAACAGCCGGGCCGCCCGCCGGTGCGCCGAGGTGCGCTGCTGCTGCGGCACGTCCGCGAGGACGGACTCCCGCACCAGGGGGTGCGCGAAGGTCCAGCCCCCGGTGGTCAGCGCGGGCGTCACCAGGTGCAGGGCGCCGAGCGCCTGCATGGCCTGCGTGAACACGGACGGTTCCAGCAGGGCGAGCGCGGCGCACAGGTCGCAGGGCGCTCCCTCGCCGAGGACGGCCATGGCGCGCGCCGCGCGCAGCGTGGTGACCGGCTGCCGGTGCAGCATCTCCGCGACCCGCCGGCCGAACGGCTCCGCGTCCTGGGGGTGGATGCCGGCGAGCTCGGCGGCGGTCAGCGGCCGGCCCTCCCGGTGCAGCGCCGTCAGCAGGCGGTCGACCAGCAGCGGGCTGCCGCTCGTCGCCGCCAGGCAGGCCCGCAGGAACTCCTCGTCGCCGGTGCCGCCGGTCAGCCGGCGGGCGATCAGGCCGATGCCGCGCTCGGTCAGCGGGCGGGGCCGCAGCACGTGGCACAACGGCTGCGCGGCCAGTTCGTCCAGGGGCGCCACCTCGGTACCGGGGCAGCGGGAGACGGCGAGCAGGACGGGCAGCCCGGCGAGCCTGCGCGCGGCGTGCGCGAGGAACCGCAGCGAGGCGGGATCGGCGAGCTCGGCGTCGTCGACGGCGAGGACCACCGGCCCGGACGCGCTCACCCGGCGCACCACCCGGTACAGCTCGGCCAGCACACCGTAGGGAACGTCGGGGGTGACATTGTCGTCGCAGGTCAGCAGATTGGGGGCGTAGGCGGCGGGAGGCCCGTCCGTGGCCGGACCGCACCACGGCGCGGTGTCGTTCTCCCCGACGGGCTCCAGCAGCCGGCGCACCACGGCGAACGGCGTCTCCTGCCCGGCCGGTTCGCAGCGCGCCTCCAGCACGCGCAGGCCCCGGGCGCGGGCACGCGCGGTGAGCGAGCGCAGCAACGTGGTCTTGCCGATGCCGGCCGGTCCCTCCACCAGCACCAGCCCGGGCAGCCCGTCGGCGGTCCGCCGCACCAGGTCGGAGAGCAGGTCGAGTTCGCGCTCGCGTTCCACCGGCTCGCCGTACGGAGACGGTTGCGGTGCGTCGGAGTCGCCGGCGCCGGACGAACGGGAAGGGGTCATTGCCTCGTCTCCCCCCGAGACTGCGCGGTCACCGCGCGCGACTCCCCAGTCGGCTGCGGCGCCTCCCGGTGGGGGGAGGGCCGGGCGGCTGCGCTGCTTTTTTCTGTGGTCGCAGCCCATCCTGACCCACCCGGAACCGGTGTTCGCGCCGAAACACGCCGCTTCCGGTGTCACGCTGGTCACGTGCGCGTCCCGGACGGCCCCGGCGCGCGCGCACCGCCGGCCCCGGAACCGGTGAGGGCCGCCCCTCCCGGCGGACGCGGGGGAGGGGCCTTCGGGGAGCCCGCCGGCCCGTGCGCGCGGCGGTCAGTCCCAGGCCACCGGGAGCCGGTCGACGCCGTAGTGCATGGCGCGGTCGCGCAGCGGGACCTCCTCGGCGGGCACCGCCAGCCGCAGCGTGGGGAACCGCTCGAACAGGCGGCGCAGACCGATGCGCAGGGACGCGCGGGCCAGGTGCTGGCCCAGGCACTGGTGCGCGCCGAACCCGAGGGCGAGGTGCTTGCGCGGGTTGCGGGTGACGTCGAGCCGGTCGGGGTCGTCGAAGACCTCCGGGTCCCGGTTGGCGGCGGGCAGCGCCAGCACGACCGTCTGCCCCGCCCGGATCGTCCGGCCGTCGACCTCGACGTCCTCCAGCGCGCAGCGGCTGGAGCCGAGCTGGGAGATGGTCAGGTAGCGCAGCAGCTCGTCGACCGCGCCGGTCTCGTACAGCTCGGGCCGCTCGCGCAGCAGCTTCAGCTGGTCGGGGTGCTCGAGCAGGGCGAAGGTGCCCAGCGCGAGCATGTTGGGCGTGGTGTCCAGGGAACCGCCCAGGGTGAGCACCGCGAGGTTGACCATCTCCTCCTCGGTGAGCTCCCCGGTGGCCGCCAGCCGGCCGAAGAAGTCGTCGCCGCCGGCCGCCATCCGCTCCCGCACCACGGGCCGGATCAGCGCGTCCATCGACTCGATGTGGTGGACGAACTCCTCCAGCGTGTACGTCAGCCGCATCAGCGCCGCGAAGTGCCCGGAGAACTCGGTCATCATCTCCGCGGGGACGTTCATCAGCGCGCACACCGTGCGCAGGCTGACCACCTCGGCGAACGCGGTCAGCAGATCCGCGGGCGAGCCCTGCCCGGCCATCGCCTCCAGGGCGTCGTCGACGACACGGGTGAGCTCCGGCTCGAACTGCTGGATGCGGCGGACCGTGAAGTGCCCGGCCAGCAGCTTGCGGTACTTCGTGTGCTCGGGCGCGTCCATCTTGGCGAACGACCCGGGCGGGGAGGGCTGCGGCGCGTACTCCGGGATCGGGAACGGCGGGGCGACGACGTGCGCCAGCAGCTCGTTGCGGTGGCTGAAGCGGTCGTCGGCGAGGATCTGCCGCACCAGGTCGTGGCGCGTCACCAGCCATCCCGTCGGGTCCTTGGGCGCCACCTGGAAGGTGAGCGGACTGACCGGGTCCTGCGCGCGCAGCCGGGCGTACTCGGCCGGCGGGTCGAACGGGCACCTGCCGCGCTCCGTCGGGATCACGGGGGGATCTGGTCTGGTCTTCATGGTCACTCCGTCGGTGGTCCGGCCGCGCGGGACGACCGGGCTGCGGTGGGGGAGACGGTCCCGGCGGTCCGGGAGGGACGCCGGGGAAGGCGAGAACGGAGAAAAGCTGAGGAAAGCGAGGAGACGAGGAGGAAATCGAGGGGAGCGCAGGGGGAGGGGGAGGGCGGGGCGCGGTCAGGCCCGCTCGACGCGCAGCGGCAGGTGCCGGGCACCGAAGACGTTGGTGCCGTGGTAGGCGAGCGGGGCGTCGCGGTCGACGCGGATGGAGGTGAACCGGTCCAGCAGCGCGTTGAGCGCGATCCTGCCCTCCAGGCGGGCCAGCGGTGCTCCGATGCAGTAGTGGATGCCGTGGCCGAAGGCCGCCTGACGGGCGTTGGAACGGTGCGGGCGGAAGGCCGCGGGGTCGTCGAAGACCCGCTCGTCGCGGTTGGCCGACAGCAGCCACAGGTGCACCAGGGTGTTCTCGGCGATCGTGGTGTCCCCGACGACGGTCTCCCCGGTGGTGACGCGCTCGATCCGGGTGAACGGCGGCCGCAGCCGCAGCGTCTCCTCGATCACCGCCGGCACCAGCGAGCGGTCGGCGCGCACGCGCGCGAACAGCTCGGGCTCCTCGTCCAGGCACAGCAGCACGTTGCCCAGCAGCACCGCCGTGGTGATGTGCCCGGCCATCAGCAGCAGCGTCGCGAAGCTCGTGATGTCCTCGTCGGTGAGCCGCTCGCCGTCCAGTTCGGCCGCCACCAGGGTGCCCAGCAGGTCCTCGCGGGGCCGGGCGCGCCGCTCGTCGATGAAGGTCTGCAGGTAGGCCGCGATCGTCGCCGCCGTCTCCTCCAGGCGCCGCACGCTCTCCGGGTCCTCGGGGTCGGTGTTCAGCAACTGGTCGGCCCAGCCCTGGAACTGCTCCCGGTCGGCGGTCGGCACGCCCAGCATGCGGGCGATCACGGTGACCGGCAGCGGATTGGCGAAGGTGTCCACCAGGTCGAAGCGGTCCGTCTCGAGCGCGTCCAGCAGGTGGCCGGTCAGCTCGGCGATCCACGGCTCCAGGTCCGCGATGAGCCCGGGCGTGAACGCCCGGCTGACCAGCCGGCGCATCTTGCCGTGCAGGGGCGGGTCGAGCAGCAGCAGCGTGCCGCGCGGCGCCTTGCGCGCGCCGCCGGAGAGCCGGCCCACGGTGTCCGAGGAGAAGGTGCCGGGGTCGGCCAGGACCCGCTGCACGTCCTCGTGCCGGAAGAGGTGCGTGTTGCCGGAGGCGTCCCGCCACACCGGGCTGGCCTCGCGCATCCGCGCGGCCCACGCCAGCAGGGACGCCCCGCCGTCCGGCGCCACCGCCGGGGCCTTGTCCGGCTGGGGAACCGGCGTCGCGGACGCGTCCTGCTGCGCCGCCCGCGGCGACCGGTCGAGCACATCCGAGGTGCCTTGCTGAGCCACCCGCGATTCCCCTTTCCGTACGGGCTCGGCGAAGGGTCCGAACGGACCGCGGCCCGCGACCCACCGCGTGGGGCCGGCCCGGCAGGCCGGCTGCCCGCCACTCCAGCACGGGCCGCCCGCACCGGGCCAGCGGGGGCGGCGCAGTCTAGGGATTCACCGAGAACCGGCCGCGGCGCGCCGCCCGCCCGCCGCGGCCCGCGGCGAAATCTCTGGAGGAAACCCCAGACAGTCCCGCTCCCCGCCCGCAACCCGCCAGGTGGCGCAGCAAGATGAGCACGCCCCGGCCCACGGGCGCGTACCGCAGCCGACATCCCGCGGAGGGCTCGCATGGACATCGCGATCGACCACGAACGGTGCATCGGAGCCGGCCAGTGCGTCCTGATCGCCCCCGAGGTCTTCGACCAGGACGAGCACGACGGACTGGCCGTGCTGCGGGCCGAGCGGCCCGGCCCCGGCCAGTACCCGGCGGTGCGCGAGGCCCAGGACGCCTGCCCCCGCGGCGCCATCGCGCTCTCGGGGGACTGAACCACCTCGCGGCAGCCGCCGCCCACCCACCCAACGGGAGGATGCCATGCGCGTTCTGTTCGCCGGCCTGCCGGAGAAGTCCCACCTGTACACCATGGTGCCGCTGGCCTGGGCGCTCAGGGCCGCCGGGCACGAGGTGCTGATGGCCGTCTCACCGGCGCTCACCCCGGTCGTCACCGGCGCCGGCCTGACCGCCGCCCCGGTCGGCAGCGACCACGGCCTGCACCGGGACATGTCCCGCGCCCGTGACTCCCAGGACGCCGACGTCGCCAACTGGAGCCACCTCGGCTACGGGCAGGTCGACTGGCCCGCCCTGCTGGAGCGTTACCGCGTCAGCGTGCCCTGGGGGTTCGCCCGCTACAACGACCCGGTCATGGACGACCTGGTCGCCCTCGCCCGCACCTGGCGGCCCGACCTGGTCGTCCGGGACCCCATCGCCTACGCGGGCGCGGTCGCGGCCCGGGCCTGCGGCGCCGCGCACGGCCGCCTGCTGTGGTGCGCCGACGTCTACGGGCAGGCCCGCAGCACCTTCGTCGAACTGGCCCGGGACATCCCCGAGGAGGAGCGCGCCGACCCGCTCGCGGAGTGGATCGACGAACGCGCCCGGCCCTACGGCGTGCAGTGCGACGAGGAACTGCTGCAGGGCCAGTTCACCATCGACCCGCTGCCGCCCAGCCTGCGCCCGCCGACCACGCTGGAGGTGCTGGACCTGCGGTACGTGCCGTACAACGGCCCCGCCGTGCAGTGGGACTGGCTGCGCGAGGAACCCAAGCGCCCCCGGGTCTGCGTCACCCTCGGCACCACCAACACCGAGGCCTACGGCGGGGACTACGTGCCCGTCGACGCCATCCTGCGGGCCCTGGGCGGACTCGACGCCGAGGTGGTCGCCGCGCTCGTGCCCGAACAGGCCGACGCGCTGGGCGACCTGCCCGCCAACGTCCGCGCCGTGAGCGGGGTCGCCCTCGCCACCCTGCTGCCCAGCTGCTCGGCCATCGTCCACCACGGCGGCTGGGGCACCTTCTCCACGGCGCTGGTCAACGCCGTCCCCCAGCTCGCCCTGTCCACCTACGTCGCCGACCAGGAACTGCGCGGCCGGGCCCTGGAGGACGCGGGCGCCGGCCTGTTCCTGCACCACGGCGAGGTCACCCCCGACCGCGTCGTCGAACACACCCGGCGGCTGCTGGAGGAACCCGGGTTCGCCGCGGCCGCCGGCCGGCTGCGGGAGGAGTCGGCCGCCCTGCCCAGCCCGCACGACCTGGTCCCGCGCCTGGAGAGCCTGGCCGCCGGCCGCTGACCGGCCGCCCCCTGCCGAGACCCGCACCGCACACCCGAGCAACACCGAGGCACACCCGAGGAAGGAGGCCGGCGCCCCGCGCCCCGCCGGGACCGCCCGGCGCCGCACCCCTGATGAGTCAGACGCGCATCCTGGTGACCGGCGGTGCCGGTTTCATCGGCTCCCACTACGTCCGCACCCTGCTCGGCCCGCAGGGCCCGGGCGACGTCTCCGTGACCGTCCTGGACGCCTTCACCTACGCGGCCAACCCCGCCAGCCTGGACGAGGTCCAGAGCCACCCCCGGTTCCGGCTGGTGGTGGGCGACATCTGCGACGCGCCGCTCGTCGACCGCCTCATGGCCGAGCACGACCACGTCGTCCACTTCGCCGCCGAGTCCCACGTGGACCGCTCGCTGGTCGACGCCGGCGGCTTCGTGCGCACCAACGTGCTCGGCACCCAGGTGCTCCTCGACGCGGCGCTGCGCAACGGCGTCGGGACCTTCGTGCACGTCTCCACCGACGAGGTCTACGGCTCCATCCCCACCGGTTCCTGCACCGAGGAGCAGCCCCTCGACCCCAACTCGCCCTACTCCGCCTCCAAGGCCTCCAGCGACCTGCTCGCGCTGGTCTACCACCGCTCGCACGGGCTGGACGTCCGCGTCACCCGCTGCTCCAACAACTACGGGCACCACCAGTACCCCGAGAAGATCATCCCGCTGTTCGTCACCCGCCTGCTCGACGGCCGGAAGGTCCCGCTCTACGGCGACGGGCTGCACGTGCGGGACTGGCTGCACGTCGACGACCACGTCCGCGCCGTCGAACTGGTCCGCACCCGCGGCCGGGCGGGCGAGGTGTACAACATCGGCGGCGGCACCGAACTGACGAACCGTCAGCTCACCCAGCTGCTGCTGGACGCCTGCGGCGCGGACTGGGACCGGGTCGAGTACGTCACGGACCGCAAGGGCCACGACCGCCGCTACTCGGTGGACTGGACGAAGGCGCGCACCGAGCTCGGCTACACGCCGCGCAAGAAGATGACCGAAGGGCTCGCCGAGACCGTCGCCTGGTACCGCGACCACCGCCAGTGGTGGCAGAACGCCCGCCCCGCACCCGCGCCGGCCGCACACACCGCGCCGGCCGCGCAGACCGCGGAGACCGCGCCATGCTGACCTGGCGCACACTCGGGCTGCTGGAGGTGACGCGCGGGGGCCGTCCGGTCACGCCCACCGCGCCCAAGACGCGCCAGGTCCTCGCCCTGCTCCTGGCGCGCCGCAACACCATGGTCCCGCTGCCGGTGATCGTCGCCGAGCTGTGGGACCACACCCCGCCGCGCAGCGCCACCGGCACCGTGCAGACGTACGTGTACCAGCTGCGCAAGGCGCTGCAGAGCGACGCCGACACGGCCGCCGGGACGGGACCGCTCGTCACCGGCGCCGCCGGCTACCTGCTGCGGGTGGGACCGGGCGAGTACGACACCGCGGAGTTCGAGCGGCTCACCGGGGAGGCGCGCGCCGCGTTCGACGCGGGCGAGGAGCGGGCCGCGGCCGGCCTGCTCGACGCGGCGCTGGCCCGCTGGAGCGGCCCGCCCTTCGCCGACGTCGCCCAGGGCCCCTGCCTGCGGGCGCACGCGCTGCGCCTGGAGGAGGCACACCTGCACGCCCTGGAACTGCGCATCGCCGTGGGCCTGCGGCTGGGCCGGCACCGCGAACTCCTCGGCGAACTCAAGGAGCTGGCGTGCACCCATCCGCTGCACGAGTGGTTCCAGGGCGGCCTCATCATCGCCCTGGAGCGCTCCGGCCGCCGCAGCGAGGCCCTCCAGGTCTACCAGCGCCTGCGCGACCTGCTGCGCGAGGAACTCGGCCTCGACCCCTCACCGGGCCTGCAGCGGATCCGCCAGCACGTCCTGACCGACCGCGTCACCGCGGCGGACCTGGACCTGCTGCCGGGCTGAGCCCGCGCACCCGGTTCCCCCGCCACCCGCCCGGGGCCCCGCCGCACCGGGCCGGACGGCGTCCTCGTCCGGCCCCGCGGGCCCCGCGGCCGGCCCCCGCCGGCGGCCGTGTCCCGCCCGTGCGCGCGCCACGGCCACGCCCCGCGCCGTCTTCCGCCTCACTCCCCGCAGTCCTCCCGCGCGGCCGCCCACAGGTCCCGCACCATGTCCGCGGGCGTGCGGCGGGGGGACCAGCCGAGGAGGTCGCGGGCGGCGGAGACGTCCACGCCCATCCAGTCCTGCCCGTCCGCCGGCCGTACGGCGTCCTGCGTGCCCTCGACCAGCCGGGCGCGCCGGCCGCTGGTGGCGATCAGCAGGTCGACCATGGCGCGCACGTGCTGCGAGCGGCCGCTGCCGATGTTCACGACCCGGCCGACGGCCCGGCGGGAGCCCATCGCGGCCACGACGGCCTGCGACACGTCCCGGGCGTCGACGAAGTCGCGGCTGCTGCGCAGCGGGGCGACCCGCACCACCGCGGGCGTGTCCGGCCCGGCGGCGAGCAGCTGCCGGGCCACCCGGCCCAGCAGGCTGGCCGGCGGCGTGCCCGCGCCGATCACGTTCGACAGCCGCAGCACCACCGCCTCGGCCCGGCCCTCCTCGGCCGCCCGCAGCACGGCCCGCGTGCCGTACAGCTTCGAGCGCCCGTACTCCGTGCGCGGCCCGGTCGGCGAGTTCTCCGCCAGGGCCACCCCGGGCGGCTGGGGCGCGTACTCGTGCACCGAGCCGAGGTGGACCAGGCGCGGCCGCGACGCCGACGCGCTCAGCGCCGCCAGCAGCCGTTCCACCAGCAGCTGGTTGCCGTGCCGCATGTCGCTCGCCGACGTCGACCAGACCGCGCCGGCCGCGTTGACCACGGCCAGCGGCCGCTCCGCGGCGAGGAGCCGGGCCAGCGCCTCGGGCCCGTCCTCGACGACGTCCATCGGGCAGAAGCGCCACGAGACCGGCAGCTTCGCCGGGTGGCGGGCGACCGCCAGCACCTCGTGCCCGGCGGCCTCCAGCGCGGCGCCCACGTGCCGGCCGACGAATCCGGTCGCACCGAGGACGACGACCCGGCCGGAGCGCGTGTCCGGCCGTCCGGGAAGCCCCTGGGTACCGAGCACCGTCATGCCGTCTCTCTCCTCCCGGCCGGGCCGTCGCGCCCGCACGTCGTCCGGCGCCCGCGCGGCCGCGGGTGCGGCCGGGGCGTCCACCCCTCACTGTGACAGCCGCCGCTCCAGTCTCGCTCCAGGGCCGTTCGACCGGAGCGGTTCTCGTACCGGTCTCCAGCGATCCTCGAGTGGGGCGCCATATCGTGCTGCCACCATGAAGATCCGAGAGATGGCCGTGCCGGACGCCTACCACGTCACGCCACTCAAGCACCGCGACGCCCGCGGCTGCTTCTACGAGTCGTTCCGTCACGGCAGACTGGCGGAGGAGATCGGCCGCCCGGTCCCCGTGGCGCAGGTGAACTACTCGGTGTCCCGCAGGGGCGTGCTGCGCGGACTCCACGGCACCCTGCTGCCGCCGGGGCAGGCCAAGGTGGTCAGCGTCGTGCGCGGCGCCGTCCTCGACATCGTCGTGGACCTGCGGGTGGGCTCGCCCGCCTACGGGGCGCACGAGGCGAACTGGCTCGACGCCGAGTCGGGGGAGGCCTTGTTCGTGGCGGAGGGCCTCGTGCACGGCTTTCTGGCGCTGACCGACGACACCTGCGTGTCGTACCTGTGCTCCACCGAGTTCGTCCCCGGCACCCAGCTGGACATCGACCCCTTGGACGCCGAGCTCGACCTGCCCTGGGGCCTGTCGGAGGCGCCGCTGATGTCGCAGAAGGACGCCTCGGCCATCTCCGTGCGGGAGGCCCGCCGGGCGGGCCTGCTGCCCCGCTACGAGGACTGCCTCGCCCACTACCGGTCCCTGCGCGCCGCGCACTGAACGAGCCGCCGCCGCGCGCCGCCCGGCCGCCGCGAGCCCCAGCACCCCGGAGAACCGATGCCGAACGGTACCGTCCCGAGCCCCCGCCACATCGCCTTCCTCCTCTTCGCGGACTTCGGCCACATCGCGCCGACCCTCGGCCCCGCACG
Organism: Streptomyces sp. NPDC052701; assembly: GCF_040678355.1. Lineage (NCBI taxonomy): Bacteria > Bacillati > Actinomycetota > Actinomycetes > Kitasatosporales > Streptomycetaceae > Streptomyces > Streptomyces sp. NPDC052701. The sequence continues at coordinate 41,099 of NZ_JBFATO010000020.1, forward strand.
CGAACTCCTCGCCCGCGGGCACCGGGTCACCTACGTCGTCGACGAGCGCTTCCGCCCGCTGGTGGAGGAGGCCGGCGCCGCGGCCGTGACCTACACCTCCGCCCGCGGTGACTTCTACCGCGCCGCCGACCCCACCCCGGACCGCCTGGCCCGCGAGGGCTACGAACTGCTGCTGGACACCGTGCGGACGGTGTTCCCGCGCGCCATGGACCACTTCACCGTCGACCCGCCGGACGTCGTCCTGTACGACTACGAGACGGTGGCGGCGGGCCGCGTGGCCGCCCGCCTGCTGGGCGCCGTCCCCGTCCAGGTCAGTCCCAGCCACGCCGCCAACGAGACCTTCTCCCTGCGCAGGCAGATGTGGGACGCCGACCATCCGCTGATGCGCCAGGGGGCGTCCGTCCTCATCGAGTTCATGACCTCCCACGGCATCGGCGTGGAGGAGCTGGGCCGCTACGGCGCCGAGTGGGACCGGCACAACCTGGTGTTCCTGCCGCGCGCGTTCCAGATCCGGGGGGAGAGCTTCGACGAGCGTTTCGCCTTCGTCGGGCCCACGGTCGCCGAGGCGCCGGCCGGCACCTGGTCCCCGCCGGCCGACGGCCGCCGTACCGCGCTGGTGTCCCTGGGCACCGAGGCCGGGGACCGGCACGACTTCTTCCGGGTCTGCGCCGAGGCGTTCGACCCGGCCGCCTGGCACGTCGTGATGACCCTGGGGCGCGGCGCCGACCTCGCGGGGCTCGGCCCGCTGCCCGCCCACGTCGAGGCCCACGAGTGGCTGCCGCACCCCGCGGTGCTGCCGCACGCCGCGGTCCTCGTCTGCCACGCCGGCATGGGCAGCATCATGGAGGCCCTGTACTACGGCACCCCGGTCGTCGCCCTGCCGCGCGCCCACGAACTCGACGTGAGCGCCCGCCGGCTGGAGGAGTGCGGGGTCGGCCGTTCGCTGTCCCGGCAGGAGCTGACCGCCGGCCGGCTGGCGGACGCCGTGGCCGGCCTGCTGGCCGACCCCCGCGGCCCGGAACGGCTCGCGCGGATGCGTACGGCCGTCCGGGAGGCGGGCGGCGCGGTCCGCGCCGCGGACCTGCTGGAGACCTGGGCCGCCGGCCGCCCGTCCACGGCGGCCGTCCGCTCCTGACACCACCGCCACGGGCCGGCCCGCACACCCCGGGGTGTGCGGGCCGGCCCGTGGCGGTGGGAGGGCGCGCCGCCGGGCGGCGGGGTCAGTGGGGCAGCGTCACGAACTCGATCACCGTGGCGATGCTGTGGTCGATCATCTCGTCCGTCAGGCCCGGGTACACCCCGATCCAGAAGGTCCGCTCGGTGGTGATGTCGCTGTTGGAGAGCGGACCGCTCACCCGGAAGCCGCGGCCCTCGTAGGCCGGGTGGCGGGTCAGGTTGCCGGCGAACAGGCGGCGGGTGGCGACCCGGCTGCACTCCAGGTGGTCGATGAGCGCGCCGGGCGCGAACGGCGCGTCCGGGTGCACGGTCAGGGCGAAGCCGAACCAGCTCGGGTCGCTGCCCGGCGTGGCCTCGGGCAGGATCAGGTGCGGCAGGCCGTCCATGCCCTCCCGCAGCCGCCGCCAGTTGCGCCGGCGGGCCTCGCCGAACTCGTCGATCCGGTTCAGCTGCTGCAGGCCCAGCGCCGCCTGGATGTCCGTCGACTTCAGGTTGTAGCCGACGTGGGAGAAGATGTACTTGTGGTCGTAGCCGTACGGCAGTGAGCCCATCTGCTGCTCGAACCGCTTGAAGCAGCGGTTGTCCTCGCCCGGCTCGCACCAGCAGTCCCGGCCCCAGTCCCGCATCGACTCCACGATCCGGGCCAGGACGAGGTTGTCCGTCAGGACGCAGCCGCCCTCTCCGGTGGTGATGTGGTGGGCGGGGTAGAAGCTCTCGGTGGCCAGGTCCCCGAACGTGCCCGTCAGCCGGCCCTGGTAGAGGCTGCCCAGCGCGTCGCAGTTGTCCTCGATGAGGAACAGCCCGCGCTCCTCGGCCAGTTGCGCGATCTCCGCGACCGGGAAGGGGTTGCCCAGCGCGTGCGCCATCATGATCGCCCGGGTGCGCGGCCCGATCGCCTGCTCGACGCGCTCCACCGTGGCGTTGTAAGTGCCCAGTTCGATGTCCACGAACACCGGCACGAGCCCGTTCTGCAGGATCGGGTTGACCGTGGTGGGGAAGCCCGCGGCCACGGTGATCACCTCGTCGCCCGGGACCAGCCGCGCGTCCTCCAGCTGCGGCGAGGTCAGCGAGCTCAGCGCCAGCAGGTTCGCCGACGAACCGGAGTTGGTCAGGTGCGCCTTGCGCAGCCCGAAGTACTTGGCCAGCGCCCGCTCCAGCCGCCGCGAGCTGGGACCGGCGGCTATGCGCAGGTCCAGGGCGGCCTCGACGAGGGCCACCCGGTCGTCCTCGCTCAGCACGGCACCGGAGGCCAGGACGGGTGTCACCCCGGGGACGAACCCCGACGACTCGTTGTTGCGGTGGTACTCGCGGACCAGGTCGAGGATTGCGGTCTTGTCGTTCCCCATGGAGGCCTCCTGTGAGTGCCGGCGGGGACCACCGGCCGTACCCGGCTCGGGAGTTGCGGAAGCGGGTCCCCACACCCGGTCCCGATCGACCGGGGAGTCCTAGCCCAGCACGTCGGCGCGGCACCCTGCCATCACGGCCGGGCAACTCTAGGGATCCACCAAAACGAAGGGCCCGGCACGCCTCCGGCTCACGGCCGGTACTAGGGATTTCCTCGCCCGGACCGCGTCACGCTGGAGTGTCCCGGGCCTGCGGCCCGCCCGTCCCACCCCAGTGAGGCGCGATGAACCTCGGCTCCGCGTCGCGCGACCGCGAGCGCACCGTCACCGTCCGAGCCGGCCACGCCACCGGCGAGCGCATCCGGCTGAGCGTCTACGACCTGCTGCCGGGGACGTTCGCCACCCAGCGCACCTTCTACTACCGGGGCACCCTCGACGCCGACGCCCTGCGCGCGTCGCTGCGGGCCACCCTGGTCCACTACCCGATGCTCACCGGCCGGCTGGAGCGCGACCCCGACGGCGGCCTGAGCATCGTCTGCAACGACGCCGGAGTGCCGTTCACCGAGTGCCGCTCCGAGCGGCCGCTGCCCGACTACGGCCCCGACCACTCCGCCCGGGGCGACATGCGGCGCCACATCCACCAGGTCAACCCGTTCCGCGTGGTGGGCCACGACACCCCCTTGTTCACCGCGAAGGCGACACACCTGCGCGGCGGCTTCGCGCTCGGCGTCACCGCCAACCACAGCATCATGGACGGCGCTTCGTGCGTCGACTTCCTGCTGCACTGGTCCCGCACGCACCGCGGCCTCGACCACCGCCCGGCGCCGTACGCGCGCACCCTGCTCGACGGTCTGGCCGAGGGCGCGCCGCCCGGGGCCGGACACGACGACCCCCAGTACGCCGTCGTCACGCGCCGCCGGAAGTTCGGCTTCCTGTGGCGGGTGAACGCCGGCGCGCCCCGGGTGCGCACCTTCACCACCCGGTTCACCGCGCAGGAGGTGCTGGCCCTCAAGGAGGTCGCCACCGCGCAGCTGGCGGGCGGCGGCCCCCGCCTCTCCAGCGGCGACGCCCTGGCCGCGCAGGTGTGGCGGGTGCTCGGCGCCCTGCGCGACCGGCCCGCCGGCAGCACCGAGCGGCTCGGCGTCGTGGTCGACCTGCGCCCTGCCCTGCGCGAGCGGCTGCCCGACGGGTACTGGGGCAACGCCGTGTCCAACACGACGGCCTCGCTGCCCGCCCGCGCCCTGCGCGAGGGGCCGCTGGGCGAGACGGCGGCCGCGGTGCGCGCCGCCGTGGACCGGGTCACCGCCGCGCGCGTGCGCGACGAGACGGCCTTCCTGGAGGCGCAGCACCGTGCCGGGAGCATGCGCCGGGTCCTCAGCCGCATGGCGCTGGACGCCTTCGAGGACACCGTCGGCCTGAACAACGTCGCCCGGCTGCCCTTCTACTCCGTGGAGTTCGACGCCGGCCGGCCCTTCTGGTTCGAGTACCCCACCGTCCCCATCCCGTGGACGGTGATGGTGACGCCCACACCGGACGACGACCACAGCCGGGACGTCCACCTGAGCCTGCCCCGTGACGCGGCCGCCGTCCTGGAGAGCCCCGAGTGGGCCAAACGCCTGCACGACACGGGACGGACGGCCTGAACCGGGCGGCCCGCCCGCGCCGTCCGGCGGGAAGCGGCCCGGCTCCCGCGGGAACCGGGCCGCTGCGGCCTGCCGCGGCGCGGCCGCGCGGGGCGCCGGCGCGGGCGGCGGTCCGGCCGCGAACGGAACCGGCTGGCCGGGAAGCGGGCAAACACCCGCGTCCGGCGGCTCGTCCCCGGGCGGGCCGCGGCGGCCGGGGACCGGCCCGTGAGAAGGCTAGGAAATCTCCTAGCGGGGTCTTGCCCACACTGATCTTGTGATGGCAGATCCCAGCGCCTCGGTGCTCACGCCCGGCGTGGCCGCCTTCCCTGCTGTCGTCGCCCCCGCATGTCCGTTCCCCGCCTGATTGGACCGAGAGGCGTGAGTGACACGTTGCGTACCGAGCTGATACGGCCCCTGCACGAGCTGCTCGACCGCCATGCCCGCCGCTTCCCGGAGAAGATCGCCTTCCGGGACGCGCACCGGGCCGTCACCTACGGGGAACTGTCGGAGCGCACGCGCCGGCTGGCCGGCCACCTCGCCGGCCTCGGCGTCGCACGCGGGGACCGGGTGCTGCTGCGCCTGGGCAACCGGGTGGAGATGGCGGAGGGCTATGTCGCCGTGGCCCGCGCCGGGGCCGTCGGCGTCCCCGTCGACCCGCACGCGCCGGACGCCGAACTCTCCCACCACCTGACGGACAGCGGCGCCGTCCTGGTCCTGACGGGCGCGCCCGGGGCCGCGCAGGTGCTCCGCGTCACCGGCGGCGGCACGTCCGTGCGGGTCGTGGCGGCCGGGGACGGCGACGTGCCGGACGGCGTGAGCCGCTTCGAGACCCTCGCCACCACCGAGCCGGCCGCCGCCGCGCGCGACGACCTCGGGCTGGACGAGCCCGCCTGGATGCTCTACACCTCCGGCACCACGGGGCGCCCCAAGGGCGTGGTGTCGACGCAGCGCACCTCGCTGTGGGCGACGGCCGCCTGCAACGCGCCGCTGCTCGGACTGTCCGAGGACGACCGGGTGCTGTGGCCGATGCCGCTGTTCCACGCCGTGTCGCACAACATCGGTGTGCTGGGCGTCCTGGCGGTGGGGGCCACGGCCCGCGTCATGGAGGGCGCGGCCGCCGACGAGGTCGTGGCGGAGGCCGCGCGGGAACGCGCCACGTTCCTGGTGGGCGCGCCCACGCTGTACCACCGCATGGCCCAGGTGGCGCGGGAGGGGGGCGCCGCGCTGCCGGAGCTGCGCGTGTGCATGACGGCCGGCGCGGCCTGCCCGACGGCGCTGCACGAGGAGTTCGAGGACGCCTTCGGCATCCGCCTGCTGGACAGCTACGGCAGCACCGAGACCGGCGGCGCCATCACCACGCACGCCCCGGGCGGACCCCGGGTGCCCGGCTCCTGCGGACGGCCGCTGCCCGGGCTCACCCTGCGCCTGACCGACCCCCGCAGCGGAGCCGAGGCCGGGGCGGGGGAGGAGGGCGAGGTGTGGGTCTCCAGCCCCGCCCTCATGCTCGGCTACCACAACGACCCCGAGGCGACCCGGGCGGTGCTGAGCGACGGCTGGTACCGCACCGGCGACCTGGCCCGCCTGGACGCCGACGGTTTCCTCACCATCACCGGCCGGGTGAAGGAACTCATCATCCGCGGCGGCGAGAACATCCACCCCACGGAGGTGGAGCAGGTCCTGGCCCGGGTGCCCGGCGTCGCCGACGCCGCGGTGGCCGGCCGCCCCCACGACGTGCTCGGCGAGGTCCCCGTCGCCTACGTCGTGCCCGGCCCGGACGGCGTCGACCCCGGCCTGCTGCTGGAGACCTGCCGGCGGGAGCTGTCGTACTTCAAGGTGCCGGACGAGTTCCACGCGGTCGCCGGGATCCCCCGCACCCCCTCGGGGAAGATCGCCCGGCAGCAGCTGGCCGGACTGACCGGCGCGCTGCTGGTGGAGAACCCGTCCGTGCGGCAGCGGCCCGGCGCGCGCTCCGGCCCCGGCGCACCGGCGCCCGCGGCCACCGGACCCTCCGTCACCGCGCCGGCGCCGGGCGGGGGATCGCTGGAGCTGGTGCGGGCCGCCGTCGCGGACGTCCTCGGCCTCGCCTCCGCCCACGACGTCGCCCCCGACCGGGCCCTGCACGAACTCGGCTTCACCTCCCTGGCCGCCGTCGCCCTGCGCGACCGCCTGTCCGCAGCCACCGGACGCCGCCTGTCGGCCGCGCTCGCCTACGACCACCCCACGCCGCGGGCCCTGGCGGCCCACCTCGACGACGCCCTGCCCGGCGCCCGTCCGCAGGACGCGGACGCCGGATCCGCCCCGGCCGACCCGGACGAGCCCGTGGCCGTCGTGGCGATGGGCTGCCGCCTGCCCGGCGGCGTGCGCTCCCCGGAGGAACTGTGGGAGCTGCTGCTCGCGGAGGCCGACGCGGTGGGCCCGCTGCCCACCGACCGCGGCTGGGACCTCGACCGGCTGCTCGGTGAGGAACCGGGCGGCGCGGGCACCTCGTCGGCCCGGCAGGGCGCCTTCCTGCACGAGCCGGACCGGTTCGACGCCGCGTTCTTCGGCATCTCGCCGCGCGAGGCCCTGGCCATGGACCCGCAGCAGCGGCTGCTGCTGGAGACCGCCTGGGAGACCTTCGAACGCGCCGGCCTCGACCCGGCGACGCTGAGGGGCAGCCGCACCGGCGTCTTCGCCGGCGTGATGCACAGCGGCTACGGACCCGGACCCGGCGACCCCGTCCCGCAGGACGTGGAGGGCCACCTCGGCAACGGCGTGGCCGTCAGCGTCGCCTCCGGGCGCATCGCCTACACCTTCGGGCTGGAGGGCCCCGCCGTGACGGTGGACACGGCCTGCTCCTCGTCCCTGGTCGCCCTCCACCTCGCGGTGCAGTCCCTGCGGCGCGGCGAGTGCACGATGGCCCTGGCCGGCGGCGCGACCGTCATGGCGACCCCGGCCGCGCTCGTCGAGTTCAGCCGCCAGGGGGCCCTCTCCGGCGACGGCAGGTGCAAGGCCTACGCCGCCGCGGCCGACGGAACCGGCTTCTCCGAGGGCGTCGGACTGGTGCTGCTGGAGCGGCTGTCGCAGGCCCGCCGCCACGGACACCCGGTGCTGGCGCTGGTGCGCGGCTCGGCGATCAACCAGGACGGCGCCTCCAACGGCCTCACCGCGCCCAACGGCCCCGCGCAGCAGCGCGTGATCCGCGCCGCGCTGGCGGACGCCGGCCTCTCGCCGGCCGACGTCGACCTGATCGAGGGCCACGGCACCGGCACCGCCCTGGGCGACCCGGTCGAGGCCGGCGCGCTGCTGGCGACGTACGGCCGGGAACGGCCGCCGGAGCACCCGGCGTGGCTGGGCTCGGTGAAGTCCAACATCGGTCACACGCAGGCCGCCGCCGGCGTCACCGGTCTGATCAAGGCGGTGCTGGCGATGCGCCACGGTGTGCTGCCGCGCACGCTGCACCTCGACGAGCCCTCCCCCCACGTCGACTGGAGCCAGGGGCGGATCCACCTGCTCACCGAGGCCCGGCGGTGGCCGGGGACCGGCCGGCCGCGCCGCGCCGCGGTGTCCTCCTTCGGCGCCAGCGGCACCAACGCCCACGTGGTGCTGGAGGCCGCCGACACCGCAGACCAGCCCGCCGACGCCGCCGACCGGCCCGTCGGCACCCCCGACGGCGCCGCGGGCGACGTGCTGCCGCTGGTCGTCTCGGCACAGGACGAGGAGGCGCTGCGGACGCAGGCCGGCCGGGTCGCGGACTTCCTGGAGCACCGCCCGCAGGTGTCCCCGGCGTGGGCCGCGCGAGCGCTGGCCGGGTCGCGGACGGTGTTCGCGCACCGCGCGGCGGTGCCGGCCGCGGACCGGCAGGAGACGGTCGCGGCGCTGCGCGCCGTGGCGTCCGGCACGGCCGGCCCGCAGGTGGCCACCGCGTCCGGGCCGGTGCTGGGCGACCCGGTGTTCGTCTTCCCCGGACAGGGCTCCCAGTGGCCCGGCATGGCGAGCGAACTCCTCGCCGCGGGCGGCGCGTTCGCGCGGCGCCTGATTGCGTGCGGGCAGGCGCTGGAGCCCTTCGTGGACTGGGACCTGACCGGTGTGCTGCGCCAGGAACCCGGGCAGCCCGGCCTGGACCGCGTCGACGTGGTCCAGCCGGTGCTGTGGGCGGTGATGGTGGCCCTGGCGGCAACCTGGGAGGAGGCGGGCGTCCGGCCCGCCGCGGTCGTCGGCCACTCCCAGGGCGAGATCGCGGCCGCGGTGGTGGCCGGGGCGCTGTCGCTGGAGGACGGCGCCCGGGTCGTGGCCCTGCGCTCCCGGCTCATCGCGCGGCTGGCGGGTGACGGCGGCATGCTCTCGCTCGCCCTGGGCGCCGAGGAGGCACGCTCCCTGATCGACGGCCTCGGCGTGCGGGCCTCGGTCGCGGCGGTCAACAGCCCCCTCGCCACCGTGGTGTCCGGACCGCCCGGCGACCTGGACCGGCTGCAGCAGCACTGCGACGCCCGCGGCGTCCGGGCCCGGCGCGCCCCGGTCGACTACGCCTCCCACTCGCCGTACGTCGAGGACCTGCGCGAGGACCTGCGGGCGGCCCTCGCCCCGATCACCCCCCGCGCCGCGCGCGTCCCCGTCTACTCGTCCCTGACCGGCGGCCGGGTGACGGGCGAGGAGCTGGACGCCGGCTACTGGTACCGCAACCTGCGGCACACCGTGGAGTTCGACACCGCCGTGCGCGCCGCGCTGGACGCCGGCCACCGGGCCTTCGTGGAGGTCAGCGCCCACCCGCTGCTGACCATGCCGCTGCAGCAGACCCTGCAGCACGTGCTGCCCGGGGACGCCGCGTACGCCGTGCGGGACACGCTGCGCCGCGACGACGGCGGCCCGCGCGCGATGCGGGAGGCCGTGGCCCGCGCCTGGGCCCACGGCGTCACGCTGCACCGGCGGCCCGTGCCGCCCCCGCCCGGCCTGCCCACCTACCCCTTCCGCGGCGGCCGCTACTGGCTCACGGCGGCGCCCGGCACCTCCCGCGGCGCCCTGGGCAGCGGCGCGGTGGGCATCGAGCACCCGCTGCTCGGGGCGGCGGTCGAACTGCCCGACTCCGCGGCCGTGGTGTTCACCGGCCGCCTCGCCGCCGGCCCGCACGGGCAGCCGTCCGCCCCGGACGACGCCACCGCGCCGGCCCCCGCCTGGCTGCCCGCCGAACTCGCCCTGACCGCAGGAGAGTTCGTCGGACGCAGACAACTGCGCAGCCTCGTCCCGCACGCCCCGCTCCTGCCGCCCGCCTCCGGCGCGCTCCAGCTCCGCGTCACCGTCGGCGAACCGGACGGGACGGGCGAGCGGCCGGTGGCGGTGCACTCCCGGCGCGGCGACCACGCCGCCGGACGGCCGTGGACCTGCCACGCCACCGGAACGCTCGGCGCGGACGGGCCCTCGCCCGCCTGGGACCTGGAGGCCTGGCCCCCGGCCGAGGCGCAGCCGGTGCCGCCGTCCGAGCTGCCCGCCGACCGGGCGGCCGGGGCGGCCGGCGAGGGCGCGGTACGGGCCGTGTGGCGGCGCGGCGGCGAGCTCTTCGCCGAGATCGCCGCACCCGAAGCGCTCCGCGGCGAGACCGGCCGGTACGGACTCCACCCGCTCCTGGGGGACGCCGTCCTGCACCCGCTGCGCGCCCAGGGCGTGCTGCCGCGGACCACCGGGTCCTGGCGCGCCGTCTGGCACGGGGTGTCCCTGCACGCCACCGGGGCCGCCGTGCTCCGGGTGCGCATCACGGCCCGGCAGGACGGCACCTTCCTGGTGCGCGCCGCCGACGCCACCGGGGCGCCCGTCCTGACCGTGGACTCCCTGGCCTGCGAGCCGGTGTCCCGCGACACGGTCAGGGCGGCCGGCGCCGCCCAGCAGGACGCGCTGTTCACCGTCGAGTGGACCGGCCTCGACCTCGACGCGCTCCTCGCGGCCGCGCCCGGCCCGGCGCCCGCGACGTGGGCGGTCGTCGGCGAGGACCCGCTGCGCGTGCGCTCCGGGCTGATGTCGGCCGGCCAGTACGCCGAGGCGTACCCGGACCTGGAGGCGCTGGCCGCCGCCGTCGCCGCCGGACGGGCCGCCCCCGAGGTGGTCGTCACCACCTGCGCGCCCGTCCCGGACGACGCGCGGGGCGACGCCCTCGCCGGCGCCGTCCACGACTGCGCCCGGCGGGCCCTGGCGCTGGCGCAGGCCTGGGTGGCGGCCCCGCCGTTCGAGGGCGGCCGCCTGGTCTTCCTCACCCGGGGCGCGGTCGCGGCCGGCCCCGACGAGCCGTCCGGGCCCGACCTGGCCGGTGCCGCGGTGTGGGGCCTGGTCCGCTCGGCCCAGACCGAGTTCCCCGGCCGGTTCCTCCTGGTGGACACCGACGCCGCGAAGGCCTCCTGGCGGACGCTGCTGAAGGCCGTGCGGTGCGACGAACCCCAGTGGGCGCTGCGCAGGCGGACGGCCCTCGTACCGCGGCTGGCCCGCCCGGCCGCCGCGGCCGAGGCCGCCCCGGCGCCGGCCGGCGACGACGGCACCGTCCTGATCACGGGCGGCACCGGCGCGCTGGGATCCGCCGTCGCCCGCCACCTCGTCACCGAACACGGCGTACGCCACCTGCTGCTGACGAGCCGTCAGGGAATGGCGGCCCCCGGGGCGGACGGCCTGCGGGCGGAACTGTCCGCGCTGGGCGCGCAGGTCACCGTCGCCGCCTGCGACGCCGGCGACCGCGCGGCCCTGGCGGACCTGCTGGCCACGATCCCGGCCGACCGGCCGCTGCGGGCGGTGCTGCACACCGCGGGCGCCTTCGACGACGGCGTCCTGCCCTCCCTCACCCCCGAACGCCTCAGCGCGGTCCTGCGGCCCAAGGTGGACGCGGCGGTGAACCTGCTGGAACTGACCGGCGGCGCCGGCCTGACCCAGTTCGTGCTGTTCTCCTCCGTCGCCGGCGTCCTCGGCGGCCAGGGCCAGGGCAACTACGCCGCCGGCAACGCCTTCCTCGACGCGCTCGCCCACCGCGCCCGCGCCCGGGGGGTGCCCGCCACCTCCATCGCGTGGGGCCTGTGGGAGGCGACCGGCGGACCGGGGGGCCGGCTGCCGGACGCCGACCGCGACCGCATGGCGCGCCGCGGCATACGGCCCCTGCCGGTCGGGCAGGGCCTGCACCTCCTCGACGCGGCCCGGGCGGCCGCGCGGCCCCTGACCGTCGCCGCGCACCTGGACTTCGCCGTCCTGCGCGAGCGGGCCCGGGCCGGCGAGGCCCCGGCCGTCCTGCGCGGCCTGCTGCCCGCCGCCGCCCGCCCCGCGGCCCGCAACGCCCCGGCCGAGGCCACCGAGCTCAAGCACCGGCTGGCCGCGATGACCGAGGAGGAGCGCCGGCGGGTCGTCACCGACCTGGTGCGCGGACACATCGCCGCGGTGCTGGGGCACTCCTCGCCCGACGCCGTGGACGTGACGGCACAGCTGCGCAAGCTGGGTTTCGACTCGCTGACCGCGCTGAACCTGCGCAACGCCCTCGCCGCCGACACCAAGCTCAATCTGGCCACCACGGTGGTGTTCGACCACGACACGCCCGCCGAGCTGGCCCGGTACCTGACGAAGGAACTGCTCGCCTGAGGGCCGACACGGCCAGGCGGAAACGGAGGGATCCCGCATGAGGGTGGAGAACGTCCACATCGACTCGCTCGGAGTCGTCCTGCTCGAATGGGCGAGCGCCGAGGACGCCGTGGCGGCGGGCCTCGTCGAACGGGAGACCGTGGAGGCGAACGGGCTCACCGGCACCCACGTCGCCGGCGACGTGCCGGCCGTCGACATGGCGGTGTCGGCCGCCCGCGTCGCCCTGGACCGGTCGAAGACCGACCCGGACGAGATCACGACCCACGTGCACAGCGCCGTGCACTACCAGGGCCCGCAGGGCTCCTACCCGCCGGGTTACATCCTGCGTGAACTGGACATGGCCGACACCTCGTCGCTGTACCTGCGGCAGGGCTGCAACGGCATGCTCGGCGGGCTGGAGGTGGCCATCGGCCAGCTCACCGGCGCCGCCGGGCACACGGCCGCGCTGCTCACCTCGGCGGAGAACTTCTCCGGCCCCGACGTCAACCGGTGGAAGGGCTACGGCCAGGGCTACTTCCTCTCCGACGGCGCCGCCGCCGTGCTGCTGAGCACCGAGGCGGGCTTCGCCCGGGTCCGCTCCCTGCACGCGGGCATCCTGCCCGAGCTGGAGAAGTGGCACCGCGGCGACGGACCGCTGCTGCTCACGGGCGACGAGCACACCGACGACATGGCCGAGCGCGCCACGCGGTTCACCGACACCGAACTGCCCCTGTCGGAGACGCTGGAGAAGCTCACCTACTTCAACCTGGGCATCGTCCAGCGCGCCCTGGTCGACGCCGACCTCAACGCCGCCGACCTCGCCAAGGTCGTGCCGATCAACATGGACGGCCGGATCATCGAGTACTCGGTGATGCTGCCGCTCGGCCTGCCCATGGAGAAGTCGGCCTGGGACTTCGGCAAGGCCGTCGGGCACGTGGGCGGGGCCGACGTCTTCATCACCCTGGAGCACCTGGTGCGCACCCGCGAGGTCGGTCCCGGCGACCACGTCCTGCTGATCTCGCAGGGCCCCGGCTGGATCTGCACCGCCTGCGTCGTCACCATCACCGACCTGCCCGCCTGGGCCGTCTGACCGGCCCGGGGCGGGCCGGCGGTCCCGACGCCGGAACCGCGCCGGACGGCACGAGCGGTCAGTCGTGGCCGGCGCCCGGGGCGGTGGTGGCGGAGCGTTCGGTCCCGGACCGCGCCGGCCGTGGACGGGGCGCGGCGTGCCGGCCGAGCAGGGCGGCGCCGGTGAGGGCCGCCACGACCTGCACGACCGCGGCCGCCAGCAGCAGCGGTACGGCGCCGAGGTGGGCGGCCGCCCCGACCGCGGCGGCTCCCGCGGCGGCCGCCGTGCTCTTCAGGCCTGCGCCCAGGGTGAAGACCTGGGTGCGCAACGGGGCGGGCGCGTACTGTTCGCGCGCGGCCAGCAGGGCGCTGAACAGGGGACCCTTGAACCAGCCCGCGAGGACGAACAGCCCGGCGGCGACCAGGGGACCGGAGACGCAGGCGGCCAGGGCCAGGGGGATGCCGCTCAGCGGCAGGCACAGCAGGACCACGCGTTCGGGCCGCGTACGGGTCCACGGCCGGAGGGCGTACGTGAGGGAGCCGGCCATCGCACCGGCGGCGAAGGCGGTCATCAGCCCGCCCGCCGCCCAGTCCTGCCGGTACCGGCCCGCCAGCAGTGCGGTGATCACGGGCAGGGCGCCGATGCCCGCCTGTCCGATCGCGCTGGCCCAGGTCACCGACCGCAGGGGCGGGTTGCGTATCAGCTCACGGGCGCCGGCGGCGAGCACGGCCGGCCGCAGCGGCGCGGCCCGGCCCTCCGTCCTCGCCCGGGCGGGCAGCCGCAGCAGGGTCACGGCGAAACCACTCAGCAGGGCGGCGGCGCCGAGGGCCGCCAGGGCGTGGCCCGGGCCGGTCAGCGCGGCGAGAGCGGCGGCGAGCGCGGGACCGCAGATGCCGGCCAGGTTGTAGGTGGCGGAATCGATGCTGAACACCCGGGGCAGGACCTCCCGGGGGACGAGCTCGGCCAGCAGGCCGGTGAGCCCGCCGGTGAGCAGGGGAGCGCAGCAGCCCGCGGCGGTGACCAGGAGGAGGACGCACGCGGTGGGCAGGCGGCCGATCGTCCAGGCGGCGGCGATCAGTCCGGTGCCGTAGGCGGCGAGGCCCAGGCCGTGCAGGAGTCCGCGACGTCGGACGTGGTCGGCCAGGGCGCCTGCCACGGGAGCCGCCACCACATGGGGGATCATCAGCGCGGCCACCAGCAAGCCGCCCAGACTCGCGCTGTGCACGCGGTCCATGGCGAGCAGGACCAAGGCGATGCGGGCTCCCTCGTCGGCCAGTCGTGCGGGGACGGCCACGGCCAGGTAGCGGACCGTGGGTCCTTTCGCGGACGAGGAGGCGGCAGTGGCGACCATGGATCTCCTGCCGGTCGGAAGGGGTGGCCGCGGACCGGGACCAGGCCGCCCCGAGGGCGTCATCGGTTGAAGGTATGATTCCACGATCTTGTGGTTCCATGCCGGCGCGGGAGACACTGCCGGGGTGGAGTTCACGTTCGTCAGCGGGCACATCGCCCTGGACCTCGCCGCCACCCTGACCTGGCGCACCAGCCGTCCGATCGAGTTGCTGGCCGACCCCAGCGATCTGGCGGCATGGATCGATCAGGCCGGTGTGGCGCACCTCTCGGGCGACATCCGCGCGAACGACCTCGTACGGGCCCGCGAGTTGCGCGAAGCCGTCTATCGCACGGCCTCCGCCGCCGTGTACGCCCGGCGGCCGGACCCCGCCGACCTCGCCCTGCTCGGCCGCGTCGCCTCGGGGGCCCCGGTGAGCCCCGTTCTGGAGGGCCTCGGCGAAGCCGTGTGGCGCGGTGACCTGGACCAGGTGCTGGCGACCGTCGCGCACGAGGCGTGCGTCCTGCTCGGCGGCCCGGGCCACCTGCGCATCCGGGCCTGCTCCGGAACACCGTGCACGCGCCTGTTCCTCGACCACTCCCGCGCCGGCAGCCGTCGTTGGTGCGACAAGCTCACCTGCGGGGGCCGGGTGAACGCCGTCGCCTACCGCCGGCGCCGGGCGGACCGATCGCCGCACCGGGCCTGACCCGTGACGTCGCCGGGCGGGCACGGCGCGTCGGGGTGCCGGCCGCCCCGTCCGCGTCCCGTTCGGGGAGGCGGCGCCCCGAACGGCGGCAGCGCCTCCGCGACAGCATCCCCCCGAAACGGCCGGCGCCTGCCGTGAAAGCCGTGCTGCGGCGCCCACCGCATCACCACGGCCGTCCAGGCCGTCCCCGTCCTTCACCCGCCTCGGCACAAGGCCGGAAAAGGCGCGGCCCGGTGGCCGTCCGGCGGCACCCGGCCGGCCTTATCCGGCTGTTTCCTGACGGGCCCCGGCCTCGGACGCCGCCGTCTGCTCGGCCGGACCGACAGCGGTGTAGAAAACGGAGGTGCCCTGCTTGGTGCGCTGAGCCTGGTTCTTGGCCACGAGGTTTTCGAGGCTGGTGCGCACGACGGTCGTCTTGACGGTGCGGTCGGGATGCGACTGACCGAGCGCGGTGGCGACTTCCGCCGCGGAGCGCGGTTCACTCTGCTCCGCCAGGTGACGGCGGATCAGTTCGGTCAATGTGGGCCGGGCCGTCGACGGGCCGGCGTTCTTGGCCGCGGACTTCTTGGCGGGGCGCTTCTTGGCCGAAGTCTGTTCGGCGTCGCTCTTCTTCCCCCGCTTGCGGGTGCCGGGAGCGGGGGAGGTCTTCTTCCGGGGGGAGGGCACGGTGGTGCCGGCGGTCTCCGCGGGCTCGGCGGCAGCCGACGTGCCGAGTGCCCGTTGCATGTTCACCAGCACGGTGTGGTCGTGCTGAAGAGTGGCCAACTGGTGCTGCAGCGCACTGATTTCCGCCGTGATGCGTTCCTGCTCCTTGACGTTGCGTTCAAGGTCGCTGGTCACCTGGTTGAGGTACTGCGAGGTCAACTCGCTGGACTGGACGGTGTTCTCCGACATTCTGTTCTTCCTCGGTTCGTGGAGTACGACGGCCGCCGCAGCCGACTGCGGCACGTCATGGACAGGGAGTTCACTGTGGGGCCTGATCCAGTGATGATACGGGTGGGTAGACCTGTTCGGGCGATACGGCAGTTTTCAGGAATGAGTTTGTGTGTTCCACCGTGCCCCGTCCCGCTCCGGGCCCCCTTGTGGCCGTCGCCGAAGACACGGCTCGGTGGAAAGGCCGACGGCAAAGCATTTCGGTATCCGATTGGCCCGAGGGGATTCCCGGAAGGGAAGGAGGGAGGAGCTCGGCCGTGCGCGCGGGCTTTTTTCCGAGCGGGATGTGCGGCCGTGTTCCGGACGAAGACGGGACCCGGCACATGAAGGGGGAACAGAAGTGCCTCGTAGGGAACGTCCACTGGACGTGGGGGACGGTCCGCTGCTGAAGTTCGCCGCCGACCTGCGTCGATTACGGCAGCGGGCGGGCAGCCCGACGTACCGGAAGCTGGCCGAGCGGGCGCACTACTCGGTGGCGACGCTGTCGGAGGCGGCGGCGGGGCGCCGGCTGCCCACGCTGGCCGTCACCCTGGCCTACGTCGCGGCGTGCGACGGTGACGTGGGTCAGTGGCGGGAGCGCTGGCAGGCCGTCGCGGCCGAGCTGGCCACCTCCGCGAGCGAGACGGGGGAGACGGCGCGGACCGGGCGGGACGGAGCCGCGGACGGCGCCGGTGAGGCCCCGCCGTACCGGGGCCTTGCGGCGTTCGAGGCGGAGGACGCCGACTGGTTCTTCGGACGGGAGCGACTGGTCGAGGAGGTGATGGCCCGGCTCGAGGACAGCCGGTTCGTCGCGGTGTTCGGCGCTTCGGGGGCGGGCAAGTCCTCACTGCTGCGCGCGGGTGTCGTGCCGCGTTGGCAGGCGGCACACGCGGAGCGGCGGACGGTGGTGTTCGTACCCGGTCCGCACCCGTTGCGGGCGGGCGCGGCCCGCCTGGCCCCGTTGACCACCGGCTCGGTGGAGGAGACGCGCGCCGGGCTCGCCGCCGACGACCAGGCCCTGCACCGGGTGGTGCGGCAAGCGCTGGCCGGCCAGGGCGAGAACGCGGAACTGCTGCTGGTCGTGGACCAGTTCGAGGAGGTCTTCACCCTGTGCCGGGACGGGGGCGAGCGGGCCCGCTTCATCCAGGCGCTGGTCACGGCCGCGCGGGCGGAGGGCAGCCGTTGCCGGGTGGTGCTGGGCGTACGCGCCGACTTCTACCCGCACTGCACCCGCCACCGGGAACTGCTGGAGGCGTGCGGGGGCGCCCAGGTCGCCGTGGGCCCCCTGACGACCGACGAGCTGCGCCGCGCGATCACCGGGCCCGCCGTCCGCGCCGGGTGCACGCTGGAGGGGGCCCTGCTCGCGGAGCTGGTGGTCCACGCGCACGGCCAGGTGGGCGTCCTGCCCCTGCTGTCCCACGCCCTGCTGGAGACCTGGCGGCGCAGGCGGGGCAACACGCTGACGCTGACGGGGTTCCAGGCGGCAGGCGGTATCGAGGGCGCCTTGGCCCGTACGGCCGAGAGCGTCTACACCGGCCTGTCCGCGTCCGGGCGGCGGGCCGCCAAGGAGGTGTTCCTGCGCCTGTGCGCGCTGGGGGAGGGGACCGAGGACACGAAGCGCCGCATCGCGCGCGACGAGGTGGACGGAAGCGGCCCGGACACCGCCGTGGTCCTGGAGCGGCTGGCCGCGGCGCGGCTGCTGACCCTGGACCACGACAGCGTCGAGATCAGCCACGAGGCGCTGATCCGGTGCTGGCCCCGCCTGCACGACTGGCTCACCCAGGACCGCGACAGCGTGCGCGTCCACCGCCTGCTCACCGAGGCCGCCCAGGCCTGGGCGGCGGCCGGCCGGGACCCCGAGGCCCTGCTCCGCGGGTCGCGCCTGGCCCTGGTCAACGAGTGGTCCGCCGGGGCGGCGCGGCCCACGAACGCTCTGGAACGCGCGTTCCTCGACGCCAGCCGCGCGGCCGAAGCCGCCGAGCAGTCCGCCGCCCGCCGGCGGGTGCGGCGCATGCGCCACCTCATCGCGCTGCTCAGCGTTCTGCTCACCGTCGCGAGCATCGCCACGGTCGCCGCCGTCCGGGCCCAGCACAAAGCCGACCAGCAACGCGACATCGCCACCTCCCAACGGGTCGCCGAGCACGTGCGCGTGCTGCGGTCGGCCGACCCCGCCCTGTCCCTGCAACTGTCGCTGGCCGCCTACCGGCTGTCTCCCACGGTCGAGGCCCGCGGCAGCCTGCTCAGCGCCTTCACCACCCCGTACGCCACCGAACTGGCGGGCCACCGGGGCGAGCTGCCCGTGCTGTTCAGCCCCGACGGCCGTCTCCTGGCCACCGGCTGCGCCGCCGGAGTGCGGCTGTGGGACGCCACCGACCCGCGCCGGCCGCGCGCCGTCGCAACGCTGCCCGCGGCCCCCGGGGACACGGCTCCCTCGGAGGCCGTCCGGGCCACGGCCTTCAGCCCGGACGGCCGTCTCCTCCTCACCGGCGACCCGCCCGGTGACCGGAAGCACGAGGACCGGCCCGGCGCGTTGCGCCTCTGGGACATCACCGACCCCCGGCGCCCCCGGCCCCTGCCGGTCCGGCGCACTCCCCTTCCCGTCTCGGCGGCCTTCAGCCCGGACGGCCGCACCCTGGCGACCGTCGGGCAGGACGGTGCCCTGCGCCTGTGGTCCCCCTCGCGCCGCCACGGCCTGCGTCCGCTGACCAGCCTGCCCCCGGGCCCCGCGACGGGCACCGGCCGTCTGACCTCCGTCGCCTTCGGCCCGGACGGCCGCACCCTGGTCGCGGGGAGCACCGACCGCACCGTCCGCCGGTGGGACACCTCCCGTCCCCGGCGCCCGCGGCCGTTGCCGGCCCTGCGGGGGCACCGCGGCGCCGTCGCGTCCGTGGCGTTCAGCCCGGACGGCCGCACCCTGGCGACCGGCGGCTGGGACCACACCGTACGCCTGTGGGCCGTCACCGGCCGCGGGAACGTCCCCCGGGCGGTCACCCTGACCGGTCACACGGACAAGGTCCACCACGTCGCCTTCGGTCCCGACGGCCGCAGTCTCGCCTCGGGCGGTGTGGAAGGCGTACGCCTGTGGACGCTGCACGGTGCCGGCCGCCCCTACCAGGCGGCGCACCTGACCGGGCACAACGACGCGGTGTCCGCCGTGGCGTTCGCCCCGGACGGCTCCACGCTGGTCTCCGGCAGCCGGGACGGCACCGCGCGGCTGTGGGACCTGGCCACCGACACCCTCACCGCCCACAGCAGTTCGGTCTACGCGGTGGCGGCCGCCCCCCGGGGCCGGCTGCTGGCATCGGCCAGCTATGACGGCACCGTCCGCCTGTGGTCGGCGAAGGAGCCGCACGCCGTCCGCGAACTGGCCTCCCCCGCCGGCCACACCGCCGCGGTCAACGCGCTCGCCTTCACCTCCGACGGCGAGACGCTGATCTCGGGCAGCCTGGACGGCACCGCCCGCCTGTGGTCCGTGACCGATCCGCGCCGTCCCCGCCCCCTGGGCACCCTCACGGCGCACGGCGCGGTCGACGCGGTCGCCGTCAGCCCCGACGGCCGCACGGCGGTCACGGCCGACGACGAGGGCGCCCGGCTGTGGGACATCACCGACCCGCACCGCCCGCGCCGGACGGCTCTGCTGCCCGGCACGGCGGAGTCGCTGGCCTTCGCGCCGGACGGCCGCACCCTGGCCACCGGGGGTGCCGACGGCACCATCCGGCTGTGGACGCTCGCCTCGCCCCTTGCCCCGCGCGGCCTGGGCACGCTCCAGGGCCACACGCAGGTCGTCAAATCCCTCTCCTTCCGTCCCGACGGCCGGCTGCTGGCCTCCGCCGGCGACGACCGCACGGCACGGCTGTGGCCCCTGGTCCGCGGCCGGCCCGGGGGCCGGCCCACCGTCCTCACCGGCCACGCCGAGCCCCTGCACGCGGTCGGCTTCGGTCCCGACGGCCGCACCCTGGCGACCGCCGGCAACGACGACAGGGTGCGGCTGTGGCGGGTGCCGGCGGGGCGGCGGGCCCCCGAGGAGCTCGCGACGCTGACCGGTCACACGGGAGACGTCAACGCGGTCGCCTTCACCCCCGACGGGCGCGCTCTGGCCACCGCCTCCAACGACCGCACGGTACGGCTGTGGGATCCCGATCCCGAGCGGGTCTCCGCCCGCGTGTGCCGGACCGCGCGGCCGCCCGTCACCCGTGGCCAGTGGCGCCAGCACCTTCCCGGAACGCCCTACCGGCCGCCGTGCGGGTGAGGCACCGCGGGCCGCCGCGCGTGGCGCGCGGCGGCCCGCGGAACTCGTCGCGTCCCTCGGCTACAGGTTCGTCCACCTGTGGGAGGCGATGTTGTTGTTGATCGACTGCCCCGCGCCGGTGCCCGTTCCGGCGTCGAACGTGTAGGGCGAGAGGTCGGAGATGGAGACACCGTTGTGGACGCCCCGGCGCGCGCCCGAGTAGTTCGTGCCCCAGTAGACCCAGACGTCGTCCAGGTTGCCGGGGTAGCCGTTGTTCCACAGGGAGGAGACCTGGTTGCGGCAGGTGCCCCAGTCGGCGGAGTCGCCGACGTAACCCCTGCAGTAGTTGGCGAAGTTGGGGTCGCGGTACAGGTGGAGGTTGCCGTCGGCCTGGACGCCCGGGGGCAGTGCGGGGGCGGCCGGCGCGGACGCGGTCCGGCCGGTTCCCGGGGCCGCCTGGGCGGTCAGGGCCGGGAGGAGCCCGGTGCCCAGGGCGGCGAGGACCGTTCCGAGGACGAGTGTGCGTGACATATGCATGACGATTCCTTCCGTGGGTGGTGACGTGTCCGGCGACGAGCCGCCGGTGTCGGTTCCTGCGCGGACGGGGTGTCTCCCCGCCGCCGTGTCCCGGCGGGTCAGCGCGTACCGCCGATGACCTCGCCGGCACGGGGAAGAGCTCCCAGCCGGAGCCGCTGCGCGACGTTCAGCTCGGAGCGGTACTGGTGGCGCAGCCGGAGCGCGTGGGTCCGATCCAGCTCGCGCGCCGTGCGGGCCAGACCGGTGGTGGTGGCACAACGGGCCTCGGCGACGGCGAGGCGGATCTCCTGCCCCCTCGGGAGCGCGGGTTCGCCCGGGCCCGGCAGCGCATCCCGCCGCAGGTGTGCGGGACTGGCGTAGGGGTGGCCGGCGGCCCGCATGCAACGCGCCCACGGTTCGACGGCCCGGGCGAAGGCCGGGTCGGCCGGCACACGGGTGTGCCGCATCGGGGAGAGGGAGTCCAGGGTCACCTCGGCCTGGAACCAGGCCGCCAGGTCGCCGTACAGGGTGCGCTCGGCCTGCGCGTGGCAGCCTTCGGTGCTGCGCCGCAGGACCATGCCGTCGGGCGTACGGGCCGTGATGCCGTTCGGATCGGGTCCGTTGGCCGCCCGCAGCGCCTGCGCCCGGCGGGCCGGGGGCAGGGAGCGGAAGTACCGCTGGTTGACGTCCTTCTCGCGGGCCTCGGCCGCCTCGCGCCGGATGTCGGTGCCGTAGCCGTGTTCCCGGGCCCAGGCGACGTCGTCCAGTACGTAGGGGAACTCCCGGGCCTCCGGTACGGGGTTGCGCGGAACAGGACGGTACTCGAAGCCCTGGGCGCGCATGCAGGCGCGCAGCAGGAGCTGTTCCGCCCGGTGCAGCCGGTCCTCCTCCCGGGCGGTCAGGGCCCGCACCGCGGGGCCGGCGGCCCGCTCGGCCGCCCGCGGCCGTTGTTCCGCCGCGACGCCCGCGACGCCTGCGACGCCGGCGGCCGCACAACCGGCCGCCACCACGAGGAGAACTCCGCGCCTGACCCTCCGCCTTGCCACGAACGGCTCGCCCCCTTTTTCAGGTCCGGGCCCGGTCGGTGCCCGCTGACCAAGGGGTATAGCGGTCATCGTTGTTCGGTGTCGGGCCGGAGGGGCCGAACAAACAGACCCTGAACAAGGAGACCGCTCGAACCGGCCCTGACCTGGCCCTGAAGCGTTTCGGCAGAGGCCCGTGACCAGGCGTCCCGATCCGGGTTCCGGGCGTGTGGAGGGCACACGGCGAGGGCGGGGCGGTGCCGCCCGCCCGGACGGCCGCGCGGCCGTCCGCCCCGGACGTCACGGGCTGCCTCACCCGTCGTGGACGCAGGGCTCGAACCGGCCTGAGCGGCGGGAGCGGACACCCGGAGCGCGGCGGCCGGGACGGGGAAGCGAGCAGGCTTCCCGGTCAGGCTCGGCCTGACGGCTCACCTGCCGACGGGCCGCCATGAGTCACCCGCACGGCCCCGGGACACCGGGCCCCGGGAACGGGGAGACGGGCTCGAAGCACCGGGAGCCGGCTCGACCCGCTCCGGAGTCCCCCGCCGCCTCGGCCCGTACCCCCGGCGCGTACCCGCACCCGTGGCGTCACCGGCCACGCGACGCCACGCATCGCGGCCGCCGATCCCGCCGCCGATCCGGGCGGCGCTCCGGGCGGCGTCCCGGAAGGGCAGGACAGCGTCGGGCCCGTGCGGCGGGCGTGCCGTACGGGCCCTCGGACGACGCCGGCGCACGCGGCCCGGACGGCGCAGCCGGCCGCCCGGGGACTTCCTGCCGACGCTTCGTCACTTCCGGTAGCCGAGGATGGTCATCATGCCGGATTCGGAGTGGTACTGGTTGTGGCAGTGGAGCATCCACAGGCCCGGATTGTCGGCGTAGAAGTCGATCACCAGCTTGCGGTGGGGCAGGACGATGGCGGTGTCCTTGCGGGTTCCCGCCGCGTCGATGCCGGTCAGGGCGAAGGTGTGGCCGTGCAGATGCACGGGGTGCCACATGTCCGTGGCGTTGATGAGGCTCAGCCGGACCCGTTCGCCCTGACGGACCGGGTAGCGCTGCTCGACGGAGTAGGGCCGGTGGTCGAAGCCCCAGTCGAACTTCTTCATGCCCCCGGTCAGCTTGATGCGCATCTCACGGTCCGGCTTCTCGTCCCGCAGGGCCACGGACTCCGCCGGCACCAGGCGTCTGGCCGGCACGGTCCGCCCGTCCAGCTCCTCCGGATGCGCGGAGGACGGGGGAAGGGCTCCTGTCCCGCCGGTGCGCAGGACCGCCAGCGCCCGGGCCTCCTTGCCCTCGGCGAGGGCGACCAGGGGGAACACCCCGTCCTTGGCGGTGACCAGCACGTCGTAGCGCTCGGCCATCCCGATCAGCAGCGCGTCCGTCGTCTGGTGTTCGACCGGGTAGCCGTCCGTGTGCGTCACCGTCATCTTGTGGCCGCCCAGCGCCACCCGGAAGGCCGTGTCGGCCCCCGCGTTGATGATCCGCAGCCGGATCCGGTCCCCGGGGCGGGCCCGGAAGACCGAGGGGGCGTGCGGAAGCCGCCCGTTGACCAGGTAGTGCGGGTAGGCGACGTGGCCGCCCTCGCTGTGCAGCATGCTGCTGCGGGAGTGCCGCAGGATGCGGGAGGGGCCGTCGGCGGAAGCGGAGGCCGAGGTGTGCGGGCGGGCGGGCGCGCGACGGCCGGCGCCCTCGGCCGCGGCCTCCGGCCCCATGCCCATGTTCATCGGCGCTTCCCGGCCGCCCCGCAGCTGAGCGAGCACGCCGTCGGGGGTGGAGCCGGCCACGCCGTCCAGCCAGTCGTCCAGTACGACGACCCACTCCTTGTCGTAGGACAGCCGCTCCTTGGGGTCCTCCACGATCAGCGGGACGTACAAGCCGCGGTCGGGCTGCATGCCCGAGTGCGAGTGCAGCAGATACGTCCCCGGGTGGGACACGGCGAACCGGTAGGTGAAATCCGTGCCCGGCATGATGGGGTTCTGGGTCAGGCCCGGCACGCCGTCCATGTCGCAGCGCAGGCGCACGCCGTGCGAGTGCAGCGTCGTCGCCTCGGGCAGGCGGTTGGCCAGCGTGAGCTGGAGGACGTCGCCCGCGGTGACGCGTACCGCCTTGCCCGGGATCACGTCGCCGTACGCCCATGACCTGACCTGCCGCCCGCCCAGGTCGAGCACCGTCTCGGTGGCGGTGAGCCTGAATCTGCGCAGGGGGCCGGATCCGCGTTCCCGCTCGGTGGCGAGGACCTCGGGATCCGAGGGGTTGACGTACCCCTTGGGACCCTCGGGGACGAAGACGTCGTGGTGACCGGTACCTCCGGAGCCCGGCGCGGAACCCGAACGCGGGGTGGAGGCGGACGGCGAGCCGGGAGGGGAGGGGGAGCCGGATCCGGAACAGGCTCCCAGGACTCCCGCGCCGACGGCCGCGATCGAGGCACTGAGCAAGGTACGCCGCTGAGGTGTGTGCATGATCATATAACACACGCTTTATAGCGTTATGTCCGTTAAGTGGTGCGGCGCGTCTCGCCGAACGGGTGGAAGACGGCGCATGGCGGACAGCCCGTCTGCGCCTTTGTCGCCCGGTCGGCCGTCCGGTCCGCGCGGGCCTGGACCGGCCGGGCCGCGACCGCGGCGTGAACCGGGCGGGCCGGCCGGGCGGCGGGCGGCGCGGGCACGGCGGCACTCGCCAGGAGCCTGGCAGCCCCGCCCTCGCAGGGAGCCCGCTTCATGACGCCCCGCGCGCGGAGACTCGTGCCCGGCGGCACGCGTGACGCCGGCTCGCCCGCCCGGAACGGGGAACGCGCGGCCCCGCACAAGGGGGGCGCGAAGCGGGTCAGGCGGTCAGGGCCTGCTCGACGGTGGGGTGGCAGGGGATCACGTCGTCCAGGCCGACGAGCCGGAGGACCCGCAGCACCGGTTCCCGGGCGCCGGCGATACGCAGCCACCCCCGGGCGTCGCTGACGGCGCGGTGGGCGGCGACGAAGACGTTGATGCCGCTGGAGTCCAGGAAGGTCACGCCGCTGAGGTCCACCACGGTCCGCGGCGGCGCCGCGCCGCCGGCGGACAGCAGAGCCCTGCCGAGCGCGTCCTTGACGTCGTGGTCGATCTCGCCGCGCAAGGTCACGACCCGAATGCCGTCGGTGGTGGTGGCCACGACCGACAGTCCGCCAGGCTGTTCGGCGTGTCCGGTGTCCGTCGTTCGCTCCTGCTCCTCAGGCATGCCGGTGATACTTGCACACCAAGGCCTTCGCCCGGGAGTGCTGCCCTGCACGATGCGGGTGATGCCCGTGTGCCGGGAGGGGAACCGGCGGAGGGGCGTGGAGCGTGTACCGCGCGGGCGTGGGTACGCGCGCAGGCGTGAACGGGGTAGCGGAGGCGGCCGGGATGGAATCAGTGCCCTTGGGCGAGGACGGCACCGCGTCGGAGGAGCACCTGATGCGTGCCGGTTATGCGGTGGGCGGGGGCGAGGGCTGCATCGCCGAGGCCCGCCATCATGCCGCCTCCTTCCTCGAGCGGGCCCGCGGCGATTACGGCCTGCCGGTGTCGGCGCGCGCCGTGGACCTGACCCAGCTGGTGGTCAGCGAGCTGGTCACCAACGCCCGCAAGTACGCCCCCGGCCCGGTCCTGATGGAACTGCGCATCACCACCGACAGCGTGGACGTGGTCGTGTGGGACAGCGACCCCACCCTCCCCACCGCCCGGGCCGCCGACCCGGGTCGCATCGGCCAGCACGGCCTGGAGATCGTCAAGGCCGTGACCGAGGACCTCTCCGTCCAGCGGGAGCCGGCCGGCAAACGCATCACCGCCCGCATCGCGCTGTCCGACGCCCTCGGCTGTGACGCGACCGCCCGCACCCGGCGTGAGGGGCCGGCCCCGGGAGGCGTGCGGCCGGTGCTGTGACGGTCCGGCGCCGGTGTCCTGCCCGTAGGCGCCCGGCGAAGGCGGGGTCCTTCCCGCTCCTCCCCCGGGGCCGCGGCGGACTGTCGCCTTCGCAGGACCGGCCGGAGCGGCGAGCACGCGGTGCCGCTCCCTGGAGTGGCGTCGGCCTGCGAAGGCTGCGGGGAAGTACTGCTGCAACACCTGCCCCGTCCCCGGCCGATGCGCACCGGTCCGGCGATGTCCCCACCAGGTCTTCACACGCCCGGCCGACTGTCGGGCTCGTCGCACACCGGGAGCCAGGGCCCGGGACCAGGCGGCCTGCGGACGGTCGCGGCACGTGGTGTGCCCCGGGTGTGCCGGCCGGTGCGGCACCCGTGGCACCGTTGCGTCAAGTGCCGCGCCCCGGAAGGCCGTTCCCCGATCCGCTGGAGCCCGGAGCCCGGAGCCCGGAGCCCGGAGCACCGTGCGGCGCCGGACGCCCGGTCGGCCGGGCCGGTGCCGTTTGCGCGGGCGGCGGCGGAATCGGAGCGCCGGGCCGGACGAGCCGGCGCAAGGCGGGCGACCCGTACGGAGCTGTCAGGGGGCGTCGCGGTGGCGGCCCGCCCGCCCGAACGGGTTCCGGGCCGGCGGGCCGCCGCACGAAGAAGACGAAGCCGGGCGCTACCTGTCGCGCCGGTCGTCGTCGACGCCCTCGGTGTCGAGTTCTTCCTTGCGGACCTGTCCGCGCACCGTCTCTTCCTCGGTGCGTTCCTCGGCCGACAGCCGCACCCGCTCCACCGGTACCGTTTCGGTCTCCACCACGGGCCGCTCCTCGTGCAGGACGACCTCGTGTTCGGCTTCGCTGATGTCGGGGCCCGACATGGCGGCGTCCCGGTTGGCGTCCGTGATGGGCTCCCGCTCGACGCGGACCTCTTCCCGCCGCACGGGAACGGTCTGCTGGACCTCTTCGGTCACGACGTACTTGCGCAGCCGGGCCCGCCCGGCCTCACGACGCTCGGTGCCGACGCGCATGCGCTCCTCGGAGCGCGTCATCGCGTCGTCGCCCGTCCCGGTGCCGGCCGCCGCGGACCTGCCGGTACCCGTGGTGGTGCGGCTGCCGGCGGTGTCGGTCCTGTCGTCGGTGCCGCCGTGGGCCCAGCCGCCCTCACCGGGCTCGTTGGCCTGCTGCCAGGCGTCGTCCCAGGCCATGCCGTAGTAGTCGTACAGGCGGTGCTCCTCGTCCTCGGAGAGGTGTCCGCCCGCGTCGACGTCCACGTTGGGCGCGTCCTTGACCTTGGCCTTGGCGAACGGCACCTCCAGGTGGTCCTCGACCACGGAGGCGTCCCGGATGGGCACGAAGGACTCGCTGGTGCCGAACAGGCCGGTCTTGACGCTGATCCACTCGGGCCGGCCGGTCGCGTCGTCGAAGAAGACGTGCTTGGCCTCACCGATCTTGTTGCCGTCGGCATCGTAGACCGGGTGGTCCAGTACGGTCGGAATCTGCTCTTGAGTGATCATTGATTTGATTCCTTCTATCGGGATATGCCCTATTTACCCCTCCCCGGTTCACCGTCCCGGGTGGAACAAAACTCTTATTCCGCCACAGAATGTCCCAAATTTCGCGATACACACATGTGGTGTGCATGGGTCCCGCCCCTCGGGCGGGTGCCGGTGCGGGAACGGTCCCGGAGGAACGGACGTGGCCGGTCGCCGGTCAGGAGCCGGTCCGCCGGTGCTCGCGGGACGCCCGGTGTCCATGTGCCGGGCGGCTCGCCTCAACGCCCCGTGGCGGTCGGCTCGTCGGGAGCGGCCCGGCCCTTGCGGCGGTGCGGCCGGAAGCGTCCCCGGCCGCCGTCGCGAAGGTCGCGCGCGGCGGCCGGGACGGCGTGCGACGGGGGCGGCGCGGCCGTGCCGTCGGCCCGGTCGTCGTCGGCGCGGCGGCCGGACGCGAAGCGGCTGTAGGTGTGCGCGGCGATCCTCTCGTCGTGCGCGGAGTTGAGCCGGTGGATCACATACGCCCCGCCGGCGACGAGCAGGAGGAACGCGGCGATGGTGAGAGCGGTGTTCATGGCGGTCACGGCCTGACGGTCGGCTGCCGGGGAGACGCCGCCCCGCCGTCCCACGGTTTCGTGGCGCCGGCGGTGAGGAGCGGCGGTACGGCCCGGCACGGGTCGGGTTCCGGCCGCACGCCGGCGGCCGGGAGGTCTTGGGCGCCGCCGGTTTCCCGGAGCGGGCGCGGGCGGGAGGGCACGGGCGCCGTCCGGCGCTGTGCAAGAGCGGGAGACGTGCCAGGGACCGGGGCCGTCGTGCCGACCTGTCCCTGAAGCCGCCGCGGCTGCGCGGGTCTTCCGGTGAGGTGTCCCACCGAGGACGAGACCGGCGCGGGAGCCGGTGTGCGACATGCCCTCGGTACGTCCACCGTACTCCAGGTACGACCCCGTCCGGTGGGAAGCGGACGGCGCCGCCGTCCCCACCCCGGCGTCCCCGGCCGCCGTCGGCCCGCGGGGAGGGCGGCCGGGAGTACGGTGGAGACACCGAGGGCACGTCGCGCACCGGCTCCGGCGCCTGTGCCGCTCCCGGCGACCGACGACACCGGGCCGGATCCGGCCCGGGCAGGGCTTGCCTCATGACCGTGAACCTGCCGGTTCGTCCGGCGACCGCAGACCCCCCGGCCCCGCATGCCGGCCTCCCGGACCGGCGCGGTGCGCGAAAGCCCCGCCCGCCGGGGACGGAACGAGGCTCCTCGCCCCGCGAGGGGGAACGCGTCCGTCCGCTGACCCGGCGTCAGATCGAGGACCACCTGCAGGAACTGGGCGACCTGTACGCGGAGACCTCCGGCGGCGGCCCGTGGGCGTGGAACGAGGCCCGCGACGCCTTCCTGCAACGGCTGGCGGCCGACGTACGGCGACCGGGATTCGAGCTGCTGATCGCGGAGACCACCGCGCTGACCGGATGCGCCCACGGTTTCCCGGTGCGCGGCGACGGTCCCTGGTGGGAGGGGTTCGACGGGCACCTCCCTGGGAGGCTGCTCCGCCTGGCCGCCACCGGACGCCTCTTCGTGGTCTCCGGGATCCTCGTGCCGCCCCGGGTGCGCAGGCAGTACCAGGACCGTGCCTGGAACCTCGCCCGGCGCCTGCAGGGGCGGCTGCTCGCCGACCACGGTGCCGCCCTCGGCGTCACCCTGGTGAACCGCTCCGACCCCAGGACCGTCGAGACGCTGCGGTCCTGGGGGTGGCGGTACATCGAAGGCGACACCCCTCGCACGGCCCCGCTCGGCCCGTTCCGTGTGCTGGTCCTCGGGACCTGAGCGCCGCGCCCCGCGCCACGGCCGTCACAGTTCCGGAAGGCGCAGGGCGAGGAGGGCCACGTCGTCGGCGCTGCCGGGAGGCATGCCGGCGAGCAGCCGGTCGCACAGCGTGTCCAGCGGTTCCCGGGCGAGCGCGAGGGCGTGCCGGCGCAGACGGCTCAGGCCGGTGCCGAGGTCGCTGCCGGGGATCTCGATCAGTCCGTCGGTGTAGAGCAGCAGGGTGGAGCCCGGCGGCAGGGGGTGGGTGGCGTTCGGCCGGCTCCCGGCGGTACCCGGACCGGTACCGAGGAGGAGCCCCTGCCCGGCTTCGAGGTACTGCCCCTGTCCGTCCCGGGTGAGCAGCAGGGGAGGCGGGTGCCCGGCGCTGGTCCACTGCAGCGTCCACGGGCCGGTGCGCGGATGGCCCTCGACCCGGGCGAGGACGAGGGTGGCCATGGGGACGGTGGTGATGACGGGCATGGCGTCGTCCAGACGGTCGACGACGGCGCCGGGCGGTCCCGTGTGGTCCCAGGCCAGTGAACGCAGGATGCCGTGCAGCTGCGCCATGCCGGCCGCCGCGGTCAGGTCGTGCCCCACGACGTCGCCGATGACCAGCGCGATCGTGCCGTCCTTCAGCTCGAACGCGTCGTACCAGTCACCACCGACCTGGGAGCCGGCCGGGGCCGGCTGGTAGCGGGCGGCCAGCCGCATGCGGCCGGGCTGGGGGAGCGGGGCGAGCAGGTTGCGCTGCATGGCCTCGGCGACGGCGCGCTGGCGGCCGAACCGGCGGGCGTTGTCGATGACCAGGCCGACCCGGCGGCCGATGTCGCTCACTACCTCCAGGTCGCCGGTGTCGAAGGGGTGCGCCGGGTCGGTGCGCACCACCGTCAGGGCGCCGGTGACCCGTTGCCGGGAGCCCAACGGCACCGTGAGGGCGGACGTCGCGCCCACCGCCCGCAGGAAGCCGCTGTGCACGGCGGCCAGGGGAGCGCCGGGAGGTGTAGCCTCCTCCACCCGGACCTGAAGGACGGGATCACCGCCGTTCAGCACCCGGACCAGTGGCGAGCGGGACGCCTCCCCGGTCTCGGGCAGGCGTTCGCGCCCGCCCTCCTGTCCGGTGTCCCGGCCCTCGGGGCCGGTCACCGCCACCCGGTGGACCTGCCCGGAAGCGGTCCGCAGGTCCACCGCCGCCCAGTCGGCGAGGCGGGGGACCAGCAGGCGGCCCAGCCGGGCGAGGGCCTCGTCGGTCTCCAGGGTCTGGCCGAGTACGTCGGTGATCTCCGCGACCAGCGTCAGCCGCTCGGTGAGGTCCTCCAGGGCACGCGTGTAGGCCGCGCGTCTGCGATGCGCGCCGTGATCGCTCGTGGCGTCGGTGAGCAGCACGGCCAGGCCCGTGACGCCACCGTCGTCCGTCAGGGGGGAGGCGGACCAGGAGACCGCGACCGGGCGGCCGTCTCCCCTCAGGCAGCTGTCGCCCTCCGCGCGCGCCGTGCTCCCCTCTGCCAGTGCCCTGAGCAGCGGGCACT
This sequence comes from Streptomyces sp. NPDC052701, assembly GCF_040678355.1. Classification (NCBI taxonomy): domain Bacteria; kingdom Bacillati; phylum Actinomycetota; class Actinomycetes; order Kitasatosporales; family Streptomycetaceae; genus Streptomyces; species Streptomyces sp. NPDC052701. The sequence goes on from NZ_JBFATO010000020.1 coordinate 71,237, forward strand.
GATCCCGTGGCCGCCTGCCGCCGTCCGCGTCCCGGTGCAGCAGGTCATGGGCGTCCTCGCCGCGCATCGCCGCGGCCGAGCGGCCCAGCAGCCGCTCGGCCGCCGGGTTGACGGCGAGGATCCGTCCGGCCGGGTCCAGCACGATCAGGGCCGTGCCCAGTTGCTCGACGACCCGCCGCCAGAGACCCGGCTCGGCCCCCGACGCCCGCCCCTCGTCCTCCCTGCCGGCCACCGCACCCTCCACACGCCGCTCCTCCAGCCATGAACATCTTCCGGCACCGGCGCCCCTGCGGCAGGCCGTGTCCCATGGTGGCAGGGGTGTGTCGGAAGGGCGGGACGGACACCGGAGGCCGGCGTCGGCCGGCCACGGCACCCGCCCTCCGGTGGAGGCGGCCGTTCCGCCGCGCGCGCCGCGCGGCGGAACGGCCGGCGGGACGGCGGGTGGGAACCGGACGTGAGCGCGGTGCGCCCGGGAGGACGAGGCGCCGGGACCGGTGCCGGCCGGTCGCGCGGGACCGGTCACCGGCAGGATCTCGTCCGGCGACCGGGAGTTGCGAAAGCCCTGAAGAGGGCAGGGGAGCGGCCGCTCTCCCGCTCACTGCGCGCGGTGCGGTTTGTGGCGGGCGACCCGCAGGCGGACCTCGGTGGGCATGGGAGGGGAGCCGGTGGACCGACGGGCGGTTCGCAGTGGGCCTTCGCACAGGGAGCGGAGGACGGCGCCGGGTGCCCCCTGAGGGGTGAGGGTCAGCCTGACGCGGGTGCGGGGGCGGGCGGACCGGCCGGTGATGCGCACGGCCGCCTGCTCGACCTCCGGCAGGGCACCGGCGTCGGCGGCGATCGCGTCGCCGAGTGCACGGTCGCGCAGTTCGACACCCTCCTGCGGAGGCGTGCCGCCCACGGGCAGCGCCCCGGGGTGGTGTCGGCGCACCTGGGCGAGCAGCCACCACAGGGCGAGCAGGACGACGAGGGCGAGGACGGCGATGGCCACGGGCCACCACCAGCCCGGACTGCTCCAGCGGGCCCGGTCGGCGGAACCGAGCAGCACGTCGTCCGGGGTGGTCAGGGGCCAGCCGGCGGGCGGGAGCAGATCACGTCGCCGGAAGACGTCGAACCCGGCGAAGAGGATCAGCAGACCGCCGCCGAGCAGCACCAGCCCGGCGAGGGCCAGCAGGCTGCGGTTGAGTACGGATCGCGGCGTCATGGTGCGGGCTCCGGTGCTGGGGGGTCTTCGGTCGGGGTGCGAAAGCCTTCGGCCGGGGTGCCGGGGTCTTCGGTCAGCGGGTACGTTGCCGCACCCGTACGACGATGCGGGGAGGACGGGAGAGGGCGAGCCGGTCGCGTTCCTCGTCGAGGGCGGCGGTGAGGTCGTCCTTCACCTGCCGGGGGTCGCGGAAGCGGACGTCCGCGCGGGCTTTGACGCGGTGGCGGCGCACCCGGACGCGAGCCGCGCCGACCCCGGGGACCCGCAGGGCGGCGTCGCGCAGCAGATCGGCGGCGCCGTCGCGGTCCAGGGAGGCCCGCAGCCGGGGCGAGCCGGCGGGGGAGCGCACGGGAAGCCGGTGGCGCAGGCCGGGGGTGAGGGCCAGGACGATGAGCCAGACGCCGACGGCGGCGGCCACGGCGGCCCCCGTGAGCATCCACACGTCGTCCACGGGGCGGGTGGCCAGTTCGTCGGCCAGGCGCCTTCGCCAGGCCGCCGCGGGGCGTCCCGCCCGTACGGCGACGACGTCGAACAGCGCCACACCCGCCGCCACGAGGATCACCGAGGCGACCAGCGCGGCCGGAAGGCGTCGCGCGGACCACGGGCGGCGGGTCCGGCGCCCCCCGTCCTGCTCGTCCGCCGCGGACGCGTCGCGTTCGGGCGGACCGGACTCCGCCGGCTCCTCGGGCTCCTTCGTCAGCGGCACGGCGGCACGGCCCGCGGACGGCGCGGAGTCCCGGGCGGGAGGGTCTGGGTCGGGGGTCATCCCGGTCCTCCTTCGTGCGTGGTGTGCCCGGCGGTCCGGGCCGCGCGGCGATTCACCGGACCCGTCCCCGGTGCGCGCCGGCGGCGGTCACCAGCCGCCCGACGGTGAGGGTGATCTCGCCCACCTCCAAGCCGGTCAGCTGCGCCACCCGCTCGGCGACGTCGTGCCGTATCCCCTCGCAGACGTGGGGGATGTCGGTGGGATAGGGCAGGTCCATGGTCAGGTGCAGGCGCACCGATCCGGTACGGGTGGCCGCGGAGGCGCTGGGCGCCGCCGGTCCGTCCGGGCCGGGCGGCAGGGCGGCGCGCCGGTGACGGGCCGTGCGTGCGGCCTGGACGGCGATGCGGGCGACCACTCTGTCCGGGATGACGGTGGCGCCCCGCTCGGCCGGGGGCGGCAGGCCGGCGGTCCGCGCCGGCGGGCCGGGCTCCTCGCCGGGCGGCGGGGAACCGGGCCGGGTGCTCATCGCTGCCTCCGCCCACCGAAGTCGAGGTCCCCCTGCAGGGCGAGGCCGACGACCAGCCCCGCCGCGCCCAGGACCAGAACCAGCAGGAACGCCCAGAAGCCGCCGAAGTAACCGGCGAAAGCCAGGGCCATCCCGGCCGCGAGGCCCGTCGTCGCTGTGTTCATCATGCACTCACCCGTCTCACGAGCGTGGTCGTCCGTGCGGTCGTCCGCCCGTGCCCGAAGGCACGGCGGTGGTCGCGGCGGGTCACCTCACGCGGCCCTCTTCCGGTTCGGACTCCTCCTCCTCGTCGGGGAGGTGGACGTCGTCGACGGAGACGTTCACCTCGACGACGTCCAGGCCCGTCATCCGCTCCACGGCGCTGATCACGTTGGTGCGCGCACCGGCGGCGACCTCGACGATGGAGACGCCGTACTCGACGACGACGTCCAGGTCCACCGCGGCCTGGCGCTCGCCGACCTCGACCTTCACCCCGCGCGTGACGCCTCCGCCCCCACCGGGGACGCGTTCCCGCATGGCACCGAAGGCACGGGCCATTCCCGCTCCGAGGTTGTGGATGCCGGGCACCTCGCGGGCGGCCATGCCCGCGATCTTCGCCACCACGCCGTCCGCGATGGTGGTCTTCCCCCGTGTCTCCGCCGGAGTCCCGGCCCCGGGACGGCCTTTCAGAGCGCTCACGCCCCCCTCGGACCGGTGGCCCAGGCCGATGCTGGTGCTGTTCTCCGTCATGGCGGTCGCCTCGATCGGTCGGTCGGACACCTGTGTGATGCCGGTCGAAAGGTTGGACACACCTGGCGGTCCTCTTCTCACGCGTACGGACTGTGACGTGCGTCACATGGTGAGGGTGGGGTACTCAGCTCGTTCCGAGCCTCTCGCGCGGGAGCGTCATGATCGAACGCCTTGCTTCCCCACGGCCGGTATGCGACGTGCCGGACCGGCTGCTGGCAGTACGGGCGGCCGAGGGGGACGAGGACTCCTTCGCCGTTCTCGTCCAGCGGCACAGCCGCTCCCTCCTGGCTCTGGCCCGCTCCCTGCTCGGCAACGCCCAGGACGCCGAGGACGCCGTCCAGGACGCCTTCGTCAGTGCCTGGCGGCGACTGCCGGAGTACCGTCACAGCGCGGAGTTCCGTACCTGGATGTACCGGATCACCGTCAACCGCTGCCTGACCATGCGACGGCGCCGGCCGCCACCCCTCCCCCTGGACGCCGTCGCCGAACCCGCGGCGGGCGACGCGTGGAGCCAGCCGGCCGGGTGCGCCGAGCAGGAGGCGGTCACGGCCGCCCTGTCCCGCGCGCTCGCCGAGCTGGACGCCGGGCAGCGGGTCTGCTGGGTCCTGCGGGAACTGCAGGGCCTGTCGTACAAGGAGATCGCCCACGTGACGCACACCGGCGAGCAGACGGTGCGCGGCAGACTCTTCAGGGCACGCCGATCCCTCCAGGAGGCGATGGGGCCATGGCGCTAGACGACCCGCACGAGCGGCCTTCCGGACCGCCCGGAGCCGACGCGCCCCGCACCGGCCCGGCCGCCGCCGGCACGTCCCCGCCCGCGGGCGACGAGGTGCTGCCCTGCGGCCGCCTGCTCAGCCGGGTCTGGGAACAGGCCCAGGACGCGGCGCCGGCCGCGGACCCGCACACGGTGTCCTGTCCGCACTGCCGCGAAGCCGTCGAGGGACTGCTCACGGTGAACGCGGCCGCCCGGGCGCTGCGCGCCGAGGACCCTCCCGGCCTGCCCGCGCTCGCCGGCCGCGTCATGGCCGTCGTCGGGGCGGAGGTGCGGCTCGGGCGGCTGCTGCCCCTGGCCGACCCGGACCGGGACCTGCGGATCGCCGAGAGCGCCGCGGCGAAGGTGCTGCGGCAGGCAGCGGACACGGTCCCCGGCGCGCGGGCCGCCACCTGCCGGCTCGCACCCGCGGGCGAGGGCGCCGACGTGCGGGTGACCATGACCCTGGCCGCCGCCCTCGACCGCCCCTTGCCCGAGCGGGTCCGGCAGGTACGCCGATCGGTCCTCCACTCGGCCGGGCAGGACCTGGGACTCGCCGTCGCGGCCGTCGACATCACCGTGGTCGACGTCCTGGAGCCGTGGCCGCCCCTCGGCCCCGCGGGCTCCGGCCACCCCACGGGCGGTGGCGCGTGATGACCGCCGCCGGCACGGCCACGCTCCCCGGCGTCGCGGCCGAGGCGGCCCGCGCGGTTCCCGGCGTGGCCGGGCTGCAGCCCCGTCTCGCCCACCGCCTCGCGGCCGCCGCCGCACCCGCCCGGGCGGACACCGCGCCGCGCCGCGCCCCGTCCGAGGCGGGCATCCGCGCCGACCGGGCGCCGGACGGTCCGGGATGGCACATCGAGGTGCGCTGCGTCCTGGCCGAGGGGCACAGGGCGCTGGACACCGCCCGGAACGTCCACGACCGGGTGCTGACCGCCGTCGTCTCCCACCTCGCCGCCCACGGCGCCGCCGAGCCGGTCACCGTCGCGGTCACGGTGACCCGTGTCGCCGCACGGCACGGCACGCCGTGAGTGCCGCGGGCGACGACCTCGCGAACCTCCGGCACCCCCATACTCCGAAGCGGTCTCCGGGCAGCACGCCGATCCGGCGTCAGCGGTGCGGCCGGGCCCGTGGCGGCCCCGCATCGGCCCGCCGGGCCCTGACGAGGAGTACACTGATGATTACCGAGAGCACTCCGTACACCAGCTTCCACGCTGACGTCGTTCTCGGCGATTCACGACAACCGGGCCGGCCACGACCGGCCCGGAGTTGGGTCCGCATCATGACCGCGACCGATCTGTTGACGCCGACGGCCGAAGACCGGGCCCTCTCCTCTTCGCCGCTCCGCCTCGCCCTGGCATCCGCCGACACCGCTCCGGCACTGATCGACGGTGCCTGGTGGCCCCGGTCCCGCGATCTGACGGCGGAGCTCCCGGCGCTCGTCGAGGCACTCGACCCGCTGTGGGGGCGGATCACCCGGGTGACGGTGAACCCCACGTTCTGGCCGGTCGTCCCGCGGAAGGTACCCGTCCCCGGGCACGAGGTGCACGTCGGCTGGTTCAAGGCCGAGCAGGACCCGCACAAGTTGTTGCTGCTGTCCTACACCATCGGCCGCTGGGACCTGCTGGTGATCCCGCCGGAGGCGGAACCGGCCACCGCGGCCCGGCTGATGGCCACGGCCTCCGACCCGTCGTGGACCCTCACGGCGAGCGGGCTCATCCACGAGGCCGAACACTTCCGGACCACGGCGCAGGAGAACACGGCGGCGGAAGCGGCCGGCTTGGCCTCGGTCCAGGAGGCGGTCTGGGACTCCGAAGGAGGACACGGCGCCCGCCACCCGGCCTCGCGCGCCCCCGGCGAAGCGGTCGCCGGCCACCTGCCGGCCCCGGCACGGGAAAGGTGAGAGGCCCGCGGATCTCCGCGACGGCGGGCGTGCCCCTGACGGCGGTCGCGGTCATCCGCTCCGTCCGCCGGGCCGGCGCCGGCGCGGCCATGGTGCCGAGCGCCACGCCCGGGCCCATGGGGCGAACAGCACCGGCGCGGCGGCCGGCGACCAACTCGGGGCGCTCCGCGGGTACTGGGTGACCGGCAGGCCCGTACCCGCCATGGCGATGCCGGTGAGGACCAGCGCGACGAGTACGGCCGTACGGCCACGACAGGTGTACCCGTCCGGTGGCAGACCCTGCCCCGCCGGGTCACGTCCGGCCGGCCCGTGCCAGGCAGAGGTCGAGGAGAGCGCGCAGACGGGCGGGTGTGCCGGCCACCGCGGTGGCCAGCAGCGCCGGTCCGTCGGCGAGCGGGGCCAGGACGGCGCAGTCGGCTGCCGGATCGTCACCGACGAGGAGCGGTTCGTGCTCCGGGGACAGGAGCGGGTCGACGACGAGGAGTTGTCCCACGGCTCGGTGGGGCCCGAGGCCCGCGGGACCGTCCCACGCCGGTGCCGGGTCACCGTAGGCCGTGTGCTGGTCGAGGAGCGGGCGGCCGTCGCGCCGGACCGTCAGACGGGTCGAGAGGTGGCCGGGAGGCTCCGCCGTGCGGCCGAGGAGTTGCTCCTCCCGCCACAGCAGCCGGGAGGTGGGGGCGAGATCCACGCGGTGGGACTGGTGGAGGGTGCTGCCGCGGGTGCTGATCAGGGGGTGCGGCAGCCAGTGGAGTGACGCGTGCTCACCGACCGTGACGCGGACGTCGTAGGTGGCGGGGCCGGCGGAGGGCCCGCGCAGGGCGATGGTGGCGGCCCCCGTCGTCACCTCCAGTTCGGCCCGTGCCCCGAGCACGACGTCCAGTGCGAGGCGGTCTCCGCCCAGCGGTGCGCTCATGGCTCCGATCACGCCGACCCGTGCCGGCCCGTGGCGGCTGCGCAGCCGGCGCAGGTGGAAGGGGCCGTCGCTGTGCAGGAGCGGGAGGGTCGTGGTGCGGCCGTTGTGGGCGGCGCGGATGCGGGCGGTGGCCAGCACACCGGCACAGGTCTCGAGCGGGCGGTCGGGCGGGACGCGGCGGGTGCCGGCCGTGCGCGACGGAGCGGACGGCGACGCCTCCGCCCGCCCGGTGCCCGCCCCGGCCGCTCCGGCCCGCCGCTCGGGCCCGGCCGCCGGTGGCGCGGTGCCGGTCACCCGGCCGCCTCGGCACGCCATGCGGTGAGGCGCTCGGTGACCCAGTCGCGGACCGGGACGATCCCGTCGGGGGAGGCGAGGCTGGTGAAGGCGACGGGCAGGGCGCCACGCTGGGCCTTCGCGTCGGACGCCATGGTGTTCAGGTCCGCTCCGACGTGGGGCGCGAGATCCGTCTTGTTGATCACGAGGAGGTCGGCGGTGGTGATGCCGGGTCCGCCCTTGCGGGGGATGTCGTCCCCGCTGGCGACGTCGATCACGAACACCTGGGTGTCGACGAGCCCCCGTGAGAAGGTGGCGGTGAGGTTGTCCCCTCCGGATTCGATGAGGATCAGGTCCAGTGGACGCAGGGCCTCCTCCAGTTGTTCGACCGCCTCGAGGTTGGCGGAGATGTCGTCGCGGATCGCGGTGTGCGGGCAGGCGCCGGTCTCCACGGCGGTGATCCGCTCGGGCGGCAGCACGGCCTCGCGGCGCAGGAACTCGGCGTCCTCGCGGGTGTAGATGTCGTTGGTGACCACGGCGATGGACCACCGGTCCCGCAGGGCGCGGCACAGGGCGGCGACGGTCGCGGTCTTGCCCGAGCCCACGGGCCCGCCGAGGCCGATCCGCAGTGCGCGGCGTTCGCCGTCGGGCCGCAGCGCGTCGGCGCTGTGCGTGTGGCGGTGGGGTGTGGTCGGCGAATGGTCGAGGTGCACGGTGGCTCCCATGGACGCGGATCGGATCAGGACGCGAAGAGGCGGACGTTCCAGGCGGCGTGTTGCTCGCCGGTGATGTCCAGCAGCGGGGAGGAGGCGGCGGGGAGGACGCTGACGCCCTCGTCGGCGACACGGTCCGCCGCGTCGGCCGCGCTCCGGGCGGCGCCGTCGAGTTCATCGGCGAGCCGTGCCAGGAGCGCGGTCGCCTCGAACGGGTCGAGGCCGAGCAGCCGTACCGCCGCGGTCGCCGGCCCTCCGACGCTCTCGTACGCGGCGCACTGGGCGGCGTCGAACGAGGTCAGACCGGCGGAGCGGGCCGTGACGCCGAGGACGACCGGCTGGTGCGCTCCGTGCGGCTTCAGACGGGCGAGGCGGTCGAGTTCGGGTGAGGGCCACGTGGCGCGGGCCGCCCGCAGCAACTGCCGGCCCAGCCTGCGGGAGACGTGGCGCAGCGCGGGCACGGGGGTGCGGGCGTCGGCGGCCTCGTCCAGGACGGTGGCGTCGTGGCCGGTGGCCGCGGCGGCGGCGAGGCCTGCCGCGGTCAGGCCCGCGGTGTGCAGGCGCCCCCGGCAGAACGCCTCCAGGCTTGCGGCGTCGTGGACGCCTCTGGAGGCGATCGCGGCCTCCACGCCGCCGGAGTGGGCGTGCCCGCCGGCGGGGAAGCGGCCGTCGGCGAGGACGAGCAGGGCAGCACGGCTCATGAGGACGGCGGTCCGCCTTTCTCGGGACGGCCCGCCCGGCCCGGGCGGGGCGGGCGGGGCCTCAGAAGAGGAAGTAGCGCTGGGCCATGGGAAGTTCTGTGGCGTAGTGCCGCGCGACCTGCTGCCCGTTCACCGTGGTGCGGACGTCGGAGGTCGTGGCGCCACCGATGGTGACGTCGAAGGTGTCGGGGTCGACGACGATGTCCGGCAGGCCGTTGTTGTGCACCATGTCGGCCTTGGTCACCCCGCGGGTGGACCTGATGGCGCGCAGGGGCTTGAGCAGACCGATGCGCGACAGCTCGCCGCCGACCGCCTGTTCCGCGACGAAGTTGAAGGAGTTGCCGCCCGGGGCCCGGCCGCTGAAGCCCCACACCGGGCGGGGCAGGAACGGCTGCGGGGTCGGGATCGACGCGTTGGCGTCCCCGATCTGCGCGTACGCGATCTGGCCGCCCTTGATGACCATGTGCGGCTTCACGCCGAAGAACTTCGGCTCCCACAGCACCAGGTCCGCGAGTTTGCCCGTCTCGACGGAGCCGACCTCGTGGTCGATGCCGTGGGTGATGGCCGGATTGATCGTGTACTTGGCGATGTAGCGCCGGGCCCGGAAGTTGTCCGCGTGCGCGTCGTCCTCGCCGAGGTGGCCGTATCGGGACTTCATGACGTGCGCGGTCTGCCAGGTACGCATGATCATCTCGCCGATGCGTCCCATGGCCTGGGCGTCGGAGGACATCATGGAGATGGCGCCCATGTCGTGCAGCAGGTCCTCGGCCGCCATGGTGGAGGGCCGGATGCGAGAGTCGGCGAACGCCATGTCCGCCTCGACCTCGGGGTTGAGGTGGTGGCAGACGATCATCATGTCGACGTGTTCCCTGACGGTGTTGACCGTCAGGGGCCGGGTCGGATTCGTGGAGGCGGGCAGGACGCTGGGCTCCCCGACCAGGCTGATCATGTCGGGTGCGTGACCGCCACCGGCTCCTTCGACGTGGAAGATGTGCAGACTGCGGTACCTGGCGTCCTTGGTCCTGCCCTTCTTCCTCGTCGCGGCGAGCGTGTGGCGCACGAACCCGGACTCGTTCAGCGAGTCGGCGTGCAGGGCGACCTGGACACCCGTCTCGTCGCAGACCCGCAGCGCGGCGTCGATCACCGCCGGCGTGGCGCCCCAGTCCTCGTGGATCTTGAAACCGAGAGCGCCGGCGTCCACCTGGTCCGTCAGCGCCTTGTGCGACACCGTGCTGCCCTTGGCCAGCAGGCCGACGTTGACCGGATAGGAGTCGAGCGCCTCGAACGTGCGCTGGATGTGCCACTTGCCGGGCGTCACGGTGGTGGCCGTGCTGCCCTCGGCGGGACCGGTGCCGCCCCCGATGAGCGTGGTCACGCCCGAGGCGAGCGCTTCGTGGATCTGCCCGGGGCACAGGAAGTGCACATGCGTGTCGACACCGCCCGCGGTCAGGATGCGGCCGTTGCCGGAGATCACCTCGGTCTCGGGGCCGACGACGAAGTGCGAGGCCCGTGCGTCGTCATGGGGCTCGGGCGTCATCGTCTCGGGGTTGTACGCCTTGCCGATCGCCTGGATCCGCCCGCCGCGCAGACCGACGTCGGCCTTGACCACACCCCAGTGGTCCAGGATCAGCGCGCCCGTGATGACGGTGTCCACCGGCCTGCGCGGATCGTCCCGCGGGATGTGCGACTGCCCCATCGACTCGCGGATCACCTTGCCGCCACCGAAGATCATCTCGTTCCCGCTGCGGCCGGGGCCTCCGCCCCAGTCCGCGTCGATCCTCAGGACGAGACCGGTGTCGGCGAGCCGTACCCGGTCACCGGTCGTGGGGCCGTAGAGGTCGGCGTACCGCGACCGGGTCAGGGGATCGAAGGGGCGTTCAGCTTCGCGCATCGAGGTTCTGCTCCTTCTCGGACTTGCCGGCCTGCAGACCACGGACGACGCGTTCACCCGCGAGGGGAACCAGGCGGACGACGCGCTCGTCGCCGGGCTCGAACCGCTCGGACGTGCCGGAGGCGATGTGCAACCGCATGCCGTGCGCGGACTCGCGGGCGAAGACCAGTTCTTCGTTGACCTCGGCGAAGTGGAAGTGGGAGCCGACCTGGACCGGCCGGTCCGAGGGGTTGCTCACGGACAGTTCCACGTACTCCTGGCCCTCGTTGAACGCGATCCGGTGCTCCTCGTCGTCCGGCAGGAGTTCCTGTCTGCCCGGATGGACGCTCACCTCCTCGGCCGCCTCGTCGAACGGATCGTGGATCGTCACGAGCTTCGTCCCGTCCGGGAACGTCGCCTCGACCTGGACGTGGGAGATCATTTCCGGGACGCCCTCCATGACCTCGTCGCGCGTCAGCACCCGGCGGCCGGACTCCATGACCGAGTCGACCGTCGCGCCGGCCCGGGCCTCCTCGTACACATGGACCGTCAACAGAGCCATGACTTCCGGGTAGTTCAGAAGCAGACCCCGCTCACGACGCCGCCGGGCGACGTCTGCCGCCACATGGACCAGCAGCCGCTCCTGCTCATGGGGAGTCAGATGCATCCGCCCCTCCTTCCTGCTCCTCGCTCGACCTGAGCGACGGGCGCTCACGCGTGCGGCACGCCGGACCGGTGCGCCGAACGCCGCGGCTCGATTATTGAGGGACAAGACGGACAGGGCGATACGAATGATTACTATGCGCACCCATCGTGTGGAACGGGAGCACAGGTGGTGCGAAGGGCGCATGCGCCGAGTGTCGTTCCCGGACTCGGGGTGCTTCTCCTGCCGCGCGACCTGATGCCCTCGCGCGCCCCGGTGAGGCGGACGGGCCGGCGACGGACGGGCCGTGTCCTTCGCGGGGCGGGCAGGCGGCGGGCACAGCGGACCGGCGGAGGCGGACCCTTCCCCGTGCACCGGCCGCGGGAAGAGGCACCGGCGGGGCGGGCCGCTCCGCCGGGCGGGCGCGGGGCGCGGCGCGGCGGGCGGGAAGCGCCGGCCCTTCCCGGCCGCGTGCAGCCGCTCCCGCCCAGGCGCCCCCGGCGCTGCGGCTGAATTCGGTTGCGGCGGGACCGGCGGGCCCGGTGAGGTACCTCCATGGACGAGGCCGCAAAGCGGGCGCGACGGGCCGGGCCGGGACGGGGCCGTGCGATCACGAGGCGGCCGGCTCCCTGGCACAGGCCGGCGGTGCTCGTGGCCCTGATGCTGGCCGCCTTCACCTTCAACACCGCGGAGAACCTGCCGATCGGCCTGCTGGAGCTCATCTCCGACGGCCTGCGGGCGCCGGTGCCGGCGGTCGGTCTCCTGGTCACCGGCTACGGCCTGACGGTGGCCGTCGCGTCCCTGCCGCTCACCCACGTCGTGCGAGCCGTGCCCCGGCGCCATGTGCTCACGGGGCTGCTGGCCGCGCTGGTGGTGTCCAGCCTGGTCGCGGCGCTGGCCACCTCGTACCCGCTGCTCCTGGTGGCACGGCTGGTCACCGCGCTCGCCCAGGCGCTCTTCTGGGCCGTGGCGGGGCCGGTCGCGGTGGGCCTGTTCGCGCCCGAGGTCCGCGGGCGTGTGGTCGGGGCGCTGTCCGTCGCCGGTTCGCTCGCCCTCGTGCTCGGTGTTCCCGCCGTGACCTGGCTGGGCCGGCAGAGCGGCTGGCGGCCGCCGGTCGCCGTGCCGGCGGCGCTGGGACTCGTCTGTCTGGTGACGATCGCCGTTCTGCTGCCGACCTCGCGTCCGGAGGAGGAGCCCGCCGCCCGCGGGACCCGTCCCGACACCCGCCGGTTCGGGATCGTGCTGGCGGCCGGGACCCTGTCCGCCACCGGGGCGTTCGCGGGATACACCTACGTCGTGAAGTTCCTGGGCGACGTCAGCGGGTTCGCCCCGGACGCGGTCGGCGCCCTGTTCGTGGCCTTCGGCGCCGCGTGCCTGGCGGGGGTGAGCGTCACCGGGGCTCTACTGGACCGCTTCCCGCGTTCCGCGCCGGGCACCGCGGTGGCCACGCAGGCGGTGGGCCTGCTCGGCCTGTACGCGGCCGGCACCGACCCGGTGGCGGCGGTGGTGTTCCTGGTGCTGACGGGCGGTGCGCTCGGGCCGGTGTTCATGGTCACCCAGAACGAGATGCTGCGCTGCGCCCCGGGCCGCACGGACATCGCACTCGCGGCGAACTCCGGTTCCTACAACGCCGGTATCGCGGCGGGCGCCGCGCTCGGGGGACTGGTCCTGCCGCTGGCCGGCGTGCGGGGAGCCTTCCTGCTCGGCGGGCTGCTGACCGTCGGGGCCTGCGCGGTGCTGCTGGGCGGGCGGTTGCCGCCTAGGGCCCGGACGGAATTTCATGCAGCTGCAACGATCCCTCCCCCGACCGACTGCTAGACATGGTGGGGTGACCCCCTCAGTGCTGCACCGCAGGCCGTACGTGGAACCGGCGCGCGCCGACCGCCTCCGCCGCCGGCCGCACACCGGCCCGCAGCGCGCGGCCGGCGCGCTCTGTCGCCCCTGACCTCGCCCGGCCTTCGGCCGGGGATTCCCGTCCCGCCGCGCTCGCACCGCCGCGCCCACCCCCGCGCGGGGGCCGGCGATCCCGTAGGACCTCCAGGAAGGCATCCCTCGTGTCCTCAGCACCCCCTTCCGCGCTGCATCTCGCCGTCGCCCTGGACGGCACGGGCTGGCATCCCGCCTCCTGGCGCGAGCCGGTGGCCCGTCCCCGGGACCTGTTCACCGCCGGATATTGGGCCGATCTGGTCGCGGAGGCCGAGCGCGGCCTGCTCGACTTCGTGACCATCGAGGACGGTCTCGGCCCGCAGTCCTCCCACTTCCCCGACCCCGACGACCGCACCGACCAGGTCCGCGGCCGTCTGGACGCCGTCCTGGTCGCCGCCCGCATCGCCCCCCTCACCCGGCACATAGGTCTGGTCCCGACCGTGGTGGTCACCCACACCGAGCCCTTCCACCTCTCCAAGGCCATCGCCACCCTCGACTACGTCAGCACCGGCCGAGCGGGCCTCAGGGTGCAGATCACCGCCCGCCCGAACGAGGCCGCGCACTTCGGCCGTCGCACCATCCCCCGCATCGACGCCTACGACAGCCCGGCCGCGCGGGAGGTGGTGACCGACCTCTTCGACGAGGCCGCCGACTACGTCGAGGTCGTGCGCCGGCTGTGGGACAGCTGGGAGGACGACGCGGAGATCCGGGACGTCGCCACCGGTCGTTTCATCGACCGCGACAAGCTGCACTACATCGACTTCGAGGGCAGGCACTTCAGCGTCAAGGGCCCCTCGATCACCCCCCGCCCGCCGCAGGGCCAGCCCGTCGTCAGCGCCCTCGCCCACCAGACCGTCCCCTACCGGCTGGTCGCCCGCGCGGCCGACGTCGGCTACGTCACCCCGCGCGACGCCGGCCAGGCGCGCGCGATCGTCGCGGAGATCCGCGGCGAGCAGGAAGCCGCCGGCCGTGCCGGCCTGCCCCTGCACGTCTTCGCCGACCTGGTGGTCTTCCTGGACGACGACCCGGCCGCCGCGGCGGCCCGCCGCGAGCGCCTCGATGCCCTCGCGGGCGAGCCGTACACCGGCGACGCCCGCGTCTTCACCGGAACCCCCGCCCAACTCGCCGACCTTTTGCAGGAGTTGCAGTCCGCCGGGCTGAGCGGCTTCCGGTTGCGTCCCGCCGTCCTCGGCCACGACCTCCCGGCGATCACCCGGGGGCTGGTCCCCGAACTCCAGCGCCGGGGCGTCTTCCGCCGTGCCTACGAGGCCGGCACCCTGCGCGGACTGCTGGGCCTGCCCCGCCCCGCGAACCGCTACGCCACCGCCACCGCCTGAGCCGGAGGGACCGTACGACCATGAGCAAGCCGCTGAAGCAGATCCATCTGGCCGCCCACTTCCCCGGCGTCAACAACACGACCGTGTGGAGCGATCCCGAGGCCGGCAGCCACATCGAGTTCGCCTCGTTCGTCCACTTCGCACGGACCGCCGAACGCGCCAAGTTCGACTTCCTGTTCCTCGCCGAGGGACTCAGGCTCCGCGAACAGGGCGGCCGCATCTACGACCTGGACGTCGTCGGCCGCCCCGACACCTTCACCGTCCTCGCCGCGCTCGCCGCCGTCACCGAGCACCTGGGCCTGACCGGCACCATCAACTCCACCTTCAACGAGCCCTACGAGGTCGCCCGGCAGTTCGCCAGCCTCGACCACCTCTCCGGCGGCCGCTCCGCCTGGAACGTCGTCACCTCCTGGGACGCCTTCACCGGCGAGAACTTCCGCCGCGGCGGCTTCCTCCCGCAGGAGGAGCGCTACTCGCGCGCCAAGGAGTTCCTGGCCACCGCGAACGAACTCTTCGACTCCTGGCACGGCGACGAGATCCTCGCCGACCAGGCGTCCGGCACCTTCCTGCGCGACGCGAAGGCCGGGTCCTTCGTCCACACCGGGCGGCACTTCGACATCCACGGGCGGTTCAACGTCCCGCGTTCGCCGCAGGGGCGGCCGGTCGTCTTCCAGGCCGGCGACTCCGACGAGGGCCGGGAGTTCGCCGCGTCCGACGCCGACGCGATCTTCAGCCGGCACGCCACCCTCGAAGCGGGCCGCGCCTTCTACACGGACGTCAAGAACCGCCTGGCCAGGTACGGCCGCCTCCCCGGGGAGCTGCTGATCCTGCCCGCCGCGACGTTCGTCCTCGGCGACACCGACGAAGAGGCCGAGGAGATCGCCAAGGAGGTGCGCCGCCGGCAGGTCAGCGGGGCGACCGCCATCAAGCACCTGGAGTGGGTCTGGAACCGGGACCTGTCCGCGTACGACCCGGACGGACCGCTCCCGGACGTCGACCCGCTGCCCGGCGAACACACCGTCGCCCGCGGCCGTGCCCAGGTACGCATGTACCGCGATCCGTCGGCCGTCGCCCGCGAGTGGCGCGAACTCGCCGCCGCCAACAACTGGTCCATCCGCGACCTCGTCATCGAGACCGGCAACCGGCAGAACTTCGTCGGCTCCCCGGCCACCGTCGCCAGGACCATCAACGACTTCGTCCAGGCCGACGCCGCCGACGGCTTCATCCTCGTCCCGCACATCACCCCCGGCGGCCTCGACGCCTTCGCCGACAAGGTCGTCCCCCTGCTCCAGGAACGGGGCGTCTTCCGCACGGAGTACGAGGGCCCGACCCTGCGCGACCACCTGGGCCTCGCCCACCCGGACGACGTACGCGGCGAGCGGGCCGCGTCGTGAGGTTCCTCGCCGTTTCCGGGTGGGGTGGAGCACGTGGAGGGGCGGAGGGAGCGCTGCTGTGCGCCCCCTTTCCGTACGGCCGGCGGGAGCACTGCCGCGCGCCCGTTTCGTTGACACCCTCACGCGCCGCGTGCTTGCATCACGCCATGCCGCCGCCGGAGCCTGTGACGCGCCGCCGCACCGTGCACCTCGTCCGTGCGGCCGCCGCGCTGTGCCGGTTCCCCGGCTGATCCCGCGTCCTGCGGCTCCCACCTCCGACAGCCGCACCCCCATGGTCCTGTTGACCGCGACAGCCCGGCCGGCGGATGTCCCGCTCCCTCCCCTCCCCCCGGCCTCCACACCGACGACGAGGAGCCGTCATGCCCGCATCCGCCGTGCCCCCGCCCCGTCCCGCGAGCGGCCTCGACGAAGCCGCCTACGACCGTCGCAGACTGCGCCAGTGGCTCGCCGGGGACGCCAGAGCGGACGGGGTCACCCGCCGCCGTCTGCTCACCCTGCTCGCCGCGACGGCCGCCGCGACCGCGCTCCCCGCGCCGCGCCCGGCCCGCGCCGCCGACACCCCGATCGTCAAACCGCTGCCGCCCGAGTGGTTCATCCGGCGCGGCACCAACGCCGAGACCCGCTGGGACGCCCTGCGCGGCACCGGCCACCACACCCCCAACGAGCTGTTCTTCGTGCGCAACCACACCGCCACCCCCGTCCTGGAGGCACACGAGTGGCGGCTGCGGCTGTGGGGCAGCGGGCTGCGGGGCGCGCCCGGCGAGGACAAGCCGGTGGAGTTCGGGTACGACGATCTGCGCGCCCTGCCCGCCGTCACCCGGACCGCGTTCGTCGAGTGCGCCGGAAACGGCCGTAGCCACTACACGACCCAGCAGGGCGAAGCGGTCACCGGCACCGCGTGGACGCTGGGCGCGATCGGCGTCGCCCGCTGGCGTGGGGTGCCCCTGGCCGACGTACTGCGCCGGGCGGGGCTGTCCTCCCACGCCGTGGACGTCCAGCCACGCGGCCTGGACGCCGAGTACGTCAGCGGCGGTGAGAACCTCGGCCGGGTACGCCGTCCGCTGCCGCTGGCCAAGGCGCTGGACGACGTCCTGCTCGCCTACGAGATGAACGGCGAGCCGCTGCCCCACGACCACGGGTATCCGGTGCGGGTGCTGGTGCCCTCGTGGGTGGGGATCTCGTCGATCAAGTGGGTCGGCGACATCGAGGTGTCCGCGCAGCCGCTGTTCTCGCCGTGGAACACCACCTTCTACCGGCTGTTCGGCCCCGCGTACCCGGAGGAGGGCAGTGCGCCGCTGACGCGGCAGACGATCAAGAGCGCCTTCGAGCTGGCGAGCGGCGCCACGTTCCCGGCGGGGGAGGGCCAGGTGCTGCACGGCCGGTCCTGGTCGGGCGCGGGAGCCATCGCGCGGGTCGACGTCAGCACCGACGGCGGGACGAGCTGGCGGCGGGCCCGGCTGCACGACCGGAGCCGGGCCGGTACCTGGACCCGGTGGTCCGTCACCTGGAAGCCCGGCACCCCCGGCGCCACCACCCTCCTGGCCCGC
The DNA here is from genome assembly GCF_040678355.1 of Streptomyces sp. NPDC052701. Lineage (NCBI taxonomy): Bacteria > Bacillati > Actinomycetota > Actinomycetes > Kitasatosporales > Streptomycetaceae > Streptomyces > Streptomyces sp. NPDC052701. The sequence continues at coordinate 88,370 of NZ_JBFATO010000020.1, forward strand.
GCCACCGACACGAGGGGCCGCACCCAGCCGGACGTCGCCGTGCCCAACGCACAGGGCTACCTGTTCGACGCGGTGGTGCGGCATCCGGTGACCGTGATCTGACGGCTGACGGCTGACGGCTGACGGCTGACGGCTGACGGGGGCGGTCGACGACGGCGAGGCGGCGGGGAACGACGCCGCCTCCCGCGTCGGCGACCGGGCCCGCGCCGCGATGCCGGACGCCTTGCGCCGGCACCGGCAGGGCGGACGCCCCGCGGGCCCCGACGCCACCTGGCCGCGGACAGGGGATCCGCGGGCGCTCGGGCCGGGTCCTTACGCGCTGTGCGCGATCTGGATCAGGTTGCCGCAGGTGTCGTCGAAGACCGCGGTGGTGACCGGGCCCATCTCCAGCGGCTCCTGGGTGAAGTGCACCCCGAGCGCACGCAGCCGACCGAACTCCGCGTGCACGTCGTCCACGGCGAAGGAGGCGGCCGGGATGCCGTCCTGGACCAGTGCCGTCCTGTACGGCTGCACCGCGGGATGCCCGGAGGGCTCCAGCAGCAGTTCGGTGCCGTCGGGGTCCTCCGGCGAGACCACGGTCAGCCACCGGTCCGCACCCATCGGGACGTCGTGCTTCTTCACAAAGCCCAGCACGTCGGTGTAGAAGCGCAGGGCCTTTTCCTGGTCGTCGACGAAGACGCTGGACAGGTGGATTCTCATGGGGTGCTCTCCGGTGGGCCGGGCCTGAGCCATCGGGTCACGATGTGCTCGAGGGGTTCGGTGTTCAGGTCGTGGAACTTGTAGCGGCCCTGGCGCCGTGAGAGGACCAGACCTGCGGCTTCCAGCACGGCCAGATGCTGGCTGACGGCCTGGCGGGACAGCCCCAGACCGTGTTTGACCATCAGCCGTGTGCATATCTCGAACAAGGTCTGGCCGTCCCGTTCCACCAGCTCGTCGAGGATGCGCCGACGAGTGGGGTCGGCCAGTGCCTTGAAGACATCCTCCGCCATGACCACCACCATAGGCAAGTGGTGACTTGCCTATCAAGCCGGCCGCCCCGAGGCCGCCCGGCCGGGGGGATGCGTCCAGCGCCCTGGGCGCCGATCATCGCGAGGTGGGGGGGATGGCGCGGGCCGCATCCGTGAGGACGGATCCACTTCCGGGCCGTACGGTCGGCGGGCGCCCCGTCGCGGGGCGGCCGAGGGGCGGGGCCGGGAACCGGGTCAGGCGGCCGGCATGCGGCGCTGGGCGCCGGCTGCGGACGTGCCCACCGCGAGCGCGGCTCTCTTCACCCGCGGATCGGCGTCGGCCTTCCGTACGGCTGTCGCCAGCTTCCGCTTCTGGGTGAGGTGTTCACGCAGCGCGGAGCGCAGGAGGCGGTCGAAGCGCGGGCCGCGCGCCGTCTCCAGGGCCCGGAGTTCCCGGGTGCCGGCCATGCCCGGCATGTCGTGGCCCTCGTGGGGGTTGTCGTCGGGTACGCCCGCGTCGGCCAGCAGGGAGCGCAGGGTGGCGAGTTCGCGACGGTGGCCCTCGGCGGTGGCGGCCGCCCAGCCCTCGATCCCCGTGTCACCGGTCCGGCCCGGTGCCAGACGGAGGATGTGGCGGGCCTGGTCGTCCATGGCGATCATCAGCTGGATCCAGCCGATGTCGGTGGCGTTGAGGCGGCCGTTCGAGGCGGTGGTGCTCCTCCGGCTCTCCCCGGCGCCGTGGGCGGGGGTGTGCGCTCCGGAGGTGGCCGCCGTCCTCGCGGCCGGATCCGCCGGTCGCGGCGGACCGGCGCACCCCGGCACGGCCAGCGCGCACAGCAGAGCGGCGGCAAGGAGGGCCTTCTTCGGCCTGCAGGCCGCGGTGTCCGCCATTTCCGCTCCTTCGCTTCGTCGCCGTGCCGGGGTGTCCCGCGTGCGGCGGGCCGGTGATCAGGACGGGTTGCCGTCCGCTCCGCACTTGACGATGACGTTGATGCAGTTGGTGACCCTGCGGGCGAGCTCGTTCTCCGGCCAGGCGTTGAAGAAGTCGCCGTGCATGGTGTAGCCGGGTCCCGACGCCAGCCGCAGGCCCTGGGTGCTGCCCGAGACGGGATAGCGCAGGACCTGGCGGAGCTTCGGCACGGGCACGGGGTGGCTGGCCGGGCACGTGCCGTTCACCGGGTAGGACATGTGGCTCTTGTGGTCGGCGGAGTCCAGGTCCCTGCCGTTCCAGCACTGCGGGAAGTCCAGGTAGGACTCCAGCATCGAACCGGCCGGGCAGGTGACGAAGTCCTTCGAGGGATTGACTTCGCCGTGGTGCAGACAGGACCAGCGGGCCACCGAGGTGGGATCGTTGACGCCCGTGGCCTTGGCGTTGCCGGCCACGATCCGCAGCCCCTGCGGGAACGGGCGGATGCGCTGGATGACGTCGTCCCGCACGCCCTCGCCGAGGTAGTAGAAGGTGGTGCCGGTGGGCTCGACGGGCCGGTCGTTGCTGTACATCGTCGGGACCCAGTACGACGACGTGTCGACGGCCGGGCTGCAGGTGGAGGACGACCCCAGCAGGTCGGTGACGTCGGTGTGCGCGTTCGTCACACGGCTGCCGAAGAAGCTGTGCATGTGGGACGCGCCGGGCAGGCCGGGGAACACGATCGGGTCGTCCGGGAGCCGGTGGCTGTACGGGCACTCGGCGAGGAACTCCGCGACACGGACCACCTGGGCGCCCTGGGGAGAGGCGTCGATGTCAGTGGTCTTCGGTTCGGAGCCCGCGGAGGCCGAGCCGGTGTACAGGGTGGCGAGCAACAGGCCCAGCGCTGCCAGCGCGGTCGACCAGGGACGTCGCCTGCGGGGATGGCCTGTGGGCGGGCGGGGGGAACTGCTCAACACAGCACTCCTCCTAGGGAAGTGGTGGGGGCTGCTCTTCCCGGAACCGGTTCCGGAACCGGTTCCGGCCTTGGCGTGAATGAAAGCTACGTGTCATGTAGCCGTCAATACTTTGCGTGGTGATCGGTACGTTCCGGGGTCCCGGCGCCTTCGACGGTTCGCGGTCCCGGCGCCCGGCGCCCGGCGTGCCGCGGACGCCGGACGGGCAGGCCGCCCGCGGTGGCCGCCGGCTAGGGCCTGTCGTCGAACTCCCGTCGTCCGCCCGGAGGGCGGGCCCCGCGGCGTCGGGTGCGTGCTCTCGGCGTGCCGGGCGCGGGCCCTCGTACGGGATGTACTCGGGTCTGCGCCCGGTGCGGCGAGAGTGCGTGCAGGGCGTCGCGGGGCGGGCGGGAGTTCGACGACAGGCCCTACGGCACCGGGGCCGCACCGGAGGGTGTTGACGTCGTCGGGATGCCGCTGTTTCACTCGGGCGTCGCGCCGGGAGGGTTCCCGGTACCGGTCGCGGCGGCCGGTCTCGCGGTCCCGTACAGCGGAGGGGTGCGATGCGTGTCACCATCGCGGACGTGGCCCGAATGGCCGGCGTGAGCAAGACGACCGTCTCCCGGGTGCTCAACACCCGTGACGAGGTGGACCGTTCGACCGCCGCCCGGGTCCGGGAGGTCATCGACCGGCTGGGATACGTGCCCAGTTCGGGCGCGGTGGGGCTGGCCCGGGGGCGGAGCCGCACCGTCGGCATGCTGGTGCCGTCACTGACCTGGCCGTGGATGGGTGAGGTCGTCCAGGGAGTCGTCGACACGGTGGAGGCGGCCGAGTTCGGGCTGCTGCTGTTCACCTGCAACCGGGGCGCCGATTCGGTCGAGCGGTTCACCAGCCAGGTCTCCGCGGGCGCCTTCGACGGACTGCTCGTCGTGGAGCCGGAGAACACCCTGGCCATGCTGACGGCGCTGCACCGCAGAGGGCTCCCGGTCGTACTGGTCGACGACCGCGGCCGCCATCCCGAGTTCCCGTACGTGACCGCCGCGAACCGCGAGGGGGGCGCCTCGGCGGCACGCCATCTGCTGGCCGTGGGACGGCGCAGGCCGCTGGTGCTCGCCGGGCCCCTGCGCTTCGGCTGCGTACGCGACCGCCTCGACGGCTTCCGCACCGTCTACGCCGAGAGCGGCCACCCGCTCGATCCCGCGCTGGTCGTCGAGAGCGACTTCACCGAGGCGGACGGGCGCGAGGCGGTGCGCCGGCTGCTCGCCGGGGGAGGAGGCTTCGACGCGGTCTTCGCCCACAACGACCTCGCGGCCGTGGGCGCGATGGCCGCCCTGCGTGCGGCGGGGCTGCGGGTGCCGGAGGACGTCGCCGTCATCGGCTTCGACGACATCCCGATGGCGCGCCTGACCCAGCCTCCGCTCACGACGGTCCGGCAGCCGATGCGGGAGATGGGGGAGACGGCGGCGCGCATGCTCCTCGCCCTCCTGGCGGGCCAGGCGCTTCCCGGTCCGTTCGCCGTGCTGCCGACGTCGGTCGTCGTCCGCCGGTCGACGGCGGGCGGCTGACCGGCACCGCACAGCACGCCCCCGCGCTACCGCGATCACCGGCGGCGCGAGGGCGAGCCGGCGGCGCGGGGACGAGCCGGTGGTGTGGGCGCCGCCCCTGACGGCCGCCCCCGGGCAAGTCGTGACGGGAAGGCCACCGGGGGCGGGTGGATGCGCCCCCGGTGGCCTTCAGGCCGTGGGCCGGTCAGGACGGGTCAGGGGAACTGCACGATCTTGGAGGGGATGGTGTCCGTTCCCGACGTGCCGGCTCCCGTGTCGTTGATCACGTGGCGGTACTGGCCCTTGCCGCCCAGCGAGATGACCATCAGGTGACGCATCCTGATGCCCGGCTTGACCGGCACCTGGAAGCCGTGGTGCTGGACGATGGTGTCGTCGCTGGTGTAGTTGCAGTAGCTGCCGAGCGCCCAGGCCTCGTGCTCGTTCACCGTGTCGGCGACCTTGTAGGCCGCGTAGCCGACGATGCCGTCGTGGGTGATGGCGGCCTCGTTCGGAGCGTCGTACGCCTTCTCGTTCTGGAAGAAGATCGTGCGTCCGCGCTCTCCGCTCCAGAGCACGTCGTACTTGTTGAAGTGCTCCACGAACAGGCCGGTGGTGAGCACGTCGTCGCCGTTGACGCGCAGCCCGTAGTCGGCGCGGTTGGTCTCCCAGCCGACGCCCTCACCGTGGTCGGCGCGCCAGATCCAGGTGTGGTCGATGAGCACGTCGTCGCTGTTGACCACGACGGAGTTGGTCGCGAGACCCGGCCCCGCGCCGCCGATGCGGACGAACACGTCCTGCACGGTGGTGGGGTTGGCGGAGTGGTCGGCGGACGCGCCGGGCGGGCCGATCCGCAGCAGCGTGTCCGAGTTGACCGGGCCGGCGTCGATCAGGAAGCCGGCGAGCCGGACGCCGTCCACGTCCGCCACGTGCAGGGCGTCGATGCCCCCGTCGGGGACGATCGTGGCCAGCCCGAGACCGAGGACCACGGTGTCGGCGCGGTTCACCTTGATGGTCTGGTCGATGTGGTAAACGCCCGGTGTGAACAGCAGGTTGAGGCCCTGGTCGAGCGCGGCGTTGATGGTCGCGGCCGTCGCGCCGGGCTTGACCACGTAGAACCGGTCCAGCGGCAGGGACGTGCCTCCCGCGTTCGCCGGCCAGGACACGCCGCGCGCGTTGGTGCGCTTGGCCGGCACGAAGACCTTGTACGCGCTGCCGTCCAGGTAGAGGAACGGCTTCTCCCGGGAGATCGGGGTGGTGTCGAACGTGGTGTACGGACCGGTGGCGAAGTTGGTCGCGGGTGCGCCCTCGACGCCGGTGAACGTCATGTTCCACACGCCGTTGGTCCAGCCGCCGACCGAACTGTCGCGCGTGTACCACTGCTGCTGCGAGTAGGGGCCGACGGTGCCGTCGATCTTCGAGTCGGCGATGTAGCCGCCGGAGGCCCAGCCGTAGCCGTTCGGGGCGAGGTTGAGGCCGCCCTTGACGTGGATCCGCCGGAACGGCGCGGCCTGGGCGACCGCCCACCGGTTGGTGCCGTTGACCGGGTTGATGGCCAGGTTCTCGGCCGAACGCCAGAAGTTCTGGGTGGCGTTGCCGTTGAACCAGCCCGCGTCCACGGTGATGTCGCCGTTGAGCTGGACGTCGTCGGGGTTGAGGCCGAGCCCGGAGACCGAGGTGTAGAAGCCCAGTTGGGCGTTGATGCCGTTGTAGGTCCCCGGCTTCAGCAGGAACTGGTAGCGGCCGCCGCCGAACTGGCTCTCCTCCTGCTGCTCGAAGACCTGGTCGAACTTCTGCTGCAGGTTCGGCGTGGACGGGTCGACGACGATGACGTTCGGGCCGAGGTCACCGCCGCCCTGGATCGGTCCCGTGCCGCCGGACGCGGTGTGCACGGCCACCTCCCACAGGGAATAGCCGTAGCCGGTCGCGCGGGCCGTGCCGAGGATGCGCAGGTAGCGGCCCGAGCCGCTCACCGTGTAGGAGGCCTGGCCGCCGGTCGCGCCGGTGACCTCCCTCAGGGTGTTCCAGTCCTGCCCGTTGCCGGACGCCTGGATCTTGAAGTCCTTGGCGTGGGCGGCCTCCCAGTTCAGGTCCACCTTGCACAGGTCGCGCACCGATCCCAGGTCGACCTGGATCCACTGCGGGTCGGAGGCCTGGCTCGACCAGCGGGTGCCGGTGTTCCCGTCGAACGCGGCCGAGGCCGGAGTGCCCGCGTTCTCGACGGAGGAGGCGGAGGCCGGCCTGCCGCGGGCGGCGTCGGCGGTGTCGCAGGAAGCGGGCGGGGTGTCGCCGGCGGTCCCGAAGACCTGGAACTCCCACAGGGAGTAGCCCCACGACGTGGCCCGGTGGAGTCCCTGCATCCGCACGTAGCGGGCCTGGCCCGAGACGTCCACGGTGTCGACGCCTCCGTCGCCGCCCGTCACGGTCCCGGCGTCGCGCCAGCCGGTGCCGTCCTGCGAGAGCTGGATCTTGTAGTCCTTGCCGTAGGCGGCTTCCCAGTCGAGGACGACACGGGTGACGGAGGCCGTGACGCCCAGGTCCACCTGCAGCCACTGGGCGTCGCTCGCGGCCGAGGACCACCTGGTGCCCCGGTCGCCGTCCACGGCGTTCCTCGCGGGCGTTCCGGCGTTCTCGTCCGACGACGAGGTGACCGTCCTGCCCTGGGACAGGGGAGTTTCGGCCGCCGTGGCGGGCAGTTGGCCGGGAAGGGTGACGAGCGCTGCGGTGGCGATCAGCGCGACACCCAGCGATCGGCGTCTCAGGCGTCTCAGATGAGTCATGTGTCTCATGCGTCAGCTTTCTGCGGGTGCGATGTGGGGTGCGGGTGAGCCCGCCGCGCGCAGGGCGAGCGGCCCGCGCGCGATGGTGCTGCGGCGACGCGGTCCGCTCTGCGTGAGGGCATGCCGGGGGAGCAGTACGGCGACACAGCCGCTTAGTTCACGCTTTGATTTAAGTGGTGAGGCAATCGGTGGGCAAGCCCTCGGACACACATTGCCGGGTAGGCCGGGGAAAAGCGCTGGTGGGGCGAGTGCGGCGGGTCGTATCCCGGCCACCCGCCCGGGCGGTCGCCGCCGGTCACCTCCGTTCGGGGACTGAACGCCCGCCGGCGGTGCGGGACTCACCGCCCCGGCGCCGTCACCGCCGGCACGGAGAACCGGGAGCCCGGGCCGGCCCGTCCGGCCGGGGGACGTACCCCGGCGCGGCGGCACCGCGCGGGGGTTCCCTTCGAAAGGACGCGACGCCCGGTACGCGCGTCCGGGGCCGGGCCCCCGGAGGCTTCCGCGGACCTACGGCCGGCTGTGGACACCGATCCGAGCCGGTCAAAACCCCCGAATTGGGGTATTCCGGTAAAGGGTGCCATCGCCGATGGCCGAGGGAGACGAGGACCGAATGCGCGGCATCACCGGCACCGACGTGCACACCCCCGATCGCGACACCCCGCTACGGGGACGTGTCGCTGTCGTGACCGGAGCCGCCCGCGGAGTAGGGGAAGCCCTCGCCAGACGCCTGTCCGACGCCGGAATGCGGGTCGCGCTGCTCGGCCGCGAGGAGAAGACCCTGTGCCGGGCGGCGGCCTCCCTGCCCTCCCCGAACGTCTGCATCGAGGCGGACGTCACCGACCGCGCCGCGCTCGACCGTGCCGCACGGCAGGTGGGCGAACGGCTCGGCCCCGCCGACGTGGTCGTGGCCAACGCGGGCATCGCCGTCGGCGGACCCTTCGGCCGGACCGCGGCCGACCTGTGGCAACGGGTCATCGACGTCAACCTGGTCGGAGCCGCCAACACCGCCAGGGCCTTCCTGCCGCAGCTCACCCGCACCCGCGGCTACTTCCTCCAGATCGCCTCGACCGCCGCCTTCGGCTCCGCGCCCATGATGAGCGCGTACTGCGCCTCCAAGGCGGGCGCGGAATCCTTCGCCCGAGCACTGCGCGGCGAGGTCGAACCCGACGGCGTCACCGTCGGCATCGCCTACCTCCACTGGACCGGCACCGACATGGTCAGCGGCATCGACGACCACCCCGTGCTGCGGGCCCTGCGCGAGAACCAGCCCTGGTTCGCACGCCGGGTCCACACCCCCGCACAGGTGGCCGACTGGCTCACCGCCGGCATCACGCACCGCGCCCACCAGGTCTACGCACCGCCGTGGCTTCGCTGGTGCCAGCCCTTGAGGCCGCTCTTCCCGGCCCTGGTCGCCCGGGTCGCCCGGCGTGAACTGCGGACCCGGTCCAGGGCGGAACTCGCGGCCGACGTCGGAGTCCTGGGCGCCGGCGGCCGCGCCGACTGGGACTCGTACCTGTCCGCCCCGCATCCTCGCGGCCGCCCGCACGAGTAGGCCCCGCAGGCGGCGCCGGCGAAGCCCTCGTCCGGCACCGGCGCGCCGGAGACGTCCGGACAGGGCCACCCGGGGTGGTAACGCCTGTTACCATCGAGGGATGGGAAAGACACAGCTGGGTGCGCGCGTCGATGACGAGATCGCGGAACTGGCCAGGGCCCGCGCCAAGGACCGCGGTCTGAGTCTGGGCGACTACATCGCCTCTCTCGTGCGGGACGACGCCGACGGCATGCGCCGGCGCGGTCTGGACGCCGCGCGGCGCTTCCTCGACGAGCACCAGGCCCTCTTCGACGAGGCCGAACCCGCACCGCCGCGTTCGCCGGGGGCGCACGCCGCCTGATGGAGCTCTACATCGACGTCCCCTGGATCCTGCAGGTCGCCGAGCTCGCCGGCGCGAGTGACCCCGCGCCCGACGACTACGGGGTGCCGGTGGCGGCGGTCGCCCGCCACCGGGCCGAAATCCTGGACCAGCCCGTCTACGACGGCCCCTACGCCCGGGCCGCCGCCCTGGTGCACGTCCTCGGCCGCTGCCGCTGGCTGGAGCGTTCCAACATGGCCGTGGCCGCGGCGACGGGCGTGATGTACCTGGAGGCTTCCGGCATCCCGGTCAAACCCACCCGCCAGGATGCCGTCGCCCTGCGCGACCTGCTGCGTGATCCCGCCTGCACTGCCGCGGGCATCGCCGCCCTCCTGCGGACCTGGCCGCACGCCACCTGAAACCGCGCCGGCGGTGCCCCGCCCGTACGGGCCGGGCCGGTCAGGCGGTCAGGGCCTGCTCGACGGTGGGGTGGCAGGGAACCAAGCCGTCGATGCCGACGATCCGCAGGACGCGCAGGACGGGTTCCCGTGCGCCGGCGATACGCAGCCACCCCCGGGCGTCGCCGACGGCGCGGTGGGCGGCTATGAAGACGTTGATGCCGCTGGAGTCCAGGAAGGTAACGCCGCTGAGGTCCACCACGGTCCGCGGCGGCGTCGCGCCGCCGTCCCGGGCGAGCAGCGCCTGGCCGAGGGCCTCCTCGACGTCGTCGTCGATCTCGCCCCGCACGGTCACGACACGGATGCCGCCGACCACGCGGTGCTCGATGGAGAACCGGTCCGTCCGGTCTGCTTTCGGGATGTCGGTCACGGTCTCCTCGACTGCGCTCGAACCTGCCCCGGGCCGGGGTGTGCGAGCAAGGATTCCGTCCCACCGGCGTGGCCGGATGCACCCGATCGGCTGTGCCGGACAACACGCCCACGGCATATGTGGCGGCACGGCGGGATACCCGCGCTCGTGTGAAGGGCGAATGAGGGTGATGCCGATGGGATCCCACGCCGACGACGGCTGTACGCGGCCCGGCGGACACCTGATGCGTGCCGGTTACGCGGTGGGCGGGGGCGAGGGCTGCATCGCCGAGGCCCGCCATCACGCCGCCTCCTTCCTCGAGCGGGCCCGCGGCGATTACGGCCTGCCGGTGTCGGCGCGCGCCGTGGACCTGACCCAGCTGGTGGTCAGCGAGCTGGTCACCAACGCCCGCAAGTACGCCCCCGGCCCGGTCCTGATGGAACTGCGCATCACCACCGACAGCGTGGACGTGGTCGTGTGGGACAGCGACCCCACCCTCCCCACCGCCCGGGCCGCCGACCCGGGACGCATCGGCCAGCACGGCCTGGAGATCGTCAAGGCCGTGACCGAGGACCTCTCCGTCCAGCGGGAGCCGGCCGGCAAACGCATCACCGCCCGCATCCTGTTGCCGGACGACCCGGGCGGCGACACCGCCGGACGGGACCCCGCACAGCGCGCCGGGGCATAGACGCAAGCCGGCGAGGAGGCGGTGCCCGGGGCCCGGGGCGCGGCGCGGTGCCCCCGGCCGACGCCGCGCACGGCACGTCCTCCTGTCGCGGGCGCGACCTCCCCCGCCCGGTACCGGAGCTTGAACACCCGAGGGCGGCACAGCAGCGGCCCCCGCCGACCGGGACGGTCCGGGCGGTGGGGGCTGGGCGGTGGCGTGCCGGCGCCGGCGGGCCTGCCTGCGGCCGGTGGCCGTGGTGCGGGCGGACGGGGCCGGGACTCATGTGGTGTGGCGCAGCCAGCGGCAAAGGGCGTTGTTGATGTCCGCGGGCAGGGCACTGAGCTGGTCGATGGCGTCGCGGTCCTCGGGCAGGGGCGGGATGCCGGCCGCGGTGAGGGCCGCGTGCAGCGCGAGGCGTTGCCGGTCGCGGGGATCGAGACGGTAGCTGATGCGCTGCGCGGGATCGGGCGGTGGCAGGAGGTGGTCCGTGTCCTCCTGGTGCCCGGCCGCAGCCGGCCACTCGCCGTTGCCCCCGTCGACGGCGTAGGGGTCGACGAAGGCGGGGGACGAGCTGTACTCGAAGGCAGTGGCGGTCACTTCGGTCTCCTCACCGGCGGCTTGCGGATCTGCCCCATGAGAGCCGCACCGGGTTCGTGCTGGTTGCGAATACGGCCGGATATCACACGCGCGGCCCCATCGGCGGCTCATCGACTGATCCGACCGGCATGCGAGGCGACCGGGGCGGCGGCCGGGGGGAGGGACGCCGGCCGGCGTGCGGGCACCTCACGTCCGAGGCCGGCGGGGCAGCACGCCTAGGTCTGCCGTCGAACTCCCGCCTGCCCCGCGACGCCCTGCACGCCCTCTCGCCGCACCGGGCGCGGACCCGGATACATCCCGTACGAGGGCCGGCGCCCGGCACGCCGGGAGCACGCATCCGACGCCGCGGGGCCCGCCCTCCGGGCGGACGACGGGAGTTCGACGACAGGCCTAGAGGCCGGCATCGTCCGCACCGTCCCGGACTTCATCCGTCACGTCCCGGACTTCATCCGTCACGTCCCGGACCTCATCCGTCACGGCTTCGGTCCCGGCATCGAGCCGGTGCCCGCCTTCGACGACACCCGCGACTCCGGCCGTGCCCCGCTGCGCGTCCTCGGCGGTGCCGTCCGCCTCGTCGGCGTCCGCGGCCTCCCACCCGCTCGGCGGCTCACCCGGGCCCGGTGACGAGCGGACCCGAGCCGGGGGCAGGACCACGAGGTCATCACCCGCCGAGCCCGTCAGGATCACGTAACCGTGCTGCAGGAGCACGGCCTGCACGGCAGCCCGCACGACCGACCCCGCGGGTCCACCCGGACCTGGACGAGCGCCGGCCAGTGCCCCGAGGCCGCCCAACGGCGTCCAGCTCACCAGAGCGCCCGAAGGGATCTCGTTCACCCGCATGCCCGGCGTCCCGTCGCTCGCTTCACCCACCAGATGAAAACCGGCCAGTCTCAAAACGCGCCGCACCTGGGAGACGAGTTCCGCAGGACTGATCGACACTCCACCCCTTTGTCCCCAAGCGAACCGATCACACGCTCCGGCATCGGCCGTTCGGGCAACGGCACCGTTCCCGGCCCCGCCGCGCCTTCCCGGCGGCGCCCGCCCGCCTCGCCGAGGCCCGCGGTCCGTAAGCCGTCCTCACCGTATCCGGATCCGTGCCCCGCACCCGCCCACCGCCCGCCCCTGGTGAAGATCTTCACTGTCCTCGCGCCAACACCGCCGCGACCTTGTGCCCGCGGCGCGGCAGCAGTAGCGGGGTGGCCAGGAGGAGGACGCCGGCGACCGCGATCGCGGTGCGGGGGCCGGTGACGGCGGCCAGCAGACCCCACACGGCGGTCAGGGCCGCGATGGCGACGTTGCCGCTGATCGACCAGGCGGCCAGGGTACGGGCGACCCGGTCGGAGCCGACGTGGTCGAGCCGGTGGGTGGCCAGCACCGGATTGAACACGCCGCAGCAGGTCACCAGACCGAGTTGGACGGTGACGACGAGGACGATCCCGGGGACGCCGGGCTGGGCGAACGCCAGTCCGAGAGGCCAGCACGCACGCAGCGTCCCGGCGGTGAGGATCACCCTGTGCTGCCCGAACCGCGCCACGAGCCGGCGCGCGAGGCGTGAGCCGACGAGACCACCGACGCAAGGGGCCGCGAACACGAGACCGTACTGCCAGGGAGCGAACCCGAGACGGTCCAGCAGGAGGACGGCGAGCAGCGGCTCGGAGGCCATGATCAGACCGTTGACCACGATCGTGTTGAGGAACAGCGGACGCAGCGCGGGATGGGTGAGGATGTGACGCCAGCCTGCGAGCAGATCGCCTGCGCGCAGCCGCGGCGCACCGGCCCGCGCGGGGGAGGGCTCGCTTCCGCCGATGGCGCGGATGCCCAGTGCGGAGAGCAGGTGGCTGACCGCGTTGGCCGCCACGGTCGACACCGGGCCGAACAGCCCGATCGCGGCGCCGCCGAGGGGTGGTCCGACCATGGTCGCGGTCCATGTCGTGGCCTCGAACCGGCTGTTGGCGACGAGCAGGTCCGCCGGCCGCAGGAGGGTCTTCAGGTACGCGCCGCCGGCCGCCCTGAAGGCGATGTCGGCCGCGGCGACGACGACGGAGACGACGAGGAGCTGGGCGAAGCCGAGCCGGCCGAGCGCGAACGCGGCGGGCACGCTCATCAGCGCCGTGAACCGGGTCAGGTCCATCGCCACCATGACCGGCCGTTTACGGCGGAACTCCACCCACGGGCCGAGCGGCACCGCCAGCACGGCCCCCACCGCTCGCCCCGCGGCGGCCAGCGCCGCCACCTGGGCCGCCCCGGCGTCCAGCACCAGGACCGCGATCAGGGGGAACGCGCCGAACCCGAGCCCTGTGCCGTACGAGCTGACCGCGAACGCCGCCCACAGCCACCCGAACCGCCGCCCCAGTGCGCGCCTACCCGCCATGCCCCATGCACCCCTCGCCGGTCCGGACAACCACACGCTGACCCCCGGCATCAAAGCGAGCGGCGGACGAGGAGATCAAACAACCGGTCCGCCGGGAAGGCACAACCAGTCGTTGTGCCGACAGCGTCGCCGACGTGGATCTCGACGCTGTGCGCACCTCCGTGGCCGCCGCGGCCGTCCCGGGCCTGTCCGGCGGATCACACCGGACCGGCCCGAGGCCCCGGGGAGGGTGCAGCGCTTGAGCGTGCAGGTGAAGTCGCCGGATAGCCTGCCGCTCAGCCGGACTGCCGGAACGAGGTTCGCGCCGCGAAACGGACCAAGACGTCGATCCCCTCGCCGGCGGGAGGCCGCGCGGAACAGCCCGACGGGTTCGCGGACGCGTTGCCGAAGGGCGTGGTGCCGAGCGCGACGGACCGGAACGGACCCGAACGGACCGGCAAGGGCTGAGCGGTTCCGGCACGGTTCACCGAGTTCGGCGAAATGGCGGGGCGCGGGAATCGGGGTGCGTATTCTGTGCTGGTGATCGGATTAGAGCGCCTGACCGTCTTCCTGACCGTGGTGACCGTGCTGATCGCCGTGCCGGGGCCGAGCGTCCTGTTCGTGGTGAGCCGGGGGGTGGCGCTGGGCCGGCGGGCCGCCGTGTCGACGGCGGTGGGAAACGAGGCCGGGCTGCTCGTCCAGGTGGCACTCGTGGCGTTCGGGCTGGGGGAGGTACTCGCCCGGTCCTTCCTGGTGTTCTCGATCCTGAAGTTCGCCGGCGCTCTCTACCTCGTCTACCTCGGCGTTCAGGCCTGGCGGCATCGCAAGCTGCTGATGGTGGAGGAGCAGACCACGTCGGAGGTGAGCCGTCCGGGCCGGGTCTTCCGGGAGGGCTTCATCGTCGGGGTGAGCAACCCCAAGGGCCTGCTGATCTTCGGGGCGGTGCTGCCGCAGTTCGTCGACCCTTCGGCGGGAAACGCCCAGATGCAGCTGTTGCTGCTGGGCATGATCTGTGTCCTGATCGCGTTGGTGTCCGACGCGACGTGGGGCCTCCTCGCCGGAACGGCCCGCAACTGGCTCGCCAGGTCGCCGCGTCGGCTGTCGTGGTTCGGCGGAGCGTCGGGCGTCGTGATGATCGGCCTGGGCGTCCGGCTGGCGGCCAGCGGACGGGACTGAGCCGGACCAAGACGCACACCGGCGTGGACACGGGACGCCGGCACGGTGTCAGGCGCCCAGAATTCCGCCGGCCAGGTAGTGGATGACGTTGCGGTCGATGATCCGGCTGCCGGGGTCGTCGGCGGCGGCGAGCCAGTTCGTCCAGGACTCCAGCAGCCGGGCACGGGCGAGGGCCGCACCGTCCGCACCGGCCAGGTGGGCGAGGGCGCGGGTCGAGCCTGAGACCGTGTAGCCGTACAGGTCCAGCCGGTCGAGCCGCTTCACCAGTGTGTCCGGGGCGGCCAGCAAAGCGTCGAGCAACTGCAGGACGTCTTCGGGCGGTCGGTGAGGGCCTGCCGGGCGGGCCGGTCCGGCGAGACGGCCGAGCGAGGTCCGGAAGAGCCGGTCGAGGAGTTCCCGGTGCTGGATGTGGCGGACGAGGTCGAGGGTGACGTGGAAGTTCTCCAGCGGCTTGGTCACCGAGACCTGGGTGCCCTGGAAGACGTCGAGGAGCGCCCAGAGGGTCATCTCGGGCAGGTTGCCGGGGAGGATCTTCTGCCCGGTGTCGCGGTGCTCGGGAGACAGGTAGACGTACGCCGTGCTCGTCTCGCTGTTCTGGGAGAACGAGTAGATACGGGTCGAGCCGTCGACCGACGCGATGCCCGAGCGGGTGTGCTCGACCTCGCGGGGCAGCCGGCCGAGGGTGACGATGCCGTGAGCGCCGACCGTGGCGACCGCCGCGGCGGTGTCCCGGATGAGCGAGTAAGTGGCCGGGACGTCGATGCCCCCGCCGTCGGCGCGGACCCCCCACGATCCGTCGGAATTCAGGGCGAGGGCGAACGGGTCGACCGTGCACCGGGTGCCGGGCGGTGTCTCCCGGACGAGCAGGGCCGTGGCGGCGGTGTGCGCGTCGAGCCGGCCTTGCCACGGGCCGGGCCGGGAGTCGCTGATCCGCACCACGAACTCCTCGATACCGAGGCGGCGCCCCTCCCGCACCCGTTCGACGGCGGCCGCGCGGCCGTAGGCGTACCAGCCGGGTAACGCGTCGACCGCTGCCCGCGCGTTCTCGGGGAGGGCCAGATCGACGTCCACGGGCTGCACCAGGCGGCCGGGGGTGACGTGGTGGAGAGGGTCGTCGGAGATACGGCGGCGGGCGTCAGAGGGGAGCCGGCGCACTGGCGTCATCTGTTTCTCCTGCGGGGCGAGGGAAGGGGGAGGGCGTGGAGCGCACGTGGAGCAGGAGGGCCGCCGCCACCGTGCAGAAGACGGCCGCGACCCAGAACAGACCGGGGCTGTAACCGGGAACGGCGAGCGGGGCGAGAATGCCGGTCAGGGAGCCGAGTTGCATCAGCGCGGCGAAGAGCCCGGCACCGGCCGGCAGGCCGCCCGCCAGGAGACGGCCGAGGAGCAGCGGGCCGAGCGTCTGCAGGGCGGCCGTGAACGGGGCGTACAGCAGCTGTGACGTCAGCAGCGAACCGAACGAGGAGAAGGCCGCGCTGACGGTGAAGGAAAGGACACCGGCCACGGCCGCCGCACCGAGCAGCAGGGGCGCGGGCCGGCGCTCGCCGAGCCGGCCGAGCAGGGGCAGGACGAGGAGCTCGACCGCCGCGGTGGCCAGGAAGAGCACGCTGATCAGCCGTTCGTCCCGGCCGGAGGCGACCACGAACAGCGGCAGGTAGACCAGCCGTACGCTGTCGGCGGCCTTGAGCAGGACGATCGAGGCCACCCCGAGAGCCAGGAGAAGACCGGGCGCCGGCGGCACCGGCACCTCCGGCCCGCCCCCGGCGGGGACCGTCCGGGCGACGGTGTCCGAGCGGGAGCCCACCGCGGCCGCCACGGCGGCCGCGAGCAGCAGGGGGACCGCCGCATGGACCGGGGTCCAGCCCGGCCACAGCGGGGGCAGGGAAGTGGAGACGCCGAAACCGGCGACCCCCGTCAGATACCCGGCGACCGCGATCCAGCGGGTGCCCGCCGCGAGCACGGGGTCGGAGAGCGCGGCGGTCCTCGACGCGGTCCGGATCTGGCGGAGGACCAACGGCATCGTCACCGCGGCCGCCATCGACAGCGCTCCTCCCAGGCACACCAGGGGCAGCGGCCGGCCGCCGACCAGGGCGACCCCGCCCGCGCCGACGAGGAGCGCCGCGACCAGCAGCGGGCGTGCGTGCCGCAGGGGAGCGGGACGGGAGGCCGCGAGCGCCAGCGCGAACGCGGTCACGGAATCGACGACGAAGAAGACGGCGATGTCGCCCTTGGCGAACCCGGCCGCCTCCAGGGCGACCGGGTAACCGACGCTGATCAGGCCGGTCATGGCGGACACGAACAGCAGGCACAGGCCGTACGGCGAGCGCAGCAGACGACTCATGGCGGACCTCCGGCCCAGCGGAAGCGGTCCTGTCAGGCGGTCACGGTGTGGTAATCGATGTGGGTGAGTGCCTCGCGCTGGATCTCCAGGGCGAGGCCGGAGTCACGCAGACCGTCGACGATCCGCAGCGGTTCCCCGCCCGGCAGCAGCCGCCGTACGTGGTCGGCGTCGGCGGGTGAGAGCACGGTCAGGGTGCGTGCGGGCGGCACGGGGGCGGGCAGGGAGTCGATCCGGCGGAGTTCGCCGTCGAAGCGGCGGAAGGAGTCCAGCCACTCCTGGCCGGGGGAGGAACGGGTGCCGGAGGGGTAGTTGTCGATCAGGCCGACGGCCTGGGCGTGTGGTCCGGGATGCCTGGCCAGGAACGTGCGGCGGTTGGCCTCCCATTCGGCGACGCGGGCGGCGTCGGTGCGAACGACGTGGTGGAAGTCCCAGCTCCACGCGTGAGGATGGTGGACGACGGGCACACCCGCGGCCCAGGCCCGGTAGCCGAAGTCGTGGTCCTCGAAACCCCAGCCGGTGAACTCGTCGCTGTAGCCGCCGAGTTCGTCGTACACGGCCGCCGGGACGGACAGGTTGCAGCTGAAGGGCAGGTACCAGGCGGCGGCGACGCGGCTGTAGTTCTCGGAGAACTCGGCCGTGACACGCGTGCGCACCTCGGGTGTCCACAGCGGTGAGTCCGGTCCCGCGCGGTGCCGCCGGTGGCCGACGACCACGGCGGCCGGGAACGCGTGCTGCCAGCGCAGGTGCTCGGCGACCCAATGGGCGGGCACCTCCTGGTCCGCGTCGAGGAAGGCCAGGAACCGGCCCCGGGCCCGCGCAGCCCCCGCCGACCTGGCCGCCGCCCGGTTGCCGGTGCCGTCCCGGCGCACGACGAGCAGCGGCACGTCGTCGGACAGGTCGTCGACGCCGGACGCCACGGGGACAGCGGATCCGTCGTCCACGACGACGACCTCGTACGGCGCACCGGTGTCCTGCCGGCTCCTGCCGAGGGACGCGACGAGCCGGCGCACGGCGGCGGTGCCGTCCCTGACGATGACGACGACGGACAGCTCCGGCACCGTGGAACTCCGTGGCACCGCCGGGTTCTCCGGCGGCGTGGACGGCTTCGCGGGTGAGGGTCCCGTCACCTCGCCCCCCGCTCCAGCGCGGCCAGGGCGGCGAAGTCCAGGGCGTGGGCGGCCATGGCGGTGGCGCCGTCACGGGCGCCGAGTACGGTGGCGACGTCTCGCGCCCGGCCGGCGAGGGACCGGTCGGACAGCAGGCGTTCCGCGGTGGGCAGGAAATCATCGGCCACGGCGTGTGCCGGGAGGATCTCGCCGGTGCCGAGCGCGACCGCCCGCGAGGCGTTCCACTCCTGTTCCGCGTGGCCCGGGACCGCCAGCAGCGGAGTGCCCAGGCAGAGTGCCTCCATCGTGGAGGTGTGCCCGGCGTGGGTGACGACGAGGTCGGCCGCCCTGGTCCAGAGCATGCTGTCCTCCGTGTAGCCGACGGCCAGGTCGGCGGTCTGGTCCGGCAGCCGGTCCAGGGGAATGTTGGGGCCGGTGACCAGCACCGTGCGGGCGGGCAGCCGGCCCAGCCGGGGGGCGACCTCGCAGAGCGTGGCGAACCCCTGGGCCGTACCGCCCAGGCTGACGTACACCAGGGGGCCGTCCCCCTCCACACCCAGCCGCTTGCGGGCCTCGGCCCGGGAGGGCATGCGGGCGGGCGACTCCTTCAGGACCGGACCGACGTGCCGGATCTCGCTCAGCGTCCGCAGGGCCGCGCCGGATTCGCCGGGATCGATGCCCGACAGCGGATCGAACCGCGACCAGTCGGGGATGTACAGGACGTCGCCGAGGATCCGCCGCGCGGTCTCCGGCGGCACACCGAGTCTCTCCAGCTCCGGTACGACATCCCGGACAACGTGCGGAAAGGGGAACGAGAAGAAGCCGGTGTTGACCATCCAGGCGGCCGGCACGCCCTCCAGCGCCGCCGACACCGCGCCCGTGACACGGAAGTCGACGACCACCAGATCAGGCCCGAACTCCCGGATGGCGGCCCGCTCCTCGGCCAGGGCCGTCGCCAGGTAGCCGGGGTCCGCGAGCCGGATCCGGCCGTCGGGGGGCGGGGGCGGCGGTTCCTCGTCCGCCCGCCGGGGCGGAAAGGGAGGCAACTCGCTCACCGCGAACGAGTCGAGCCCGCGCGCGGCGACGATGTGCCGGGCGGGCTCGGCCGTACCGACCAGCACCTCGGCCCCGGCGGCCGCGAGTTCGGCGCCCACCCGGGCGCATCGCACCACATGACCGAGGCCGTGGTAGAAGGTCAGAATCAGGATGCGCATGCGTTCCTCGGAGTCTCGGATCATGTCGGTGGTCGGTGGTCGGTGGTCGGTGGTCGGTGGTCGGTGGTCGCTGGCCGGTGGCGGCACGGTCGAAGCGACGGCCGTGGTCGGTGCGGCCGGCCGCCCCAGCCGGCCCGTCGGCCGGGTCGACCCGCCCACTGCGCTCAACCCGCCCGCTCGGCCCGGGTGATGCCCAACTCGTACGCCACCGCGACCGCGCTGGCCCGGTTCCGCAAACCGAGCTTGACCAGCAGGTTCTGTACGTGCGTCTTGACGGTGCTCTCGCTGACCACCAGTTCCCCGGCGATCTCGGAGTTCTTCATGCCGCGCGCCAGCAGTTTGAGAACCTGCCGCTCGCGGAGCGTGAGCAGGTCCAGCGCCGAATGGCGGACGGACTGCCTCCGGGGCGGAGCCCGGTCGGGCTCCCCCCGGTCGGGTACGTTGATCCGGTACCCCCCGGAGACCAGCCTGATGGCGGACACCAGGAACTCCGGCTCCTCCCAGGCCAGCACCACGCCCCCGGCACCCAGCTTGTCCGCCTCCGCGTGGACGGGATCGTTCGCGTCGTTGGTCAGCAGCAGCATGCGCGAGACTCCGGCACCGGAGTAGTGGACGGCCTGGTGCATCAGGTGCACGACGTCGATGGACCGGCAGGCGGTGTTGATCACGAGCACGTCCACCGTGGAGTCGAGAGTGGCCTCGAGCGCCGTCGGGCCGTCGCGGGCGCTGCCGACGAGGGTGAGGTCGGGGTAGCCCCGCAGAACATCGACGAGCCCGGCATGCACCAGACTGGAGTCGTCGATGAGGAAAACGCGCAACAGTCCCGGCTTCTCGGCTTCGACCAGGTCTTCCGATGCCGGATTCTGGCCGGATCGAGCCTTGCCCACGAGCCCCCCTGCGCCGCGAGTCGCAGCAATGGACAGAATCGAACAGCACCTCATCATGTCTCACGGCTATGAGCCGGAGTGCGTGTTTTTTCGCCACATTTCATTGGCAAGTGCATAAGGAGGAACTGGTCACTTCGGCCTAGTCCGTTCGACGCGGCGGTCCGCCGCGGTCCGTCCGAACTGCCGAAGACGCCGCACGGCGACCACGCCTAGGGTCACCAGGCATGACACAGCGCGTGGTGATCCTGGGCGGTGGAACGGCTGGGTGGATGACCGCCTCCTACCTGCGGGCGGCCTTCGCGGACAGCGTCGACGTCACCGTGGTGGAGTCCCGGCGGATCGGCACCATCGGGGTGGGGGAGGCCACCTTCAGCACGGTCCGCCACTTCTTCGACTATCTCGGCCTCAGCGAGGCCGACTGGATGCCCGAGTGCAACGGCACGTACAAACTGGCGGTGCGGCTGGAGAACTGGCGGGCGCCCGGCACGTACTTCTACCACCCGTTCGAACGGATGCGGGTCGTGGACGGCGTGCCGCTCACCGACTGGTGGCAGAAGGCCGGTGAGACGGACCGCTTCGACCGGGACTGCTTCCTCATACCCTGGCTCTGCGACGCGAAGGCGTCCCCCAGGTACCTGGACCACCGGCTCTTCGAGCAGGACTTCGACGAGGACCCCGACCGTCCGCTGTACCGGACCACGCTCGCCGAGCAGAGCACCCAGTTCCCCTACGCCTACCACTTCGACGCCTCCCTGCTCGCCGACTTCCTGTGCCGGTATGCCGTCGAACGCGGCGCCCGCCGGATCATCGACGACGTCGTGGACGTGCGCGTCGACGAGCGCGGCTGGATCGACGGCCTGCGCACCCGCGAGCACGGCGACCTGACCGCCGACCTCTACGTCGACTGCTCCGGCTTCCGCAGCCGACTGCTCGGCGACGCCCTGAAGGAGCCGTTCATCTCCTTCCAGGACGCCCTCCCCAACGACCGCGCGGTCGCCCTGCGGGTACCCGTCGACACCGCCGTACGGGGCATCAGGCCGTGCACCACCGCCACCGCCCAGGACGCCGGATGGATCTGGACGATCCCGCTGTACGACAGGATCGGCACCGGATACGTCTACGCGAGCGACTACTGCGAGCCCGAGGAGGCCGAGCGGGTCCTGCGCGACTTCGTCGGGCCCGCCGCCGCGGACCAGGAGGCCAACCACATCCGGATGAGGATCGGCCGCTCCGACCGGGCCTGGGTCAACAACTGCGTGGGCATCGGACTGTCCGCCGGCTTCGTCGAACCACTGCAGTCGACCGGGATCTTCCTCATCCAGCACGCGATCGAACAACTGGTCAGGTACTTCCCCGGCACGGACCGGGACCCGGTGCTGCGCGACACGTACAACCTCAGCACGGCCCGGGCCATCGAGGGTGTCCGGGAGTTCCTGATCCTGCACTACCGGGGTGCCGCCCGCGTGGACAACGACTACTGGCGCGACGCGAAGAAGCGCGCGGTCCCCGACGACATGGCGATGCGCCTGAAGCAGTGGCAGAGCAAACTCCCCGACAACAACACCACCTACCCCTACTACCACGCCTTCGAGCCCTACAGCTACGTCTGCATGGCCCTCGGCCTCGGCGGCATCCCGCTGCGCCACCCGCCCGCACTGGACCTGATCGACAGCCGCGCGGCCCGGCAGGAGCTGAGCCGGGTCCGGGAACAGGCGCGGAAACTGGTCGACGCCCTGCCCAGCCAGGTGGAGTACCTGTCGAGGCTGCGCTGATGGCGATCGCCCTGCACGCCCTGGCGGTGCTGGCCGTGGTGCTCGTCGTGGCCCGGCCGGCCCGCCGGGCGGCGGCGCTGGTACGCCAGCCGCCCGTCGTCGGAGAGATCGCCCTCGGCCTGATCGTCGTCCCCGTCCTGACCACGGCGGCCGGCCCCGGCCTCGCCGACACGCTCCTGCCCGCCGGGGTCACCGACCACCTGCACACCGTCGGTCTGGCAGGTCTCGCGCTGTACCTGACCGGCGTCGGGCACAGCGCGCGGCCGCGCCGCAGCGAGATCTCGCCACGCTCGTACGGCTGGCTGCTGGCCGGTTCCCTGCTGCCCGGGCTGCTCGCCGGAATGCTGGTGTCCGGCTGGGTGGTGTGGCGGGACGTGCCGGGGGAGCGCGGTGCGGCGCCCACCGCGGCGCTGGTGCTGCTGCTCGCCGCCGCGTTCGCCGTCACGGCCGTACCGGTGCTGGCGCGGATCCTCACCGACCGGGACATCGTGGACACCACCGAGGGCCGGCTGTCCCTCCTCGTCGCCGTCTCCATCGACGCCCTGACCTGGCTGGTGCTGACCGCCGCGCTGGCCGTCGCCGCGACTGGCGGCGGACGGCTCGTCCGCGCGGTCGCGGTGATCGCCGCCGGAGCGGTGGCGGCCCTGGCGCTACGGCGGCTGCTCGGCAGGGCGGCCGTCGGCAGGCTGTGCGCCCGGTGGCCGGCCGCCGCAGCGGTCGCGCTGTGCGCGATCGCCGTCGCGGCCGCCGTGGCGACGGAGCGGGCGGGGCTCACCGCGATCTTCGGCGCGGTACTGGTCGGGCTCGCCGTCCCTCAGGACGGCGAACGGGGGCCGCGGACCAGGACCGTACGGACCGTGCAGCGGTGCGGGCTGCTGTTCGTCCCGGTGTTCTTCGTGACGGCCGGCCTCCAGATGGCCACGGACGGACCGGACGGCTTCTCCTGGGCGACCCTCGCCCTGGTGCTGCTGCTCGCCACGGCCGCCAAACTGGGCGGCGGCTACGCCGGCGCACGCGCCGCGCGGCTGCCCACCGGGACGGCGCTGCGCTTCGGGGTGCTGATGAACACCCGTGGCCTGACGGAGATCGCCGTGCTGCAGGCCGGGCTGTCGGCCGGGATCCTCTCCTCCGGGCTCTTCCTCGCCCTGGCGCTGATGGCGGTGGTGACGACGGCCGCCACCGGTCCGCTGCTGTCGGCCGTGGACCGCCGGCATCCCCCAGCCGGCCCCGCCACCCGCCCCGGGCCCGGCACAGGCGCCGGCGCCGCCGCCGGCATCCCAGCCCGCCCCGCGTCCGAGGAGCTGTCCCATGACGAGGCCTGACGCGGCCGCCGCGGCCGTTCAGGAGACCACCGCGGGCCAGGACGACTTCAGGTCCCTGATGGCCCTGTTCCCCACCGGCGTCGCGGTGCTCGGGGCCATGGACCACACCGGCCGTCCCTGGGGCATGACCTGCTCGTCCCTGTGCAGCGTCTCCCTCAGCCCGCCCACGCTCCTGGTGTGCGTGCGCAGCGGCAGCCCCACACTGGACGCGCTGGAGGACACCGGGGCGTTCAGCGTCAACCTGCTGCACCACTCCGCCCGGGACGTGGCGGAGCTGTTCGCCTCCGGCGCACCGGACCGGTTCCGGCGGACGGCCTGGCATCTGCCCGACGCCGCGGCGGCCGGCCCCCACCTGCGGGACGCCGCGCACGCCGTGGGCGACTGCCGGGTCGACGGCGTGCGGCGGGTCGGGGACCACACCGTGGTCTTCGGCCGGGTGCTCCGGGTCAGCGTCACCACCGGACCCGGACAGACCCCGCTGCTGTACGGGTTGCGCCGGTACGCCGCGTGGCCGTCGGACGGTAGCGTGGCGGACGCCGGCCGCTCCCGGCCGGCCCCAGCCGACGAGGAGTGAGATGTCGCAGCCCGTGGAGCCCACCGGTGTCCTGTCTCCCGAGGAGGTGCTCCGCAAGTCCGGGGTCCCGTTCACCGTCCTCGACCACGTGCCGATCGTGGGACAACAGGACGCCGAGACCAAACTCGGCCTCGCCACGGAGCAGTTACTGAAGACCATGGTCTTCAGGACGGCCGACGGCGGTTTCGTGCTCGCCGCCCTGCCCGTCACCGGTCGCGTCAACTACGGCCGGCTGGCCCGGGCGGCGGGTGTGTCCCGCGCCAAGCTCCGGCAGGCCGAACCCGGTGAGCTGAGCCTGCTGGGCATGGAGCCGGGCGGCGCGAGCCCCGTGTGCGACCTGCCGGACGTCGTGATCGTCTTCGACGCGTCGGTGACCCGTATGGGCACCGTGTACTGCGGCAGCGGACGCGCCGACCGCACCGTGCGCATCGAGGCCGCGCGGCTCGTCGAACTGGTGAACCCGAAGATCGAGGAACTGTCCTCGTGACACGGGCCCGCCGTCCCGCCGAGCGGAGTCGGCCGACCGCTCGCGGGTGCGCAACGGAGAGGCGGTGGGGACCGGCAGCGCCGGCCCCCACCGCCTCTCGCGCGGCCGGCTCCCACGGGCCTTTCATCCGCCGAACCGCTGCGGCGCGAACGGCTCGGCGTCCGCCGGGCGACGGCCGGACAACAGGTGTTCCGCCAGCAGCCGGGCCGTGCCGGGTGCCAACGGCATACCGTCGATGCCGAACCCGGTGAGCAGCCACAGCCCTTGAGCACCGGGCGCCGGCCCCACGATGGGCAGGCCGTCGGGGGACATCGGGCGTACCCCCGACCACGCCGCCCGCACCGGTGTCCCGGCCAGCACCGGGGCGTGCCGGGCAGCCGCCGCCGAGATCAGCGTCACCGCCTCCTCGCCGTCCCGTACGTCGTCGAGTTGCAGCGCCGGGCCGCTGCTGGAGCCGAGCACGACCTCCCCGCTCGGCAACGGCTGCAGCGAGAAGACGACCTGGGTGCCCGTCGCCGGCGCGGGCGCGGCGAGTTCAGCCAGCAAGGGTGGCCCGTTGCGCTTCAGACCGGCCTGGCCGTGCCAAGTGGACTGCATCAGCGTGTGGCGGAACACCGCACCCGTGACCGGTGCCGTGCGCACCAGCCAGCCGCGCGCCCCGAAGACCGGCACATCGCTCCCGGCCTGCTGGGCCAGGCTCCGTGACCACGGCCCCGCCGCGAGCACCACTGCTCCCGCCGCCAGCGGCCCGTCGTCCGTGACCACGCCGGTGACCCGGTCGCCGTCCGTCGTCAGACCCCGGACCGGGGTGTGCGTGCGGATCTCGGCGCCCGCCCGGGCGGCCCGCCCGGCCAGCGCCGCGGCCGCCAGCACCGGGTGCAGGGCGTGCGCCCCCTCGACCACCACCGCGCCCGCCAGGTCGGGGGCCAGGGCGGGTTCCAGTTCCCGCAGTTCCCGCGGACCGGCCTCGCGGGCCGGGAACCCGGCCCGGGACAGTGCCCGGCCGTGGCCGCGGGCCCGGTCCATGCCCTCCTCGTCCGCGGCGACCAGCAGATAGCCGTGCGGACGGAACCGGAAGGGCACCTCGCTCTGCCGCTCGGCCTGCTCGTAGTAGGCGACCGCCTCGGCGAACAGGCCGGCGCAGGCGGGCAACGGGCTCGGCAGCAGACCGCCCTGGTTGCGGCCGGTGGCGCCGCCGGCCAGTGCGCCGCGCTCCAGGAGCAGCACGCTCAGCCCCGGGCCGGCCAGTCGTTCGGCGGCGGCGCAGCCCGCTATGCCGCCGCCGACCACGATCACGTCATGCGCCATGGGATCCGCTTCCTTCCAACGGGTGCCCGAAAGCGGGGGCGGGGGAGGGAGGGGAGGCCGGGACGGGGGCGGAGTGCTCCGGAGGGGAAGGCCGTACGCAGTCCCGGGCGATCCTGCCGAGGAGCTGGGGGACGGCGCGTTCGATCTCCTCGACACGTGGCGTCCGCAGCGCGTCCGGTTTCTCGGCGCGGCTGGAGGCGACCGCCGGGTACAGGCCGTTGGCCGCCAGGTCGTCCCGCACCACCCGTATCCGGCGCAGGAGTTGCGCGGCGACCTCCGCGGGCGAGCAAGGCGCCCGGAGAGTGAGGAAGTACGTGTCGAACAGGACCGCCCGGACATCGCGCGGCAGAGCGCGGCTGTCGCCCGCCACCGACTGGAGCAGCGAGGGGGCGCCGGGCACCAGCTTCGCGGCGATGCCCTCGTGCACGGCCTCGTTGAGCGCGCACTCCTCCAGCAGGGCGTCGGACCGGCCGTCCCAGGCGGCGGGCAGCCGGCCCCGCAGAAGGGCCCGTACGGGGCCGTAGTCACGGGCCCAGGCGCCGCTGAACGCGGGGTGGTGCAGTGCCATGCTCGGCCTGATGACCCGGTGGTAGACCTCCCGGGTGCACGACGCCGTGTACAGCAGCATGGCCGAGTAGCCGCGTACCAGGCGGGCCGCCGCGGCCACCTCCTCCGGCGGCGCCGGGACGGCGGCCCCGGCGGCCCGCCGTCCCAGTTCCTGCCAGAGCATGAAGGCGAGCTGGTGGCCGGTGATCCACCGGAACCAGAACAGCCGGTCCGCGCAGTCCGCGGCGTCCAGCGCGCCCGGGGGCCCGGTACCGGTGTCCGGACCCGTGCCGAGGAGCTCCGCGTACCGCCGCGTCAGGTGACCGTCGTCGCCGCCGCGCACCGGGACGGGCGGCAGCACCAGGGGTTCGAGCCCGTAGGCGTGGCCGCCGAAACCGGCGACGTCGGCTTCCAGCAGGCCGGTGGTCGAGTTGCCGTCCAGCGCGCTCACCGCCCCTCGGCCTCCGCCGGTACGTGGGTGAACTCGTATTCCAGCCCGTTGACGTCGTAGGCGTAGAAGCTGCTCACTCCGTCGCAGTCCACGACGATCTCCGTCGGGGGTTCCGGGCGTGCGAAGGCATAGCGTCCGGAGGCGAACAACCGTTGCCAGCGGTCCCGCCACTGCCGTAACTCCTCGGCGTCCGCGGCGGTCATGCACACGTGCTGGAACTGGACCGTGTCCGGATGCGGCCGGGCGTAGGGGGCCGAGCGGCTGAACACGTGGAACCGGGTGCCGGCGGCCACCACCTCGGTCAGCCGGGTGATGCCGGGCAGCCGGTCGCGGGTCAGGTCGGAGAAGGTGTCGAGGGTCCAGGTGACGGTGCCTGCGAAGAACTCGGTGTACCACGCGACACAGTTGTCCAGGTCGGCCGTCTCGACCGCCAGGTGGTGCAGGGCGGCCTGCGGGGCGCGGCCGGGCGGGGTGGGTTCGTCCACGGGGAGGGACACGGGTTCGGGAATCCTTTCCGGTGTTTCATCGGGCGACCGCGTAGGCCTGCTCGCCACGCGGTGACGCGGCGGCGAGCAACAGGCCGCCACCCGGTTCGGCGCCCACGGCGCACACTTTGCCCAGTGACCAGTCGGGCACGGACACCAGAGCGTGCCCGCGGCGTTCGAGGTCCGAGGCGACCTCGTCGGGGCGGCGGCTCTCGATCCGTACGGCGAGCGGCCGGTGCGTGCGGGGCGTGAACGAGGACGGGACGTGCTCGGAGTGGAAGGCGAGGGTCTCGGTGGCGCGTTGCAGATCGAGCCCGAAGTCGGCGCAGGCCAGGAAGAAGCCCAGCGTCCACTGGTCCTGCTGGTCCCCGCCGGGGGTGCCGAAGGCCAGCCGGGCCCGGCCCTCCTCCAGGACGAGGGTGGGGCTCAGCGTCGTACGGGGCCGCTTGCCCGGTGCCAGGGAGTTGGGGTGCCCCTCCTCCAGCCAGGCCATCTGGCCCCGGGTGCCCAGCGGGAAGCCGAGCCCGGGGACCACCGGGGAACTCTTCAGCCAGCCGCCGCTGGGCGTGGCGGCCACCATGTTGCCGTGCCGGTCGGTGACGGTCAGACAGCAGGTGTCGCCGCGTGCCTCGGTCGCCGCCACCACCGGCGGGACCACGGTGGGCAGCCCGTCGTACAGCTGCCCCTGCCAGTACGGTCCGACGGGCGGCTCGGCCGGGTCCGGCGGCGGGATCCGCGGTGGCCGGCCCGTCGGGGCGCCGGGCCGCAGCGTGCCGGAGGCACGGTTGCCGACCAGGCGGCGGCGAGCGTCCGCGTAGTCGTCGGACAGCAGCGCGCTCAGCGGTACGTCGGTGAAGTCCGGGTCGCCGTACCAAGCCTCCCGGTCCGCGTACGCCAGCTTGGCGCACTCGATCACGGTGTGCAGGTGGTCGGCGCTGTCCAGCCCCATCGCCGCGAGGTCGAACCCCTCCAGCAGGGCGAGCTGCTGGAGGAAGACCGGGCCCTGCGACCAGGGGCCCGGCTTGTGCACTTCGAGACCCCGGTAGCCACGGCTCACCGTGGCCTCCGTACCGGGCTCCCAGCGGGCCATGTCGTCGCCGGTGAGCAGCCCCCGGTGGCGGCGTCCGGTCGCGTCGAGCACGTCGGTGCGCATGTGCGCGTCGATGGCCTCGGCGACGAAACCGCCGTAGAACGCCTGGTGGGCGGCGCGTATCTGCTGCTCGCGGTCGGCTCCGGCGGCCTCGGCCTCCTTGAGGATCCGCCGGTAGGTCTCGGCCAGGGCCGGGTTGCGCAGCCGGGAGCGGGGGCGGGGCGGAGCGCCGTCCACCAGGTAGGTGCGGCCGGACTCCGCCCACTCGTCGCGGAACAACTCCGTCAGGACGCCGATGGCCTCGGCGGCCTTCGGCAGGACCGGGTAGCCGTCGGCCGCGTAACCGATGGCGTACCGGAGGATCTGCCCGAGGCGCAGAGTGCCGTGTTCCGCCAGCAGTCTCAACCACGCCCCGAAGGCCCCGGGCACAGTGGCCGGGAGCAGCCCGGAGCCGGGGATCCGGGGCAGGCCCAGGGCCCGGAACGCCGCGGGCGTCGCCGCCCGCGGCATCGGCCCCTGCCCGCAGATGACCCGGGCGCGGCCCGCGGCGGCGTCGAAGAAGAGGATCGGCACATCGCCACCGGGCCCGTTCAGATGGGGTTCGACCACCTGCAGGACGAAGCCGGTCGCGGCGGCGGCGTCGAAGGCGTTGCCGCCGGCCTCCAGGGTCGCCATACCCGCCGCCGAGGCCAGCCAGTGCGTCGAGGACACCGCGCCGAAGGTGCCCCGCAGTTCGGGGCGCGTCGTCACCACCGTCTTCAGGCCGAGGCGGCGGGCGAGGGGAGGTCGCTCAGGCTCGCCGCGATCTGCTCGTCCGTGACCGTCGGGTTCTGCATCGTCCCGGCCAGGAAGGAGTCGAAGGCGGCCAGGTCGAAGTTGCCGTGCCCGGAGATGTTGAACAGCACGACCCGCTCCTGCCCCGCCTCACGGGCGGCCAGCGCCTCGACGAGCGCCGCCTTCAGCCCGTGCGACGACTCGGGGGCGATGACGAAGCCCTCGCTGCGCGCGAACCGCACCGCCGCGTCGAACACCTCGGTCTGCGGGAAGGCCCGGGCCTCGATCAGCCCGTGCTCCTTCAGCAGGCACAGGCTGGGCGCGTCGCCGTGGTAGCGCAGGCCGCCGGCGTGGATCGAGCCGGGGATGAAGTCGTGCCCGAGGGTGTGCATGTACAGCGGCGGGGTCAGGCCGGTGGTGTCCGGGTAGTCGTAGGCCAGCTTGCCCCGGGTGAGGGTGGGGCAGGCCTCGGGCTCGGCGGCGACGAAGCGGGTCCCGGTGCGCTCGCCGGTGAGCCGGTCCTGCAGGAACGGGTAGGCGAGCCCGGCGTAGTTGGAGCCGCCGCCGACGCAGCCGATCACCACGTCGGGGTACTCGCCCATGATCTCCATCTGCTTCTTCGCCTCCAGACCGATCACGCTCTGGTGCAGCAGCACGTTGTTCATGATGGAGCCCAGCGCGAACTTGGTGTCGTCCCGGCTCAGCGCGTCCGCCACGGCCTCGCTGATGGCGATGCCGATGCTGCCGGGCGAGTCGGGGTCCTTGGCCAGGATCTGGCGCCCGGCTTCGGTCCGCTGCGTGGGCGAGGCGTAGACCTGGGCGCCCCAGCTCTGCATCAGCGACTTGCGGTAGGGCTTCTGCTCGAAGGACGCGCGGACCATGTAGACGTTCACCTCGAGCCCGAACAGCGCACCCGCGAACGACAGGGCGGAGCCCCACTGGCCCGCCCCGGTCTCCGTGGTCAGCCGGCGGACGCCCTCCTCGGCGGCGTAGTACGCCTGGACGACGGCGGTGTTCGGCTTGTGGGAGCCCGAGGGGGACACGCCCTCGAACTTGAAGTAGATGTGTGCCGGTGTGTCGAGCGCGCGCTCCAGGCGTTCCGCACGGACCAGCGGGGAGGGCCGCCAGATCTTGTAGACGTCCCGCACCGGCTCCGGGATCTCCACCCAGCGGTCCTGGGTGAACTCGTGCTCGATGACCTTCCGCGGGAGCAGGTCGGCCAGGTCCTCGGGCTGGAGCGGGGCCATCGTCACCGGGTTGAGCGGGCCGGGGAGGGGAGCGGGCAGATCGGGAAGGATGTTGTACCAGCGGTCGGGCAGATCGGTCTCGGAAAGCAGGACTCGCTTCAGCACCGGTGATTCCCTTCGAGAGCCAGGACATTCCTGCTACCGGATCATAGGAAGGGGAAAGACGGGCAGCTTCACCTTTTCTGCTTGTTTGAGGAGCGGGCACTCCGCAGATCTGACTAGTCCGAAATGGGCGCGACTCCCACCGGGGGCGCATGCAGACTGGCCAGGCAGACCGGCAGGTGGCACCACGCTGGGCCCGAGGCGGAGGAAGAACGTGACTGCAACCGACGTGCACACCGTCCGCGAACTGGAGAAGCGTCGTTTCGACAGCATCGCGGAACACGACCTCGAAGGCTTTTCCGATCTCGCTCACCCCGATCTCGCCTACACCCACTCGAGCGGAACTGTCGACACGCTCGATTCGTTTATCGAGAAGTGCGGGAGCGGCCATTACGTGTACCACCGGATCGATCACCTCGTCGAGCGCGTGACAGTGGCCGGCGACACCGCCGTGGTAATCGGTGAAATGCATGTCGATATGACCGCGAGGGGAGTGCGCAGGAAATTGGCGAACCGCTCGCTCGGAGTGTGGGCCCGGGTGGGCGGCGCGTGGAAGCTCCTCGCCCACCAGGCCACCGCGCGGCAGGAGGACGGCAGCCCTCGGGGAGCTTCGTTCTGACCCTGCGGGGCGCGAGGTGCGGCGGCCGGGGCCGCCCACGCCGACTCTCCTGTGCGAGTGGACCGGCGGCCGGGCGGGCCGGTGGGCCGAGGCGGGACACGATCGCCCGACTGCCGCTGATCGTGCGTTCACACCAGCAGGTGGTCGAGGCAGAGGTTCAGCCCGGCCTCCAGATGTTCCGCGGAGCCCGTGGAGAGCAGGACGGTGACACCGCCTTGGACCGTGGCGATCACAGCCGCGGCCGTGCGGTCGGCGTCGAGGGCCGGATCGGCCTCGCCGGACGCTTGCGTGGCCTCGATACCGGCTCGGACGCACTCCTGCCACCGCCGCACCAGTTGCGCCGTGACGGCCTGCGCGGCCGGGCGGTACCGGCCCACGTCGGCGGTCAGCACTCCGAGCGGGCAGTGCAGGCCCTGGTCGCGGTAGCGCTCGACGATGAGGTCGCGCCACGCCTCCCAGGCCGCCCGCGAGGTGAGTTCGCTCAGGTACGGGCGGGCCCGCGCCGCCCGGCGGCCGGCGCCTGCCCGGCCCCGCCGGCGCGCTCTCAGGCGCCGAGGGTCTGCTTCAGGGCGGCCAGGCCCTCGGTGTAGATGCCGTGGAAGAGGGCGATCGCCTCGTCGTCGCCGACACCTGCCGGGGTGAAGGTGCCGGACCACTCCACTCGGGACGCCCGTGTGCCGGGAACCTCGTGCACCGTCAGGGTGGAGCGGTAGTCGGTGACGGGGAAGGGCGCCTGGAGGATGGAGTAGCTGTAGGTGCGCGCCTCGTTGTCGAACGCCTCGAGGCGTTCGACGATGACGTCGCCCTCCTCGTTGGTGAGGCTGCGGACGCGACCGCCCTCGCTGAGCCTGCTCTGCGGAATGTACGGCAGCCAGTCCGGCAGCGAGTCGAAGCCGCCGACGAGCTGCCAGACCCGGTCGGGACCGGCCGGGATGTCGAGGGATGCGGTGGTGTGGGCCATGGTTGTCTCCTGTGATGACCGGGTGGGTCAGACGGCGGGTACGGGGGCGCTCTCGGCGATCAGCCCTTCCTGGCGCAGTGCCGCCCAGAAGGCCGCCGGAATCGTCTCGTCGAGCGCGGCGACGTCCTCGGCGATGCGGCTCGGCCGCGTGGCGCCGGGAATGACCGCCGCGGTGGCCGGGTGGGCGAGGGAGAACTGCAGTGCGGCCGCCTTGATGCCGACGCCGTGCTGGGCGGCGAGGGCCTTGATGCGCTCCACCCGGGCGACGACCGCGGGCGGTGCCTGCTGGTACTCGAAGTGCTGCCCGCCCGCGAGCACGCCGGAGCTGTACGGCCCGCCGACCACGATGTCGACGTTCTGCGCGGCGGCGGCCGGCAGCAGCCGCTGCAGGGCGCGCTCGTGGTCGAGGAGGGTGTAGCGGCCGGCGAGCAGGAACGCGTCCGGCTTCGGCTCGTCGAGGTCGAGGGTCACCTCGAGGGGCTCGACGCGGTTGACGCCCAGGCCCCAGCCCTTGATGACGCCTTCGTCGCGCAGCCTCTGCAGGACACGGAAGGCACCGGTGCGGGCCGTCTCGTAGACCGCCAGCCACTCGTCGCCGTGGAAGTCCTGTGCGACGTCGTGCACCCACACGATGTCCAGCCGGTCCGTCCTCAGCCGCTTCAGGCTGTCCTCGATGGAGCGCAGCGTGGCGTCCGCCGTGTAGTCGTCGACGATCTTGTTCGGGCGGCCGTGTTCGAACAGTCCGCCCTTCTCGCCCAGGTCGCGGGCGGCGGGATCCTCCACCTCGTCGAGGATGACGCGGCCGACCTTCGTGCTCAGGACGAACTCGTCCCGCGGGCGAGTGGCCAGGACCTCGCCCAGCCTGATCTCGGACAGACCCGCACCGTAGAAGGGAGCGGTGTCGAAGTAGCGGATGCCCTGTTCCCAGGCGGCCTCGACGGTGGCGGCGGCCTCCTCGTCGGGGATGGCCCGGAACATGTTGCCCAGCGGTGCGGTGCCGAAGCCCAGCGGGCCGGGCAGGAGGGAGGAGAGGGACATGAAGAAGATCCTCGCTGTGGTGCGTGTGGCGGCGGAGAGGCCCTCGCGGGTGATCCGTCGCCCCGACGCGTTCGAGGCTAGGATCCGAGCTTGAGACTGTCCAAGACTTGATTGGACATACTTGAGTCCCCAGAGGTCTTAAATGCTTGATCTGCGTCAGCTTCACTACTTCGTGGCGGTCGCCGAGACCGAACACGTCGGCCGCGCCGCCGAGCGGCTGCACATATCCCAGTCGCCGCTCAGCCGGCAGATCGCCCAGCTGGAGAAGAACCTGGGGCTCACCCTGTTCGAGCGGGGTCAGCAGAGGATCCGGCTGACCTCGGACGGGCGGATCTTCCTGGCCGAGGCGCAGGCGCTGCTGCGGCACGCGGACCGCCTGGAGAACCTGGGGCGCCGGCTCGGCCGGGGCGAGGAGGGCGGCCTGTGCATCGGCTACATCGCCGACGCCATGCACACCGGCGTCCTGCCCGGCGCGCTGCGCGCCCTGCACGACGAACGCCCCGCCATCCACATCGCCCTGTACAGCCTGCCTCCCGCCGAACAGTTCGAGGGCCTGCGGCAACGCAGCCTCGACATCGCGCTCGTCCAGGAGCCGCCGCCCGCGGACGATCCGGACCTGCTGGCCGCGCCTCTGACGGAGGACCCCCTGCTGCTCGCCCTGCCCGCCCGGCATCCGCTCGCCGACCGGGAGGAACTGACGCCGAAGGACCTCGACGGCCGGCCGTGGATCGCCGTCGAGAACCCCCAGGACCCGGCCTGGCGCGACACCTTCGTCGCCTCGTGCGCCGCGTCCGGGTTCACGCCGGACATCCGCATGGACGCCGCGGAGCCACTGACCGCGCTCGGTCTGGTCGCCTCCGGGCTCGGGCTCGCACTGGTGCAGAAGAGCATGGTCCGCGGCATGTCGGAAACCGTCACGGTGCGCGAACTTCCCTGGCACCACAGGTCCGTCCAGTTGTGGGCGACATGGCACCGAGTCGATCTGCGGCCCGTGGTCGCCGCGTTCCGCGCCCTCGTGCTCCGGTCCGGCCGCGCAGGGCTGTGATATCCGGTGGCGGTTCCGGTGGCCGGAAGTGAGGATCACGGCATGGACGTCTTCCTGGAGACCGAGCGGCTCGTGCTGCGCCCCTTCACCGAAGCCGACACCGATCGCCTCCTCGCCCTGGACAACGACCCCGAGGTCATGCGTTTCCTCAACGGCGGCAAGCCGACCAGCCGCGAGACGATCCGGACGCGTACCCTGCCACGGCTCCTGCACGACCACCCGTGCTTCGGCACCCGCGGCTACTGGGCCGCCGAGGAGAAGGCCACCGGAATCTTCCTGGGCTGGTTCGAGTTCCGTCCCCTGGACGAGCACAGCGCCGCCGTGGCCGAACTCGGCTACCGGCTGGACAAGGCCGCCTGGGGCAGGGGATACGCCACCGAGGGATCCCGGGCCCTGATCGCCAAAGGGTTCACCGACCTCGGCGTCGAACGGATCACCGCGAACACCATGGCGGTCAACACCCGGTCCCGGCGGGTGATGGAGAAGGCGGGCCTGAGGTTCCTGCGGAAGTTCACCGGGGACTGGCCCGAGGCCATCGAAGGCTCCGAGCACGGCGAGGTCGAGTACGGCCTCACCCGGACCGACTGGGAACGGCACCGGTAGCCGCCGACCGCCCCGCCCCTTCGGCAGGGACTGCCCGGGCTCCCGGCGCCGGGTCCGTCACACGCATGCCAACGGGCCCCGTACGCCCATGCGTTCGGCGGGAGCGGCCGGCAGCGCGCGGAACGCGACGCCCCCTCGCGAGCGGCCCTGCGCCGTCCCGCCTCCCCGGCGCGGAGAGCGGCGGACGAGACGGCGACATGCCCGCGCCGGCCCTCACGCCGCCGTACGGCCACCCGGGCAGGGCGACATCGACGCTCGCGAGCCGCCGAACCGGCGGGGCCGCAGACGTGCCCGGCCGGCGCGTCCGCGGCCGGCCGGGCACGCGTACGGCGTTTCCGGACGCTTTGGCGAGGGGCCGCCCGCGTCTCATCGAGACGGACGTGTCACGCGCGGACCGCGCCGCTGGGCCGGTGCGGAGGCCTGCCCGGCCCGTGAGCCGGTCCTGCCCGCCTCCGCTTCGGGGCTCGCCGTCACCCCCATCACTTCAGGGCGGCGGCGTTGATCACCAGATGCGCCATGTTGTCCGCCACCATGACCAGCACGTTGGCTACCCGCAATGATCAAGAAGCCCCCGTCGCGGACACCCGAGCTGTGAGAGGAGATCATGAGCCGCACCGAGCCGGCATGAGTTCGTCCGCTGAGCCCGGGAAAACCGTTGGGTGTAGCTCCTTTCGAGGGACGGCTCTACCTGCGTGAACTGCGGATCGGGGTGCTCTCGAGTGATCGACTGGGCCACCAAGGCGGCTGGCGCGGCGACCTGCGTCTCCTACGCTGTCGATCTGCATGCGGAGCGCGAGCGTGACCTGCGGGATTCCGAACAGATCTCCACGACCAGCAGTCGAGTCGAACCGGCGAATGCGCAGCTCAGCCTATCCTCGAAAGGAGCTGCAGCCGTTTTCAGTAACTGCCCCTGCGTCGCTCGGCGCGGTATCGCCCAGGTGTCACACCGTGCGAACGGGCGAAAGCCCTGTGGAAGGCGGGGGTCGACTGATAGCCGACTGCTGCGGCGATGGACTCGACCGATTCTTGGGTCTTGCGCAGGCGAACCGCTGCCAGATCCATACGCCACTGTGTCAGGTAGGTGGCCGGGCTCTGCCCGATGGCTGCCGGGAACCGGCGGGACAGGGTCGCCCGGGAAACGCCGAGAGCGGAAGCCAGCGTTGTTGTGGTCCATGGCTGTCCGGGCTCAGCGTGCAAATGTTCCATCGCGCTGCGCACGAGCGGGTCTTCGAGCACTCCGAGCCAGGTGCCACGATGTCCGGACCGGGTAGGGAGCCAGGCGCGCATGAGTTGCACGAGCATGACGTCGACCAGGCTGTTCAGCACCGCTCTCCCCGCTATTAGTGGGCGACTCAGTTCTCGCCCGATCATCCGGACGGTGTCGTCGAAACCGGCCTCACCCTGGTCCCCGCGGATGTGCACCACCTCCGGCAGCGCGCCGAGGACCTGGGTCCGCACCGTGTGGTCGCAGTCGTAGCTGATGGTCAGGATGCGGGTGCGGGCGGGCTGTGACCCCAGGCGAATCACCTCACCCGTCTCGAGCGCCCGGGCCGCCATCGCCGGATCGGCCGCTACTGAAGTACCCGTCCCTGGCGCGCTGCCAAGCATGTGCGACGGCCCGTACGGCATGAGCACCACGTCGCCCACCGCCAGCTCCAGGCACTGCGGCGACAAGTGTCTGCTTTCGAGCCAGGCGCTGCCGGCGGTAACCACGTGCAGAACTGCCGTAGTGCACTCTGTCACCGGGATCGACCAGCTCCCGCCCGCCTCGATCCGTGCGCCGATCGTGCCCCGCACGCCGGAGATCTCCAACACGTCCGCAACGAGATCCATGCGCCCAGATTAGATGACGCAAACGAGCAAGAAAGTGAGTAGTTCAAGCATCGACTGCTCACAGGATGCTCCATACGGTGAAGTCATGACAACCGATACCATGCGGGCACTCGTCGCGACCGGCTACGGAGATCCCGAGCAACTCACGATCGCCGAGCTCGCCATCCCACGCCCCGGCCCCGGCCAGATCCTGGTGAAGATCGCCGCCTCGACGATCAACCCCACCGACATACGCGTCGTCACCGGCGGCTATCGCGAACTGGTCGACCTGCAGTTCCCCTACACACTCGGCAACGAGTTCGCGGGCACCGTCACCGAAGCCGGACCGGACGTCACCCGCTTCCGCGTGGGCGACGAGATCTTCGGCATGGCCCTGCCCCGCCAGCTGCGCCTCGCCGCCGACCTCGTACGGCCGTCACTGAGCACCGGTGCCCTCGCCGACTACGCGGTCTTCGAGGCGGACACGCCTGCACTGGGCCACCGCCCGGCCGCCCTCGGCGCAGAGCAGGCCGCGTCCCTGCCGATCGCGGGCGGCACCACACTGGCCATCATGGACACCGCGAAAATTCGCCCCGGCGAGTCCGTCCTCGTCATCGGCGCCACCGGCGCGGTCGGCCTGACCCTCATTCCGAACCTGGCCACAGCCGGCGCCGAGATCACGGCCACCGCCCGCACGACCGAGGCCGCTGAACTGCTGCGCAGCCTCGGAGCCCACCACACGGTCGGCTACGACGGCTACCCCACCGGCGTCGACGTCGTCCTCAACCTTGCGCTCTTCGCCGACGGCCTGCCTACGGCGGCACGCAGCCTGCGCCCGGGCGGCCGGCTGATCTCAATCGTCTTCCCCCCGCCGGAGCCCCGGCACCTGGAACGCGACGACGTGGAACTGGCCTTCGTGATGCAAATGGGCGATGAGACCAACGGCGCATGGGCCGTCGCCGAGGCCGCAACCGCGGGCCGACTCTCCACCCCGATCGCCCGCCGATACTCACTCGACGACGGCGTCGAAGCGGCAATCGACTATGCCCGCAGGCACCCGCTCGGCAAGATCGTCGTAACTGTCTGAGCAGAGAAGCCGCCCCCGCCTCGCTTTCGGGGTGCTGAGTGGGCCTGGTGAGAATGACCTCGGCATGCCGGTCGACTCGACTGCTGGTCGTGGAGATCTGTTCGGAATTCCGCAGGTCACGCTCGCGCTCCGCCCGTCGAAGCCCGGCCCGACGAGGCCGACCGGCAGACGCGTGACTACGCCAAGGACCTCCGGCACGCCGCACTCCCGGTCCACGTCCGGGACGAGATGGGCCGCATCGAACTCAGTCTCGAAGTACGGTTCCTGGCCTTGTGTCGCCAACCAGGGTTGGACTGTCGGATCCGCCAGGACGTCTACTACGTCGCCGAGCGCGCCGCGATGGCCCTTGACCTCGGGCACTTGGAAGCAGCAGAGCGGGAGATCCGGCGCATGGAACAGGTGGGTTCCATGGAGTCACGGGAAAACCGCTGATGCCGAGACAACCAACGACACCAGCTCAGATAGCGACGGTTCGGCTGTCCGCGACACGTGTCGCGGAGGCGCCGCACCCGCGGATAATGGGGTTTAACACCGATCCCCCCCCCGAACCCCCCGGATATGGCTGTAGGGGGCGGTTGGGTAACAACCCA